>JAFGPA010000001.1 GCA_016926175.1 Microcaldota archaeon
CAGGGCTTTTTGAAATTGAAAGCAGTGAAACTAGCCGCCTTCCTTCAGGCAACCCGTCTGCCCTGTACCTCTCAACCATAATATTATGATAATTATAACTATTTATAAGGCTATTTAAGTACTTTTGTTGATGATACAATCTATGAAAATTCTCAAAATCGGCGGTAGCATCCTTACTGATAAAAGCGGCTATAAAGTTGCCCGGCCTGAAAACATCAAAAAAATGGCAAAGGTAATTTCAGAAATCTGGACGCGCGGTGAAAGAGACCTGGTAGTAGTGCATGGAGCAGGTTCATTCGGCCATCCACTTGTAGTGAAATACAAAATAGATAATGGAGTATCAACTGATGAGCAGAGATATGGCTGTGCAGCAACCCATTCATCGTGCAATGAACTGTCAGGCATGTTTGTTTCCGCTTTGGTGTCAGAAGGCGTTCCGGCAATATCGATAGTTCCGAATCTTGTAATTCAACAAAAAAACAAAAGAATAGAAAAATTAGACATGGAAGCAATCCGTAATTACGTTTCTTCCGGCTATCTTCCGGTTCTTTACGGTGATATGGTGCCCGATTCTGAACTTGGCTCGTCAGTCTGCTCAGGAGACCAGATAGTCTCTTACATGGGAAAAAATGCCGAACTGATTGTACTTGCAACTGATGTTGACGGAGTTCTTGACAGCGATGGCAATCTCATCCCAAAAGTGACAAGAGATAATTTCGAACAAATCTCCAGCCATCTGAAAGAAAGACAAAATGATGTGACGGGTTCCATGAAAGGAAAACTTGAAGAGATTTTCCATATGGGAACAAAGGCCTACATAGTCAATGCGCATCATCCTGAACGAATTATTGCATTGATGAAAGGTGAAGAAGCCCCCAGCACCATTGTCCGGTAATGCCGGATCTGTTATTCATAGGGGTGACCCGGTTCAGCTCTTTTATATCATCTATCCTCCTCTTTCCGCCTGATATGATAGGAGGCATCGTCAATATACGGTGACCTTTTTACAGAATATTCTGAATACTGTTATATATCTGGTTAATGCATCCTTAATAGAAAATTGACGGTGCCGGTATTCCGGTTAAATAAAATTAACCGAACCTAAGCCATTTCTTCAAGCTTTTTTCCAAGAGCATTTGCATTTTCCCAGTTGATTCCAAAGCTCTTTGAATTCTCCCTGAAAACTGCCAAAGGAACAAACACCCACGGCTTTCTGTTCCTTCTCCATCCTATCAGGCAGTTAATGCCGCTTATCTCCTCCCATTTCCGGAGATTCACGAACTGTTCACGATCAATGTTCAGATTTTCCTTTTCCCATGCCTTTGCCTCTATCCCGATCTGCATCCCTCTTCTGAAAACAAGAATATCCGGGCTGAGGGAATTGACCCCGCTGCCTGCCGCCCTTATCACACAGCAGCCACTGGATGAAAAATAATCTATCAGTTCGCGTTCGGCACGGGATCCCTTGACATAAGTTCGCATAACCTTCATTGGAATCTGTTATTTTTAACCGTTTGGAAATCTCATATTCCTAAAAGCAGCATCAACAGACCTTTTTATCCTTCTTTTTTTAGTATCTTCTTTTTTTGCACTTGCGACCCACCAGAACCATATTTTCTTGCTGCTTGGCGGTAATTTTCCGAAATTTTCCCATGCTTTCCTATTTGCCATAAGTGCAGTCTTCAAATCATCAGGAAAACCGATTTCCCGGGAGACTTCTGTTTTTCTCTTTTTGAATTTTGCCAGCCCTGCACCAGTCATTTTTTTCTGTTTTATCATTTTCTTAGCGCGCTGAATATTCAGTTCAGACCAGATGCTGGCAAAATTTCTTGGAGTATATCTTTGCATATATTTTTCGTCATCAATTTTTCTTACTGTGCTGTCTATCCATCCAAAGCATATTGCCTCCTCAACAGCATCGGCATAGGGTATTGTTGGTTTTTCAGTATGTTTCTTGTAATAGACAAGCCAGATTTCCTTCTCCATGCTGTAGTTTTTTTGCAGCCATTTCCGCCACTGGCCTCTGTTTTTTACGTACAATCTAGCCATGCTGCTTCCTTCCTGAATCCGGCAATCCCAAAATGTCATATCTTTCTGGATCGTCTTCAGGCAAATCTGGTTCGGGTTGTGCAATAAGCATGTATTCCTCAGGCAGGTTCCGGTCTACAACCGGTATTGCTGCTTCAGGAGCGGGGCTGAAGAAGTTGAACATTCCAAATACAACTTCATATACAAAGAACTTGAACCCGTTTAAAATCCCCTGCCCATTTATTTTTATCCTGCCGGTTGCAATGCCCTGCTGTATGCTCATGTATTCCCCGGCAATCAGGGAAACAGTTTCCCGGTCTGTTGTAATCATCACAGTTGGATCTTCAAGCAGTTCAGTTCCAACCTCCTTCACCTTGTTGTTTTCTGTTATTATATTGCCGGTATCTCCTTCCGCAGTTACAATATTCATCCTTTCATTTCCGAACATTACGGAAAGCTCTGCCGTATATTCTCCGAATTCAAACAATTCATGATCGCAGTCAGCATTTCCGCGCACATTTTCAGGATCTCGGCATGTTCCTGTTATTACAGTTTGCTGTTTTACGCAGTCCCAGCAGCCTGTTTTGTAGTTCTTGTAGCATGTTGAGTCTGATCCGCACCTGTTCCAGCATTCTGATTGCTCAAGGAATTCGCCGTTTGCAGGAATGCATATTGGTGCAAAGCAGCTGCAGCAGACAGGACAGCATGATTCTCCGGCACCGCATCCGGCTGGTCTGGCAAATGGATCGCATTTCTCCCCTATGTTACTGTCTATCTGGCCATTTCCGCAGCAGCATCTGTCCGGGCAGGCGTTTGCTCCGCAGATGTCATTTGCTATTTCTTCAAGGTTTGCCTGTGTCGGACCGGAATTGGCGCCAAAAGTTCTTGACATTATTCCTCCATCACCGTCTTCAAGGCCCATCATATGGCCTGCTTCATGGGCAAAATCCTTGTAATGCTCACCCTGAGGGTCGTTTGCATCCACAGGCCTGCTCATTATGTTTGACCACCAGCCTTTCACGCTGTTGTTGCCATTACCGGTGCTAATATTGTACATATAACCTATGTAAAATTCGGCTCCAGTCCAGTTGGTCTGGTTTCTTGGAGGTTCATTATTGTAGTCTGTAACCATTATACAGTGCCAGTCCTGGGGCGGATTGTTCTTGCAGTCAGCAGTCTTGTTTGTTATTACCTCGAATTTCATGGTGCATTTGCAGTCCCCGATAGTTCTTGATCCACCGGGCCCGTTCCAGACGCTTTCTATCTCATTTTTTGCATTCTGTATATATGCATCATCTGCCCCTGAAAATGCGATTTTCAAAGTGATGGTTATGTCACATCCATCAACATTGCATGTGGTCGATGCAAAAGAAATAGATATCATCAAGAGGGCGAATAGTATTCCTCTCATGCATGGAATTACCAGAAAAGCCTTTAAAATCTATCAATTGCCTCTCTCAAGTCAAAGAGATCAAGGGGCTTTGCATAAATCTCTTCGGGCTTAAGCAACTTTATGGCTTCTAACCTTGTTTCATCAATGCCGCCGCTCATTATAATGACTCTTGTAGATGGCCTTTCTTTTTTTATCGTCGCAAGCAATTTCATGCCATCCATTATGGGCATATCAAGATCAGTTATAACAACATCAAAATTTCCGGCTTTGAACATCTCAAGTCCTTCCTGGCCGTTTTTTGCCGTCTTGCATTTATGGTCGCTTAATATCACTGCCAGAAGCTCCCTTAGCTGATGCTCATCCTCCACTATCAGAATATTCATCTGTCTTACCGAACTCATTATCTCCCCGCTTATATTCGTGCGTTCCAAAGTTTTAGCAGTAAGACTGATCATTTTGTTTTTCATATATTTAATTCATGTGTTAAGATTTATTAATATGTGCCTATATCTCAGGTGCCTCTCTAAGTGCACGAAGTAAAATTTTGGCAGCTTCCTGGGTATTCAGTTTTCCTCCCCGGATATAAAGATTCCTTCTCTTTGCAATGGCTTCCAGGAGGCTTTCGGCATCATTTATTCCTTCAAGGCTGATTTCAAGCTTTTTTCCAATCCATTTCCTGAGTTTCCGGCTTTCAAGAATTCTTTTTCCTTCAAGATAGCCGTATTCAGGATTATCATCTATGTTTATGGCCTTTTTCCTTATCAGGTCTTCCTTTTTCTCTCCTTTGGGAAAAACGCCCCTGTAATCTGTAACCATCAGGTCGTCGCTGATTTTTACCCACTGGACATTCCTTGTTGTTCCTGCAACTGCAGAAACCCTGGCAACTTTTTTTCTTGCCAGCATGTTTATTATAGAGCTTTTTCCGACGTTTGGATAGCCTATCAGAAGGGCCTTTGCCGGCCTTTTGTCTGTTTTTTCCATTATTGCATTTATCACTGTTTTTCTGCTTTCTGCAATTTTTGCACTTATCTTTATGGCATTTTTGGGGATTGCCGGCGGTTCTGAAAGATCAGTCTTGTTAACAACAATTATCAGCCTGTTGGTGCCTGACATCCGTTCCACTATGGGAAGCCTGGTTCCCTGCAGATCCCTGGCATCCACAACTTCAAGTATCACATCTGCATCATGTATCAGAAATTTCATTTCTTCAAATTTCTTCATTATATCGTCCCAATAAGTTTTTTCAGCAATTTGGAGCAATTTTCAATATCGTCAATATGGGCAACTCCTACTGTTGAATGTATGTATCTGGTGGGAACGCAAAGTGCTATGGACGGAACCCCTCCCTTCATATTATGGACAGATGCTGCATCCGTTGCACCGCCTTCGAAAACATCAACCTGGAATTTTATCCTGTTTTTTCTTGCACATTCCATTGTCTTCTGCACCAGCCTTGCATCTGCAATGTTTCCCCTGCCTGCCCATTCCGTAAGTACGATAGACGGGCCTTTTGAAAGTTCATTTGGTGCATCCTCGAGCTTCATTTCCGGGTGGTCTCCGGCAATTGTAACATCCACTGCAATGAACGCCCCTGGATCCAGCCTGTAGCTTGCTATTTTTGCCCCCTTCCCAAATGTGGAAACCTCTTCCTGAGTGGTTCCAACAAGAATTGTGTTTTTTGGAAGTTGCCTTGCAAGTTCCAGAAGCACATAGCACCCTATCCTGTCATCAAGAGCCTTTCCGCTTATCATTTTTTTTCCGAGCCTCATGAATTTTGTCGGAAAGGTTACTGTATTGCCTATTTCTATTCCAAGAGCGGCAGCTTCTTTTTTGTCAGCCGCCCCGACATCTATAAACAGGTTCCCATATTCAAGAAGGCCTTTGCGTTCATCCGGTTTCATTACGTGCGGTGCCTTGCTTCCAATAACTCCAGGTACCAGTCCTTTTCTTGTTTTTACCAGAACCTGCTGATTGACAAGACTGCGATCATCAATTCCTCCTATTTTTATGAACCGTATGAACCCCTTCTTGTCTATGTGCTTTGCCATCAATCCGATTTCGTCCATATGCGCAGCTATCACCAGCGGGTTTTTTGATATTGATTTGTATGCAAGTACATTGCCGAAATTGTCCACCTCAACCTTCAGCCCCCTTTTCCTGAATTCATCCTTCATTATCTCTGCAATTCCTTCTTCCTGTGAGCTTACTCCGTCTGCTTCTGAAAGCCTGCCCATTAATTCGAAATCCATTTTTCCACCAAAGAGAAATTCGGCACACAGCTTAATAATTCTTATCAGAGAAAATCCCCCATGCTTGAGCATACCTTTATCCATCTTCCCAAGTACGGGCCAATAAAAGAAAGAAAGCTCTGGGAAAACGGGGTAACAACATGGGACGAATTCCTTGATGTTTTTGGAACATCGCCATATCACAGGGAACACTGCTCAACCCTGGTGTCTTCAAAATATGCGCTAAGAACCAGGGATTTCGGCCATTTTGCAACTGTAATCCCGGGCAATGAGATGTGGAGGACGTTCCCCCATGCCAAAAGAATTGCCTATCTGGATATCGAGACAACCGGCACAAGGAGATCAGATTACATCACCGTGATAGGAATTTATGACGGGGAAAAAACAAAGAGCTATGTTCATGGCCAAAATCTGCATGAATTCAAAAAAGATATTGAGAAGTTTGACATGGTTGCGACATTCAACGGCTCAATGTTTGATCTTCCATTTATCATGAGGGAATCAAATGTCCGCCTTCCAAGGCTTCACGTTGACCTGAGGTTCCTGCTTGCCTCGCTTGATATAACCGGCGGCCTGAAGAAAATCGAGAAAAAATTCGGCTTTGAAAGGGAGGATGATCTTGACGGGCTTACCGGCTATGATGCCATTCTTCTCTGGAGAAAATATAAGAAGTACAATGACCTGAATGCACTGGACACATTGATAAGATACAATGGGGCAGATGTCAACAATCTTGAAAAGCTTCTGGTCTGGGCATATAATGAAAAGAAAAAAGCATTTGAAGATATCACTCGCAGACCGGCGTGATTGCAGTAGTTACCTTTAAGCCAATCTCGTCCTGCTGAACGCTTTGGATCATGACATGGAACTCTGCATCCCTCTGGGTTAAGCTCATGAGTCTGTTTACTGGAAGTTCATATTCTATTAGATCCCCGCATGCAGCCACATGGAATATTGCAGTATCTTCAGAAATTCCAAGTTCTCTGAAGCTGAATACTGCGCCATCGATTTCATAGCTGTTCCGGCCTTTTCCTTCCTCCCTGAAATGAATTGTCTGGGTTTCGCACGTATCCAGAGTTATCCTGCAGCCTGCATTCTGGTCTTCCAGCTGATACGGTTCTGTTTTTACATCTGCATCAGCACCGCAGCCCATGGCCCCTGAAAGCAATAGTGCAGCGGCCATTCTTCTGAACGGCGCTTTGCCCTGTTTTTCTAATTTTCTGTTTTCTGGTTTTGTAATTTTTTTCAAAAATCCCACCCGTGTATAATAGTATATACTTGTGAGAAACATTTTAAATGGCTTTTATTGGCCGGGCATTATGGAAACTTTTAATAAGTTCCCAATGAAATACCAAGCATGAGAGGGGTATTTGTAGTTCTTGCTGTCATGCTGTTGTTGGGATGTACATCAGTTTCAGAAGAGGCTGAGAAGCCAGCTCCGGTTGTCCAGCCGCCGCCGGAAGAGGTTCCGCTTTGCAGCGGCCCGGTTTGCGGATCCGATGGCATAACCTATGAAACTGATTGCGATGCCCTTGATGCGGCTGTACAGAGCTTTGTACTTGGAGAATGCCTGAAGGAGGAAGAATGCATTGAAACTGACGGTGGCATGTATTCCGGAGTTTTCGGCTCTGTCACAAAAGGAAACATAAGCTATCATGATTTCTGTGAAAATTCTTCTATATTGATAGAATATGCATGTATTGAAAATGAGATAAAAAACAGTTCCATTGAATGCCCGGGCATGTGTGTTGATGGTGAATGCATTGAGCTTAAGCCTGAACTTGATAAAACCTGCAGGGGGCCTTCCCAGCCAGATATTTATGTGAGGGAAACCGTTACTGTTGCAGGAGTTAATTACACAGATGTCTGCATTGATTTCATAACTGTAAAGGATTACTACTGCAAAGACAACAATGTAACTGCTGTAAACCGAAACTGCGAACCGGGAGAAAGATGCGATGGAGGAAAATGTGTTTTGCTGGAGTTCAGGTGCAGTGAAACCGATGAAGGAAGGGATGTCTACACAAAAGGCAAAACCACCCAGAATTTTGGAATCTCAACAACCTTCAGCGAATGGGATGACTGTGATGACGAGGGCACTGTGATCGAGCATTACTGCAGTGAAAATAATACTGCGGTTACTGAATATATAAGATGCGAAAGCGGCTACAAATGCCTGTTGGGCAGATGCGTTAAGAGCAAATGTTCAGAAACTGATTCCGGATTTGACATTTACAAAAAAGGCACTGTCCAGATAGGCGATGACAAATATACTGATGATTGCCTTAATGACTACACCCTGAGAGAATACTTCTGTTATGGGGATAGGGTGGAAGAGGAGGACCTAAGGTGCCCTGAAGGTTACATATGTGACAATGATCGCTGTGTCGAAGGCTACATCAGAAATTGAATGGATTATCAGACAAATGCATAATGAGGCAAGCAGGAGGAATGCCCCTGTTTTTTCTGCCGGGTTCAAAGATCCATTCAAGATACTTGTTTTTACTTTTCTTTCTGCAAGAACCAGAGACAGCACTACCATTAAAGCAGCGGAAAAATTATTTTCTGTTGCCGATTCCCCGGAAAAAATTGCAATGCTTCAATTAAAGAAAGTTGAGGCCCTGCTTTATGGAGTTGGCTTCTATCATGTGAAATCCAGAAACCTCCTTGCAATATCAAAAGCAATAGCAAAAAGCGGAAAAGTTCCGGATGACTTTCCGGGGCTGACTGCGTTGCCCGGAGTGGGAAGAAAAACTGCAAATATAGTCCTTTCGCGGGCATTTGGAAAAAATACCCTTGGCGTTGATGTTCATGTGCATCGCATCAGCAACCGCATTGGCCTTGTGAAAACAAAAAAACCTGAAGAAACAGAGACTGCTCTAATGAAAATTGTTTCCGGCAATTCTGTAAGTGAATTAAACCGGAATTTTGTTGCGTTTGGGCAAACTATCTGCCTGCCAAGAAATCCCAAATGCAGTGAATGCCCCATAAACCGGATATGCAGGAGGGTCAATGTCGGTACAACCTGCAAAAACTGCAGATATTAAAACAAATACTTTCAAATGTTTTTTATGGCATGGGAGATTTGCCTGCTTCCGGCAGGTTTTATCGGATTCTTTTTGTTGCTGACTTCAGTGAAAGTCATTATGGAATATCAGAGGGGCGTACTTTTTACATTGGGCAAATACAGCAGAACTCTTGGTCCGGGATTAAACATCATCTTTCCAATAATCCAGGGGGTACGCATTGTCGATACGAGAATAATAACCGTGGACATCCCCAAACAGGAAGTTATGACCCGTGACAACGTGCCGGTTTCTGTCAATGCAGTTGTCTACATGAAAGTAATAAGTCCCGAAAAGGCAGTCCTGAAAATCCAGGACTACGTATTTGCAGTTGCACAATATGGGCAGACTGCCCTTCGTGATGTTATCGGCAATAAGGAACTTGATTTTGTACTTACTGAAAGAGATAATATTGCAGATGAAATCAAGGAGCTTGTTGACAGGGAAACTGATGAATGGGGAGTTGACATCACTGCGATAAAAATCCAGGATATTGAACTTCCTCTGGACATGAAGCGGATCATGGCAAGGCAGGCTGAAGCAGAAAGGGAGAAGAGGGCGCAGATAATCAAGTCAGAGGGTGAAGTGATAGCTTCGCAAAACCTCAGGAAGGCTTCAGAAACTCTTAGCATGTCCCCGGGAGCATTCCATCTCAGAACCCTGGAAACCCTGGCTGATATATCTTCAGATCCAAGCAATAAGATTGTCCTTGCAGTGCCCATGGAAGTCCTGAAGGCTTTTGAAAAAATCGGAAAATCAAAGTAATTTTTTATTTTTCTATTTTTGTTATGAAAGATTCATATCCCCGGTTGCTGATTTCTTCGGCAATTTTCTTTGCCTGTTTCTCATCATCAGCAAGAGAGATGCAGCAGCCTCCCCCGCCGCCGCCTGTAAGCTTTGAACCCAGAGCGCCATGCTCAAGGGCAATTATTGTTATCTCGTCGTTGGTTTCATCTGAAACGCCAAGTTCGGAAAGCAGTACCTGGTTTTCGTTCATGCATACACCTATTACATCTGCCTGGCCCTTTTCCAGCGCTTTTTTTGCCCGTATGGAGAGTTCTGTGTATTCATCCATAAGCTGCCCGAATTTATCCTTGTTCTGCTGCCTGAGCGTTCCCACCATCCCGACCATTTTTGCTGTCGGACTGTATTTTCCTGTGAATGAAACAATAAAGTTCAAAGGAATTCCAGGTTCGAAAAATGAGAATCCATGGTCTTTCCTGAATTCCACAATTCCTCCATAGGCAGCAACCGTGTTGTCAATGCCGCTTGGATCTCCGTGAAATGCTTTTTCGCCTTCATATGCATGCCTGTTTATCTGCTCCCTGTTCAATCCAAGGTCATGGTCTTCTGCAATTGCCTTTACCAGAGCAACACAGAATGCTGCAGATGATCCAAGCCCTCCGTATGTCGGCAAATTCCCTTCAAGATGAACCTTATATTTGTCTTTTATGGCCATGCTGTCCAGTATATTCTGTATTGAAACAACACTGGTTTCAGGCACGACTTTTTGTTCAGTAACAATGCTGTTTTCCCCGGCCTTTTTGATTTTGACTACGGATTTGTTGCTTATGCCTGCAGCTATTGCAGGCGCCCCATGAACGACAAAATGCTCCCCATATAAGATTATTTTTCCTCCTGCTTCTGCCATATTATCACTTCTTTGGTTTTCTTCCTTTTACTTTTGGCGGTTTAATGTCCGGATATGCATCTGTAAGCATATGGCTGCTTGCATAGGGCCTGAAACCAAGCTCTTCGAGAACCCTGCAAACAATATGCGGTTCAGGATTTTCAATCTCCCGAAGGCACTCAACGGCAGCACCATATGATTTTCTTTTTCCCTTTGTTATGCTGCTTGCATCTCCTTCGAATCCGGCAAACGCAAGGGATTTGTTCACTATCGTGAAGTTGATTCCTGCGAGGATGCCTGAAACCTCATAATCCTTTACGTTTTCCAGTCCAAGTTTTTTTATTGCAATCCAGTCCTTGTATTTGCCTACAAATGCAATTGTTCCTCCAAAATCTTCCTTTGTTGGTTTTATGGCGTTTTGAGTTTCCGGCCTGATTTTAACCCCGGCATTTGCAAGCAGCCTGTTGAAATAATACGATTCTGCAACCGGCCTCATCTCTTTGGCATATTTTTGTTTTACCCATTTGCCGAAATCAGACTGTTCCACTGCTTTTGCAACAGCTTCGATTCCAGATCCGCTGACCTTTGCCTGCTGGCAGATTTCTTCAGTATTTATGCCTGAGAATGCATATGCAAAAGGCTCTATTCCCTCGCTTATCTCAGTTAAAATTCCTGCCACATCCTTCTCAGCTGCCTTTGAAAGGTCATAATGGACTCCAAGGCTGAAATCCTTGTATTTGCCCGTAAAAACGATCTCATCGCTTCCGTACATGACCAATTATCCAGCTGACAATTAATAAATATTGAACAAAAAAGGGCACTGCCTGGAAGCAGTTTCCTTAAAAAAAGCCAATCCAAGGACAAGGTTTAAATAAAATTGCCCGATAATCTCTACAATAACGCCCCTGTAGCTCAGAGGTAGAGCGCGTCCTTGGTAGCGTTTTCAGCCTGCAGTTTCCTGTCTCCGGTTCCGGAGGCTGGCAGTTGGATGCTGGAAACACTGATTAGGACGAGGCCGCGAGTTCAAGAACCTTTTGACTTATGAAAAACTTATGGCAAAAGCTTAACCTGAAGCCATCAGGTCAAACTAGTCGAAAAGTTGAAATTCTCGCCGGGGGCTTCCAGTTTTATTATTTTAAAAGTGCCTATATACATTGATTAAAACCGTCCAACCCAATGCCAAATTCAGGCAAAACGATAGTTTCATATCTATAGAAAAAAACTTTTATTTCCAAAAACGCCCGGCCATCTATAATCCCTGCATTGACAATTCTTTTTCCACATGCTCAACTGCATTGGAATAAAGGAATTTTCCATTTTCAATGCTCACCAGTTTTTCCTTTTCCGGCAGTTTTATCCTGAAAATCGAGAAGCTGCCGCACGCCCTGTCAAGGAGTACCTCTCCCCTGATGTTTCTGTTTATGAGGGCCTTTTCAACTGTTCTTGTCATCCTTTCGGCAGATGCTTTCTTTATTATGCCGCTTATCATAGGACCCATTCCTACAAAACTGTGCCCTGGCGGAATGCTTTTCCTTTCCAGATAATTTTTTTTGATCATGCCAGGTCCCCGAAATTTACTACTTTCATTATCTTCTTTCTTAACAAATACATTATCTCGAAATGTTTTTTGCTTAGCTGATCATCGCTCCAGTTCATCTCTTGCCCTGAAACAAGCTTCAATGCATTTGCCAGGTTTCTAAGTGCGGCAACAGGAACTCCTGAGGAGAGCTTGGCGGTCATTTCAAGCATTTCAGTTATGTTGCGCTTTTCAGCATAGGTGAGATCCTCTTTTTTCATGCAGGCTTCATCATGCATCTGCCTTATTATCCTGTGAGAGGGATGGTCGAGCTGCTTAAAAGCTTCTTCCAGTTGTTTTATTTCATTTGCCGGTATTGGTAATTGTTTCAATTCCTTGAATGGCGCACACCTTCTGAGTCTTTCAAATGATTCACGGTATTCCTGAGGAACAATCCATTCTCCGATGATATCATTCGCCACCAGATTATGCAACACGGTTGCAATCCTCTTCATTTCGTTTGGAAGCCCATCCATAGCCGGCACTTTTTTCATCGCATCTGCCTGTGCTTCCAGAACATTTGCATCAAACGGAATTTTCCATTCAACATGCAATGCAAATATTCTGTTGTCTATTGCCCTAAGCAGCTCGTTCCCTTCCAGATTTCCCGGAATGTTAAAAGTGGTTCCAATCTCCTGAGCATGATAAGTAAATTGTTTTGAATTATGGCTTCTGCCATCGTAGGAAATAAGCCTTTTTTGAAGCTCTCCATCATTTTCAATTGGTTGCAGATTTGGCGACGAAGTCCTTTGGGTTGCCCTTTCAGTTCCAATATTCATGCAATCAAGTACTTTGCAGACTTCTCCGACAGGATCCTCAGATTCCATATATGCATCCCTCAAAGGAATAATCTTATGGACTTTATTCACTTCAATGTGATAATGAATCCCGGAAGGCCTTCTTTCTTTTCCTCTTATAACTGCCCGTATTCTTTTTACCTCAAGAGCCCCAAGAAGAGCCTCGTCAGGGCTTTGCGGTTTTTTGACCTGCTCTTCCCCGGCGCTTTCAATCTCGAGTTCCTTTCTTTTTGAACTGATTTTGAGTGCTTCCCTGCCAAGAACAAGTTCATATCTTTTGCAGGCTCTGTAAACCGGGGCTATTCTTTCCATGGTTTCGAGAATAACCCTGCTATCATTTATCATCTCTCTTTTCCTTGCATCCCTTCCAAGGATTACCGATGAAGTCAGGGGCATAGCACCTGTAAACGCAGGCTTCCTCTGGGGAGCCACAAATCTTTGCTTTGAACTTTGTGACATGGGATCACACGGCTTCTATTTTCTAACACAAATCAGGTTTATAAAACTTACTGTACCAGACTGTGAAAATTCCCATCATTGTCCCTGCTGAATTTGTGATTTTTGTTAATTTTGCAAGTATAAATCCCGCTATTATCTTCGGTCAATTCGGACCATAAACCCTTATATATGTGACATGTTGGACATGAAGGCATATTTTTCACCTGGTCGTATTACCATTCTTGTTTAAAGTTTAAAAATTTTTGCCAGGAAAACTGGTTATGCGATTTTTAATTCTATTTGCCAGTTTAATAATACTGGCAGGATGTACGACTACAGAAACTCCAGAGCCGCAGCCAGTGCCGCAAGAACCGGCAATGACATGTGAGGAATATTGTCCAACCCAGCCGCATATTCAATGCGTAGGCCAATGGAATATCTCAGGCACATATCCAGACTGCATCTGTGAATTCATTTGCGATGTCGGAGAGGCGGAACCGATCATTGAGGAACCGGAAGCCCCTCCTGTCGATGAGCCGATGAATGGAACAGATGTTGTTCCGAGAACCGACAAGTCCCTGAAGGAAATGCTTGATGATGGCATTCTGGAGTCCAAAATAAGATTTTTCTCTGAAAATGACGGCAGTTTCAGAACTATGGAATACAAATGGATGAGGTCTAATGTACCGGATGCAGGTCCTGGAGACATTAGTTTTGACAATGTTGCATTGACTGATGTGAAGTTTGATGGCGAATCCATCAGCAGCATTCGCGGAACAGGTCTGGTTGTCTTTGAAGAAGGAAGCACAGCAAAAGCAAGAGGGATCATAATCTTCCTTGACAAGTCCACTTCCCTTGACGGAAGAAATAGCTTTGACATAGAATACTTCCCTTCTGTGGAGCACAGATATATGGAAACCTGTTCAGTGCAGTCAAAGGATCTTTCCATGGACCTGGAAGGCAACTGGATCTCTAAATATTTCATAAAATGCGAAAATGTGAAATCTTCCTAATTTTTTCCCTTTTTTACAACTTCATCAGAAAGATATATATACGTATAACTCTTTTTACTTTCCATGAACGGAAGAATATTTATTTTGGCCTTTTTGTTGGCAATATCAATCGGATTTTCAGTAGATGTCAGTACCTGCAGCAATATAACTGCGCCCGGAACATATGTTCTGACTGCGGACCTGGTTGGATTCCCCAACAATGCATCAGAGGCAGGCTTTTCATTTTCAGGCTACGACTGGGCCTGCATCAAAATAGCTTCCCAGGATGTTGTTTTTGACTGCAATGGCCATAGTATCTGGGGAAATGACACGTCTGTTCAAAATATCAGCATAGGTATTTTTGTAAATGAGTCTGCAGGTTCCAATGTTACCATAAAGAATTGCAATATATACGATTACAACTATGGGTTCTTTTCTGAGTTTACCAACGAGATTGCACTGCAAAATGTCACCAGTTTCAGCAATGCAGGCACAGGTATTTTCATATCAAGTTCAAATTACAGTATTGTTGATTCATGCCTGTCATACGGCAATACTGGCAGTTCATTTGTTATGGCAGGTTGTGATAACTGTATTCTTTCCAATAACACTGCCCAGAACGGCGTTCCGGGAAGTTCCGGATATTATGTTACCGGCTGTTTTAATGTTCTGGTGATAAACAATACTGCAATCAATGCAGGGCATGATGGTTTTTACATTCAGTCTCTTTCAAATGCAACTGTAAGGGATAATTATGCCAGCGGGCACACCAACTATGAATTCCGGCTGGGATCGACATTACCGCCTCTTTAAAACAACTCTTTCATAAACAATACTGCAGTATCCGGTATAACCTCCTTTGGACTATTGTGCAGTTTTACCGACCCTACAAATTCTGTTTTTGAAAATAATACGGTCTATAATTCTTCAGGCACTGCCATCAGCATCCAGTGCAATAATGTAACGATAATGGGAAATGAAATCCATAATGCATCCTATGGCATCAATAACTTCAGGGATAACAACACCATTATTGGCAATAACATATATGATTCCAGAAATGCAGGCATCAGGATATCCAACCTCTTCAATTGCATAATGTCAAATAATCTGATAGCTTACAGTGCAGTGAGTGGCATAGAGATGTTTGGTTCTTCAGCCAACCTTTATGTTAATACGATTTATGGCAGTCCCCTTGGTTTGCTCGTAAATGGTTCTGACATTACTGTTGAAACCGGCAACAACGAAATTTATGACAACGGCCTTGGAATATACCTTGATGGCGGCGACAGGGTTTTCCTTAATATGTCGGCAGATCAGCTTTATGGCAATACTCTTGACTTTGAAATCGATGTAACTGCTTTGTCTTCAAGGCTTATAATGAGCGAGGTCCTCTTTGGAAATACCGGTCTTGCAACATATGTCAATTTCAGCCTTGATGACAACATTTTCCTGAGCGACTACCATTATTCCATCAATTATGCCCCAACGCCAACAATGCCCGTAAATTATCTTTCGTTCTATGACAAATCCCTGGATTTCCAGAACCTTGGCAACAACACCCCTCTTGTAATAGAATCATTGACATACCACTGGACAGATGCAGAGGCAGATCCATATGTTGAATACAGGCTTCAGATGTGGAAATATAACGGGACCTGGATTTTGCTCAACAATACTCCTGATACTGCAAACAATCAGCTTGGCCTTACAGATATGTCATCATTCAGCGATTTCAGCATCCTCGTGGACAACAGAACCCCAAACATTTCAATCAGCAAAGCAGACGAAACTGTCCAGGCAGAGAACTCTGAAGGCGGTCTGGTCGTTTCTAATATAACAGTAACAAATACCGGAGAGATTGCCCTGAACGCAACAGTTGCGGATGTGCTTCCCACAGGCCTTACATACTCAGCATCCTCACCTGGATATGATTCATCACCCGGTGCTGGCATTTACATCTGGGACATTCTGGATCTTGCTCCCGGAGAGTCAGTGAGCATCCAGCTAAATGCAACTGTTGATTCCGGTGTTGTTGATGGTACAACCCCGATTGTCAACCTTACCAATTATGCCAATGTGACCGGAACCGATGAATATGGGGAAAACGTTACTTCAGAGGATTATCTGAACTTCACAATACTTTATGCCAATGCAACAATAGCAAAACAGGAAACATCACTTCCTGCATCACCAGGAGGCATCGTTGAATATACCATCCTGATCAACAATACTGGTGCAGCACTTTTGCCAAGTCCTGTGAATGTGACTGATCTTCTGCCACCCGGCCTGACATTTGACAGCGTTTATAGTCTCGATGGCTCATGCGCATGTGTAGCAACAACATCCCGGCTTGACTGCAGTATCTATGAGGATCTTTCTGCAGGGAATTTCTTTACATTGTATGTCAATGCAACTGTCGATCAGGGAATCGTAGATGCAGGAACTTCGATGATTAATGTTACCAATTGTGCGAACCACACTTCAGTTCCATCAAATGGATTTTCTGTCAATGACAGCGTTTGCACTGATACCACTCTCTACTATGTTAACATTTCAGTGACAAAAGATGCAAATTCAACATGGGTTTACATTGCAGCCAATGCAACCTTCTTTGTCAATGTTACGAACGAAGGACAGCTTCCGCTTAATGTAACTGTTGCTGATGATCTGCAGCCTGGCCTGACTTTCAGGGGATCAGATGTTACCCCAACATCTGTTGCCGGCGATTCCCTTACAGGGCAAACGGTAACCTGGGAAATTGCCATTCCTGCAAACACCACGATAACAATCACCTACAATGTAACATCCAATATTGATGGAACCTACGCTAATAATGTGACAGTAACAGGAGTCCCGCCAAACGGTGACAATGTTACTGCTAATGATTCTTCATCAATACAGGTAATGAAATGGCCGACAACGCCAAATGACAACAAGCCGCAGATAACAGTTTCATTCAGCTCATCCTGCGAAGGAAACATAGTTACAACAAATGCCGATCAGGTTCAGGTGTTCCATGCAACAACCCTTTCAGATGTTGCTTCCGGCCCGGTGGTTGATGGCATATTCAATTTCACGGGGTGCGGCTTTGATGTTAGAATAAGGGCAAGCGGCGAGGGATCGCCTGTTGTGGTTATTGAGAGCCTTATCGACTGTTCACAATGCATTGACATCCCCTATGAATGCACTGATGATGACGATTGTGACCCTGGCCAATACTGCAACATCCCGCCCGGACAGCCAGGCGGAAGATGTGAAGAGCCTCCGCCCGAATGCACCACTGATGCAGACTGTGAACCCGGCCAATACTGTGATATTCCAGCAGGCCAGTTCGGAGGGTCGTGCAGGGACATGCCCCCTGATTGCCTTACTGATGATGACTGTGAAAACACCCAATACTGCGACAGTTCTGCACCAAATGGCGGCAGCTGCGAAGAAAGGACCGGAGACTGCGGTTATGCTGATGGCCACGTCTGGATAAACTATGACTGTGGCGATGACCCGGCATGTCCGCTATGCCCGGAAGGATATGTCTGCATTGATAACGAATGTGTTCCTGCAGAGCTTGAAGGTCCGCCGACAGTGTTTGTTGGTGATGATGTGCCTGTAAACGCAACCATCGGAGATCAGCCATGTGCCAACTGCGAAGTAATAATCGAATTCCCTGATGGCAGCCAGACGACAAGAACAACTGATGGATCAGGATTCATTCTGGTTCCTGCAGATCTGGAAGGAGACTATCAGATTAAACTTGTCCGCGGAGGAAGCGTAATTGCTTCATTGCTGGTAAGTGCACTTCCAATAGAGGAGCCGATAGATGACAAGCCGCCGGCAGCTGCCTTCAGCGACATTCTGCCATGGCTTCTCTGGCTGCTGATACTATTGCTCCTGATAATTGCAATAATCCTGTGGAGAAGGAAGAAGCAGAAAAGGGAAAAATAATTTTTTTTCTTTTATTAATAATTATAAATTTTATCCATTATAGCCTTCATCATGTTTGAAACACTGTCACGGTCATTCGGGCTTGTTAAGAAGAGCTTTGAAGTTCTTTTAAATGACAAAAAACTTCTTTTGTTTCCTGCAATAAGCTCAATTGTCCTTATAGGGGTGCTGATTTCGTTCATAGGCCCTGCACTCCTTGCAGATTCTGATATTGTGCTTTACGGGCTTTTTGCCTTGTTTTATTTTGCATCCTATGCAATAATCATATTCTTCAACAGCTCCCTGATATATGCTGCAGGCAAAAAAATGGATGGAAAGCCCGTTACTCTGGGTGAAAGCATTTCATTTTCACTGTCCAGGCTTGGCAGCATTCTTTCCTGGGCGGCAATCGCTGCAACTGTTGGGATGATTTTGAGCATACTGAGAGGCCAGGCTGAGGATGGAAAAGGCATTGGCATGGTCATTGCAAAGATTGTCATAAGCCTTATCGGCCTTGCATGGTCACTTGCAACCTATTTTGTTGTTCCGGTGCTTGTCTTTGAGAATGTGGGTCCTTTTGAAGCCATAAAGAGATCAGTTGCAATCATAAGAAAGACCTGGGGCGAAAGCATTGTGGGAGGCATAAGCATGTCAGTTGTATTCCTTTTATTTTACCTGTTTGGAGGGGTACTGGCAGCCGGGCTTTTCATTTTTGGAGGCCTGATCCCGGCCCTTATTATAGCACTTCCGTACTTTATGCTGGTTTTCCTTGCACAGGGTGCAATTGAAGGCATTTTTGTGGCAGCACTTTACCGCTATGCAACAACAGGCCAGAGTGCAATATTCGCAAAGGAGGATCTCGACGCAGCCTTCAGGAAAAAAACATAAGTTCTTTTTCTGAAATTGATTGCCGGAAGAATAAAATAACGCCCCAACGGCGATTGTCAGCTTTGCCGGCCAGTATCAAAAAATGCCGTTTTTCAAAGCTTTTGAACGCCGAATTCAACCTCTCTGCCAAATGAAAAGCCGGTTTTGATCAAACTTTTCCTAAAAGCTGGCCGCAGGGTTGCGTCCTATCCAGGTTAGACTATTGGGGCATAGTGGTTAGACATGAATCTATCCAACTTCTATTCCTAACGATCATATTTAAATAACTATAGCTTTTAAATTATTCTCTGCCTTTTCTCTGTAATTTTGCTTATCACAGAGTTTACATTAGGTGTATGTATGGAATTGAATGTTATAGCACAGATTAAAATTTATGTTGATGATCCTGCCTCGATAGACAGTGTAAAGAAAGAGATAGAGGGAATAGTCAAAGTCCAGAAGTTCTGGGAAGAAGAAGTTGGCTTTGGGATCAAGGCTCTGAAAGCATCAGTACTTCTTGCTGACTCAGAGGAAGGAGGAATGGAAAAAGTTGAACAGCAGATCACTGCACTGGAGCATGTAAGCCAGATGGAAGTTGAATCTGTAGAGCGGGTGTAATCATGGTCAAGAAAGTTGAAAAAGAAAAAAAACCGAAGAAGAAACCGGCAAAAAAAGAACCCGGAGAAGAAAAAGAAAACTTCAGGGGCATAGTGCGTATTGCAGGGAAGGATGTCAAGGGCCAGAAAAAACTTTTGAATTCACTTCTCCATGTGAAGGGAATCGGACATTCTGTTGCTGTTTCAGCATCAAAAGCAATTGAAAGAGAACTTAAAATCGACCCCAATATCCCTGTCGGTGAACTCACTGAAAAACAGGTTGAGGATATAGATAAAATACTATTTGATCTGAAAAGTTACAATGTTCCACGATTTATGCTCAACAGGAGAGGGGATTTCAATACCGGGACTGACAGACATGTGATAATGAATGATCTTATTTTCGATATGAGCCAGGATGTTGACAGGGAAAAGAAACTCTTCAGCTGGAAAGGATTCAGGCACACATTTGGACAAAAGGTCCGTGGGCAAAAAACAAGGAATACCGGAAGACATGGAATGGCAGTCGGTGTATTAAGGAAATCCATAATTGCAGCAACAGGCGCAAAAAAGCCTGAAGCAAAGAAGTGATGGTATGGGAGATCCAAGAAGATTAAGAAACAAATATGAACGGCCCAAGAAACTTTGGGATGAAGATAGAATCACTCACGACAAAACACTTAAGATAGAATATGGACTTAAAAACATGGCCGAACTCTGGAGAGCAACTGCCGAACTTAAGAAATACAGAAGGGAGGCAAGAAGGCTTCTCGCACTTACTGAAGAAGAAAGAAAACTGGATTCGGTAAAGATAATTACCAAGCTTGTAAAGAGAGGGATTCTCAAGCAAGGTTCTGACATTAACGACGTTCTTTCACTTGAAGTAAGATCTATTCTTGAAAGAAGGCTTCAGACAATTGTAACCCGCAAGGGGCTTGCAAGGACAATGAGGCAGTCAAGACAGCTTATCACCCATGGCTATGTAGGCCTCAAAGGCAGAAGGGTGACAAGGCCCGGAATTATGGTTGATCTTTCTGACGAATCACACATAAATTATACCCGCCAGATTGATATATCTGTAAGGGACGAAGTTAAGGAAAACCAGGAGCCTGAAAAAGAAAAATCTCCGGCTTCATCGTAGGTGTGTTCATGACAAAAAAAGAAAAAACTGAAGAAGCTCCCAAGGAAGCGCCTGTTAAGGATGCTCCGAAAGAGGAAGCTCCGAAAGAAGAAACCCCAAAAGAAGAGGTTCAGCCGCAAGCAGAAGAACTCAAAAAGAAGCCTAAGAAAACAAGGCTTGCAGTGATCCATGTTTACTCGTCAAAGAATGATACCATCATTACAGCGACTGATGTAAGCGGCGCAGAAACACTTGCATGGGCAAGTGGCGGCATGGTTGTCAAATCCCACCGGGAAGAAGGAAGGCCATATGCTGCAATGCAGGCTGCAATAAGGGTGGTGAACAACCTGAAAGATAAAGGAGTTACCCATGTTCATGTGAAAATCAGGGCTCCGGGTGGTGTCGGCCTTAAAACTCCGGGAGCAGGCGCTCAGGCGGTTGTCAGAACAATCGCAAGAACTGGCGTCAGAATAGGAAGAATCGAGGATGTTACACCGCTGCCAACTGACTCTATGAAGAGAAAAGGCGGAAGAAGAGGAAGGAGACTATGAAGCTCGTTCTCGACAAAAAACATGAAAACCGGATTGAATTTCTTGCATCGGACGTTCAGATTGAGTTTGCCAACATGATAAGGAGATACACCATCTCCCGCGTTCCAGTACTTGCAATCGACAATGTAACCTTCTATGACAATACCTCTGCATTCTGGGATGAATATATAAGCCACAGACTTGGCCTGTTGCCTGTCATAACACCTGAAAAGCTTCCGAAAAATGCAGAAATCCTCTTTTCCCTTGATGCAGAAGGCCCGAAGACGGTTTACACGGCCGACTTCACAAGCACTGATGAGGAAATCAAAGTGGCAAAAAACAACATACCAATCGCAACCCTTGGTCCGCAGCAAAGACTGCGTTTAGAAGGCAAGGCAGTGCTTGGAACAGCAACCACGCATGCCAAATTCCAGGCAGGGCTGGTGGGCTATGGAGAAGAAGAAAAAGGCCTGCGAATGTTTGTTGAAAGTTTCTTCCAGATGCAGCCTTCTGAAGTTCTCATCCGCGGGTGCAATTCAATTATTTCTGATCTGAACGATCTGGAATCTGCACTCAAGAAAAAATAATTCTTTTGCCATGGGGGTTTTCCTCATGCTATCACAATAATACGCAGGGGTGGCAGCATAGCTGAACGTCGATACGTTCATCAAACTGCCACTGTCATGGGGTTTTTCCTCATGCTATCACAATAATACGCAGGGGTGGCAGAGCCTGGTCAAATGCGCTAGATTGAGGACACCTCTTTTGGGCTGCCTAAAGAGATGCACCCTAAAGGTGGCGAAAGTCTAGTCGGTTAGTCCGTGCGAGAGTTCGAATCTCTTCCCCTGCATACTACTTCAAGTTCAGGTCTCGCCATGGAACGTCGAAACGTTCCATGCGCACCATGTTCCATGGGAACATGATTGTCCCGAGTTGGGCCTTTTCTTTCTCCTCTGCGCTGATTGCCTTGAAATCGAACTTTCCTTTCCTGAAAATGAGGATGTGCTCGTAGATGTTGTTTGGGTAATAGTACATCGGATAGGGATGCTGAAAAAGCCATTTATTCTCATTTAATACGAGCCCGGATTTCGGAGTATATAATTCCACTTTGCTTCTTCAACATCAAAGAGACCCGAAAATAAACCCCGCAACGGTGGAAAGCATGATCACAATGGATATATACGCTGCAGTCATCCTTGTTCCGATTACGCCTCTTATCACAAGCATGTTCGGCAGGCTCAGGGAAGGTCCGGCAAGAAGCAGCGAAAGTGCGGGTCCGGAAGCCATTCCCTTTGCCATCAGAATCTGCAGTATTGGTATCTCGGTGAGAGTGGAGAAGTACATGAATGCGCCAAAGACTGCTGCAACCAGGTTACCCTGGACCGTGTTTTGCCCGACCATCCCCACCACGAGTTCCTCAGGAAGAAGTGGCATGATGAAGCCTGCTGCAAAAACACCGATGAAAAGAAGGGGAAGGATTATTTTTGCGACTTCCCATGTTTCTTCAAGCCATTTTTTTGCTATATGATCATGCAGTTTCCAGAGTGTAATTCCAGCCACCCCGAGGGCAAATGCCCCCATGGCCGAATATTTGATGAGTGGATCTATCTGGAGGCCATTGACAATCAGGACGCCGAGCATGAGTCCGAAGAATAAGACAAGAATCTTTGTGGAAACGACCTCTTTCCCGTGCTCTTCCAGCATCATTTTCCCCCCATCATCCTTTTCACGGAAGAGAAAGGCCATCATGAGCCCTGCAAGCATCGCAATTCCTATTGATGCAACTGCCCTTGCCAGCCCTATTTCATAGCCCAGAACCGAGAAGGTGAGGAAGATTGCAGCAATGTTTATCGCAGGCCCGGCAAACAGAAACGTTATCGCAGGGCCGAGACCGGCACCGTTCTTCCTGATGCCGGCAAAAAGGGGAAGGATGGTACATGAGCAAACCGCAAGCACTGCCCCGGATACGGATGCGGCAGCATAAGCCACTCGCTTATCCGCTTCGCGCCCCAGGTATTTCAGGACACTCTCCTTTTTTATGAAAACAGTTATCGCCCCTGCAATGAAGAGCGCAGGGATAAGGCAGGTGAGGATGTGCTCTTTCGCATATTCGCCAAGCAGTTCTATGCCGCCTGAAACCGATTTGCCAAGCCAGCCGTAGCTTTCCGGAAAGGCGGCTGAGTCCGCGGGTAAGAAGTAGAATGCCAGGAAGACTGCGATTATGGCTCCTAAAAGCAACTTATCCCCATTTTCCATATCATATCCCTCCCAAGGTTATATCCAATGTATAATAAGCTCCAACAAGCAGAAAAATGGCCGCAACGACGCGCCTCATCATCCTCTCGATGGCCTGAACCCGGCCCATCACGGTTCCGAGAGTCGAGACGCTGTGGACAAGGAGCAGCGAAGAAAGAATGACTGGAAGGCCGGTCGCGAAAGCGAAGATCGAAGGAATAAGTATTCCGTCCCTGCTTGCAATCGCAAGGGGGAGGAGCATCCCGAAAAAAAGCACTGCACTAAAGGGACAGAATGCGAGAGCGAACAACACGCCGAGCAAAAAGCTTCCTGCAAGCCCTTTTTTTGAGAGACTTTCCTTAAGGCCTTCAAGCCTCCTGCTTTCGCCCCAGGCTTTGATTTTTATAATGTCAAGCATCACAATTCCTATGATGAGGAGAAGGGGGCCAAGGAGGATCTCACCGTATTTCTGCAGCCCAAGCGCAACCATCTGGACATTCACTCCAAACCAGACGATGAGCGAGGCGAGGGCGACATATGTCAGGGTGCGCCCCAGAGTATAACTAAACCCCACCAGGAGGGTTTTCTTCCCATGCTCAAGGTTTTTGGAGATGTATGCGATTGCAGTTATGTTCGTTGCCATCGGGCAGGGGCTGATAGCCATCATGATTCCTATGAAGAATGCTGCGATTATGGGGATATCACTGGTACCCATTGCTTCCAGGAAGTTCATCAGTCCCATATTTTTAAACCTCCTGCAGTTTTTTCTCCAGGACCCCTTTCAGATATTTCATATATTCTTCCTTATTGCCGATCTTGTACCAGACCATGACGTTTTCTTCCTTCCGGAAACCTTCACCGGAATAGACGCCTATGAACAGGGAAGAGCCTGTCACCCCGTATTTGGCGACCTTTACCTGGTTTTCCGGAAGCTCCCCGTTTATGTGGGCAAAGGAAAGTTTTCCTTCCTCCACCTCTTTTGAGAAATATGTTCTTATTGTTTCTTCGGCGTACTGCCCCATTGTTATGCATGAATAGCACTGGTGCGTTCCATGGAAATGTATCACTTCGACCAGCGGGGCCGTGGTTCCTGCGGTGTTTTGGATGCTTTGCCCGACAACGGTTGCCCCGTCAGTTTCCCTTAGGGTTTCACTTTCCCCGAAACTGCTTCCATCACCGACACATCCGGCAAGCAGCATGCCGATGAACAGTGCAAGCAAAACAAACCAGTTTTTCATTTTTCCAGCCATTTTTTTATCTCTTCTGCATCTGGAATGCGCCCGTATGCCCGGACTTCACCATCCACCACAATTGCAGGTGTGGACATCACTCCATATTCTACGATTTTGCCTATGTCGGTTACCTTTGTGATTTCCGCGCCAATACCGAGCTCTGCAGCCGCCTTCCTGGCGTTCTCTTCCAGCATTTTGCATTTTGGGCATCCTGTCCCGAGAATTTCAATTTTCATTTTGCCACCTCACATTTTCATTGTTGCATTGTAGTTTCGAAACTTCTGTTATTAGTTGTGGGGACAAAGCATTTAATAATTTACGCCCATCAATATGTTCATGAGAAAACACAGCTTCCGGCCAGCAGAATTCTTAAAGGCAATTGGCGACGATACGCGTTTTTCCATACTGGAGTTTCTTCTTGACGGGAAAAAATGCGTGTGCGAGATATTTCCTCATGTGAAAAAATCCCAGTCCACTGTATCAATCCATCTTTCGAAGCTGGAGGCCGCGGGGATACTGACGTCGAAAAGGGAGGGGAAAAAGGTTTTTTACCAGATAGCAGATTCCCGCGTGTGCGACATTTTCAAGGCATTGGGCTACAGGAGGGGAAAATGTTTGAAAAGCAAGTGCTGCATGGCGGGGTGAGGGCATGGCAGATGATAAAACATTTCCGGCATAGCGGTTTCATTTTATCGGCTGAATATCCAATCCTATGATTTATTTTCCTAAACCTATTTGGTTTATATGGCTACAAAACACTTGATTTTACATTTTGTAGCCGTAAGGCCACACTTCAAAACGATAGCGGAACTGCTACTTCAGGAATATCCTTTCAAGTTCCTTCAGGTTATAAAGGATGATGTCCTCCGAAGCCAGCTTTTTTCTGAATGATTTTGCAAAAATGGCGTAAATCTCCCTTCTTTTTCCCAGATTCCACGGCATCAATGCCGCCTTTGCCTTCAAACCCTTCAAAACAGCATCGGCATCTACGTTATCTCTCCACTTGCACTCTCCGAACAGTATCGTCTTGCTTTCAGCATTCAGGGAAACAATGTCAATCTCTGCTGTCTTTCGTTCCCCTTCCTCGCGATAGGCGCCCCACCATCTGCCAACCTCTGCCGCACCAATAGGGTTTACGATTCTTAGAGCCTCGCTGCAGACCTGTTCGAATTGCCTCCCGACGTAAGAGTTGAAATTCTGCAATAGATTCTTCCCAAACTGTTCGAACTTAAACGAGTCCAGCTCCTTCTTGAAGGGATAAACGAACTGGAACCAAAACTTGAAGTAATTGTCTTTGAGAGCATAACTCGTTTTTCTGCTTTTCTCCTCTGCCGTTACTGGTTTTTGCCCTTCTATGAGGTCGAGTTCAATCAGAGTGTCAATATACCTCACAATAGCAGTTCTTTCGATGCCTATCGCATTCGAAATCTCATTCAGGGTGTTTCTGCCGGCGTTTATTTCCCTTAGAATGGAGAAATAGGTTTTCGGCTCTCGCAGTTCTTCTTTCAGTATGATGTCGACTTCCTGGTAAAGGATTGATCCGCGGGAGGCCATTACCAGTTTGGCATTCTCCCGTACACTTTTCTTTGGGTCTAATTCCAGTATGTAGAGCGGTATGCCGCCAGCCATTGAGTAAAATTCCACAAGTTTTTCGAAAGCAAGGCCCGGATAGAATTTTGTGAATTCCTTGAATGGGAGGGGATCAACCTTCCATTGGCCAGTTCTCCTCCCGTAGAGAGGGCTCTTACGCCCAAGTACTTCTGTTTCCATTGCACCGATGCTTGAACCGCATAAAATCAGGGTGAGTCCTTTGGCTTTCAGATGTTCATCCCAGGATTTCTGGATTATGGAAGGAATGGCCTTGTTGGAATCTACGAGATAAGGAAACTCATCTATGATTAGTATAGTTCCGCTTAAATTCTTCCCTTCTAGATACTCTGTCAGTTGGGCGAAGCTTTCAAATGGATTCAGATCCAGGGTGTTATCACCAAAATGCGCCGCAATATCTTTCGAGAAGTCTGCAACGAGTTCTTTTTCGACCTCCTGGGTCGCAAGAAGGTATATCGCCTTCCTGTTCCTTATGAAGTGTTTCAGGAGTTCGGATTTGCCCACTCTTCTTCGCCCGTAAATCACTATGAAGGCAGCACCCTTTGCAGCCTGCCTCTCCAGAAAAGCGAGTTCATTTTCCCTGTTTATAAATTGTATGAACGTGTTCATAATGTTCTTCTGCATACAAATATTTATTAAGCTTTCTTACCAGAGGCGCCCTCGGTTTGGGGGTCAAAGGTGTTCCTAAAACCTTAAGTCCAATGCAGTTCATGAGAGTCGAACCTCGAAGTTCGGGACCGTTATTGCAAGAGGCAAACTCAAGGAGACCATTCAAGGCATTTTCAGACAGGCAGACACAAAGAATAGGGCGAGTGCTAAGGGGGCTGATTTTGGACCTTTATCGAATAGAAAATGCCCGAAAAACCGCTGGATTTTGAGGTCTTGAAAAGGCCCTCTTAAACGGTTAGGGGGGTTACTTTAAATTACGTTAAATTTAAAGTTATTTAACGTTTTCCAGTTCGTAATACACCCCCGGACTTTGCCGGGTTTCCTCCTGTTTTATAAGTTCATTAAGATCATTGACCGCAATTGGTTTTGATATCCCGACCAGTTTTGCGTATTGCGACGCCTTGGCTACAAAATCATTCTGAAGATGTTTTACAAGTGGCTTAAGGGCAAAGTTTTCAGTTATCCGCCGAAACTGCAATGAAAGCTTTAAAGATGTTAAATCTAAATGTGCTATCAATGGAAGACCTTGCTATATCTGATTTTGGTTTAGTGCTGTTATTCGCAGTTCTGGCCGGCGTATTGTCAGTAAGGCTAAAGCTTCCACCCGTGGCAGGGCTTTTGTTTACGGGAATGTTACTGGGGCCAAACGTTTTTCACATCATTGAATCGCCAACAATTGAGGCATTTTCTCAGATTGGTTCGATAATGCTGCTTTTCATGATCGGTGTAGAATTCTCCATAACCAAATTACTTTCTACGGGAATACGCGCCATCATAAGCAGCATGCTCCTGATTTTTCTTACGTTCACAATTATGCATGAAGTGGCCCTTTTGACTGGTTTTGATTCTATCACCTCACTTTGCATCGGTTCAGTATTTTCAATCAGCAGTACTGCGATCATTATGAAAATACTGGAGCAAAAGAAATTGATAGACCGAAAAGAAGTCCCGGTACTTGTTGCCATCCTAATTGTAGAGGATATCTTCGCAGTTTTCCTCCTTACTTTCTTCTCAAATCTCAAATCCGGCCTATATGTTGATGAAAATTTCCTTGCAGCTGCCATAATATCCCTGTCAATACTTGGTTTTGTTTATGTCATACTATTGAGAGTGCTGCAGAAACTTTCGCTGATTTTACTGCGCTATCAGGCCGAAGATACGAGAATACTTTTTTCATTTGCTCTTGGCATAGGACTTAGCGTAATAGCTTCATTCCTGGGCCTCACGCCGGCCATAGGTGCATTCCTGGCAGGCAGCATAATTGCAGGTTTGCCAAACAGCCGTGATTTTGAAAATTCGATAAGGCCATTTAGCCACGTATTCTCTTCGTTTTTCTTCCTGTCTGTAGGCATGCTGATAAATCCAGTTGCCCTTCTGACTTCTTTTGACCTGACACTTATACTTATAGGAAGTTTTATGGCGGTGGTTATGCTCTCCACCACATTGGCTTTCTACCTTATCACTACAAGCGGCCGCTCCTCAGTCTTTGCCGGGCTGGCAATGATTCCGCTTGGTGAATTCTCCCTCCTTATAGCTAAAGAAACTATTGGTCTTACTGAAGTGAATCTTGTGAATATAGCTTCCCTTGGCGTACTTATAACATCCATCTTCTGCTCTTTCCTTGTTCCCAGAAACGAGCAGGCATACCTGTGGTTCAAATCCAATCTTCCTTCAACTCTTCTATCAACTCTCAAGGATTCATCAAATTATTTTATCAATGTTATCAGTGCTTTCGAGCCAAACGGCTATTTCTACAATCTTTTAATTAAAGAAGTGAAGAATAGCTTATCTGACATACTCTTGGTTCTGGGGCTATCACTTTTCTACATTACAGTGCGCAGCTACCTCCAATTCCCTGTGGATCTTCTGGATCACACTTTTAGTGCTGATATGGGGCTGCTGGCTGCGCTTGTGATAATCTTCTCATTTCCTCTGATAAAACTGGCGCTTTCCATAAAGAAGCTTCTTGGTGCCCTGTCCATGATTTTCACTTATACAACACCTATGACAAAAAAAGGGTCTATTCTCAGAAACATACTCATAGGAACTGTTCTTCTCATGCTTTTTGCCAATTTCTATCTCGTTATAGAATTTCTTGTACTTCCCAGAATCTTCAATCTGCTTTCGATTATTTTCGGCCTGCTTTCAATATTTTTCTTCTGGAGTGCAATAAGAGTTTCAACAATCTGGCTGTATATCAGCAAAATGCAACCTATCGATATAATGAAAAAACAAATCCTGACATCCCAGGATGATCCGGTATCTGGATATATATCTCCTTCTGCCGGATTGGAAACACAAAAAAAGAAAAAAGTTTCGAAAAAGAGGAAAACTCCAAAAAATAAAAACTTGCGATAACTGCAGGTCTTGGCCGGATTTCCTGACAGCGGAACCTGTTTTTCCAAAAAACAGAAGATGTTATTTTTATATAATTCAAATTTTCCATTATTTTTCTGTTTTTAAATTTTTGCCATCTCTTTTTTACGTCATAATTAAGAGATGCAAAAATCTCAGAATATAAAGTTGCTGTTTATTAATCCGGATATCCGTAATTATGCTGGTCGCGTTGAAATAAAAGGCCAAAAACCCAATGCGCCGAAGGTGAAAAAAATGGCCAAAAAGCCAAAACCAAAACCGGCTGAGTAACCCTGCCGAATGAATGGATTTCATGTTCATTTTTTTCATTTTTTTATGGTGAGGTGACCATTATGTTTGAAGGAAACAGAAAATGCATGATATGCCAGGCGGATCTCTCTGAAAAAGAGCGAAATTTCGGCGTAAGCCTTTCCGGATACACCTGTGTGTTCTGCAATGACTGCATAAAGACAAAAAAAGGAGAGATTGTAGACCTGCTTCACAGTAAATGATCTTTGTTGCTTTGGCCTGGCCAGCTACCTCCAGGCATTTTTTTCTTTTTTCTAACAATCCACTTCGGCCATACAAAGGGCAATTACCTGAACTTTCCTTCAATTACAATTTCTTCAAGCGGTCTCCTGCCGCTCATCTCCTCTTTTTCACGAAGCTTTTCCGGCAAATCGTCTTTTTTGCCTGGCTTGCCTACTGCGACCATGCAATGGATCTCGTGTTCACTTGGAAGATTAATGATTTTTGCTGCCCTTTCATAATCAAACCCTTCCATGGCATGGGCAACAAGGCCCCTTCCGCTTGCTTCGAGTGCCAGATTCTCCCAGGCAGCTCCGCTGTCAAATGCATGGGTTCTTGAAGGCTTACTATTGCGGTCAAAGGTTTTCTTTGAAACAACAATGACAAGTACCGCGGCATTTTTTGTCCAGCTTTGGTTAAATTCACTCATGAGGCTGAAAAACCCATTCCAGCTGCCTGAATCTCTTTTTGCATAGACAAATCTCCAGGGCTGCCCATTGTATGATGAAGGGGCCCATCCGGCAGCCTCAAAAAGGGCCATCATTTCATCATCAGGAATATTCTCTCCTGACATTGCTCTTGGGGACCACCTGTTCAATATAATGTCTTTTATCCCGTAATTGGAAGTTCTCATAACTGAAATGGACAGAGCAAAAATATAATATTTGCCTATATTTTCACCACAAGCCTTTCTAAAACAGGTAAAATAAACAAAACATTTTAATATTCTGTCATGAAAATAACAACATGGCGGCCAAACCAAAGGAACAACCATCCTACCAGCCCAGAACAAGCAAGGTTTCGGGGTTGGCTCTAAGGCCGGCCCAGCTAAACAAATTCAAGGATGTTCTTGAAGATGGCGAGCTTGCCAATCTTCTTAATGCCCTGTTTCATGGATCGAGGGAGCTGGTTTTTTTCTCTGATTGCACCGGAAGATTCCTTCACGCAAACAACAGAACCATGGAAGCATTGGGCTATTCCATAGATGAACTAAGAAGAACAGATCTCCAGTCCCTTCTTCCGATAGAACATATGATGTCTTTCATGCATGATCTTGCCGATCTGGTGCACAGGACCGATCCTGACAATCCAAGAAGGTTTATTGTCCGTTCAAAATCAATGGAAAAACTCCTGATAGAAGCAACCCCGATAATCCTGGTCCGTGATAATAATCCTGAAGCTATACTCTGGCATGCCCAGCTCCTGCAGAATCTTGATGGTAATGACGAATGCAGGCAAAAAGAAAGAGAGCTTGAGGCAGTTGCAGAAGCTTCGAGCAGGGCGGCGCACGACATTAAAAATCTTTTAACCTGCCCAAATTCAGTTCTTGAAATGTTGAAAAATATTGATCTTGAAAACCCTTCTCCCAAACAGCTTTCAATTATAAGGAAAAACATTGACGGTGCAATAGAAAGCGTTCAAAAAGTGATCCGGCTTACTGCTGATATGATGCTTCTTGCAAGGCCGAAAAATGCCCAGTTCCAGAGCGTCGAGCTAAAATCATTCATGGCATATCTTGTGATGCGCGTCAGTGCACTTAAGCCTCAAAATATTGAAGTTGACTACGATTTTGATTGTTCAGACTGCTTTGTGCATTGTGACCGGCAGATGCTTGATAGGGGCATTACAAATGTATTCCTTAATGCCATTGAAGCAATGCCCTGCGGAGGAAAACTTACTGTTACTACCAGAAAAGCGGAGGACAACCTGATAATCCTGATCCGGGATACCGGCTGCGGAATTTCAAAAGCAGATCTTCCGAAAATTTTCGATCCTTATGTTACTACTAAGAAAGAAGGTACCGGGCTTGGTCTTGCAATAGCCAAAAAAGCAATAAAAGACTGTGATGGGACAATAGCCGTGGACAGTTGCTGTGGTGCAGGAACGACCTTCAAAATCACAGTTCCGGTAACGCCAAAGGCCCTGTGATAATGAAAACCATTAAAAATATCATATAATTGTGTGTTCCTATGTTCTCCGAATATGTTGGCATTTTGATTATTCTCCTTGATCTGACAGGCATAAGCATGATACTTTTTGGTGTTGTACTATCAGTTTACAGGATACTGAAAATAGAGATCAAACGCCACAAAAACCGGTTCAGGGAATATGAAAATACCAAGAGAATCTTCATACAAAAGCTTATTTTCGGACTTGATTTCTTTGTTGCCAGGGATCTTCTGAAGCTTGTAATTGTCGAGACTCAGGGAGAGATATTAAACATAGCATTTATTGTCATAGTCCGTACACTTTTGTCATGGTCCCTTTCAAAAGAAATTCATCTTCATGAGGAAAAAATGGACTAACGGAAACTTCCCTCTCCAAGAGCTATTGCAGTCTCAATTATTGCCATGTGTGTGTATGCCTGGGGGAAATTTCCTGTCAGTTCCTTTGTTTTTGGATTAATCCCCTCAGAAAACAATCCAAGGTGATTGGAGTAGGAAAGGAAATTTCTGAATAATTCTTTTGCCTTTTCCTCTTCACCTATTGCAAACAGCGCTTCAATGAACCAGCAGGTTGCGATACTGAAGGTATTTACCGGATAGCCGAAATCATCCTTCATTTTATACCTGAATGCGAGGCCGTCTTCTACAAGTTCTTTTTCAATGGCCTTTACCGTTGCAATAAACCGCGGATCTTTTGCATCTATGAATCCGTATTTGTGCATGACAAGTACGCTGGCATCAAGTTCATCCGCGCCGTAATACATTGTAAATGCCTGCTTTTTCATGTTCCATCCTTTCTGAAGGATAGTTTCCCTCATAATATCCCGTTTTACTTTCAGCTTTTCTATGTTCTCAGTTTGGCGGAAATATTCTGCTATCTTTATTCCCCTGTCCAGTGCAACCCATGCCATGAATTTTGAAAACAGGAAATGCTCCCTTATCCCCCTGAATTCCCATATTCCCTGGTCTTTTTCTTCCCATATTGAAAGGGTATTCACAATGAGGTTTTCCAGTATCTCAAAAATTGCACTGCTTTTATCGTAATGGGATTTTGTTATGTATCTGTGTACTGCATCGAGTATTTCTCCGTTTACGTCTATCTGGAGCTGGTCGTAGGCAGCATTTCCTATTCTGACCGGCCTGGATCCTTTATAGCCATCGAAATGATCCAGGGTAAACTCCTCAATGTTTCTTTCTCCTTCCACACCATACAGGACCTGAAGGGGGCCCTTTGAGCAAAGAAAAAGCAATATGTCAAGGAATCCTTTTCCCACATCAAGATCTCCGAGTTTTGTGAGCACCCTGACTGTCAAAGCAGAATCGCGGAGCCAGAAATACCTGTAATCCCAGTTTCTTACATCTCCGACTATTTCCGGGAGAGAGGTAGTTGCTGCAGCGACCATGGTCCCTGTTTTCAGATATCTGAGCAGTTCAAGCACAAGCGCACTCCTTATTACCATGCCCTTGTTTTCAGCAGATTCAGGGATTTTTATCCTGTTTACTACTGTTTTCCAGTATTGCCCTGTTTTTTCCAGATCCTCATAAAGGCTGTCCTTTTTTTCTTTGCAGTTGAAGCTGATTATCATCAGGCTGCTCTTTTCCAGAACCACCTCTTTTTCGTTGATTATGCAGTCGTAGTCAATATCAGAATAAAGGTATATCCGGTCCTTTCCATCCGTTGCAATTATGCATCCATCTTCTTTTTTTACCGAAGTCTCTCCCCTTGCATAGTTCATTTTCGGATTGAATCTGATCTTTATCCGCGGTTTCCCACGTTTCAGCCTTACTATTCTGTGGATGCTGTCACTGTGGGACGCCATTGGAAAATAATCAATCACTGAAAACTCGCCATCTGTCCCTTCAAATGCCGTTTCAAGAATATTTGTATCGCCCATGTAGGTTTGGGACGTTTTATATTCTCCTATGGGAGTTATGCCAAATTCTCCGCCCTGGCCAGTAAGCAGTTTTGCAAATGCCGTGGGGCTGTCAAATCTCGGCAGGCACAGCCATTCAATTGAACTGTTTTCTTTTACCAGTGCAGCTGTCCTGCAATTGCCAATAACACCATAATTAAATGTCATAATACCGATCTCATTCATATTATTTTAATGGCTTCCCGTATTTCCTTTATTGTTTTCGCCCTTGAAATTATGTTTCTCATAGCTGGAGCGCCTTTAAATCCTGATATGAAATGCATTGCTTTTAATCTGATATCCTTTAAGCCCGGGACTACCCCGCCAATTTCCATATATTCATCCAGCATGTCCTGTGGATCAGTTATCTTCCTGTCAGAAAACAGCAGTGGATTTGACATTGCGGCCCGGCCAGCCATAAAAGAGTCGCAATAGCCTTTTTTTACATAGTTCTTCCCTTCCCATGCCATGGTAATGTCGCCATTTCCTATAACCGGAATTTCACTCTCTTGCTTTATTCTTTTTATTATTTCCCAGTTGTTTTTTCCGCTGTAACCCTGGCCCGGGGTTCTTCCATGGACTATCAGGAAATCAGCACCGGTTTTTCTGCACAGTTCCATTGTGTCATCAGTTATCCGTATTTTGATGCTTACCGGAATCCCGCACTTTTTCATTTCTGCAACTGACCGGACTATCTTTTCCGGATTATCGAGGAGAGCGCTTCCTCCGCCGCAGCTTCTTGTGCGGCTGGAAGGGCAGCCGCAATTAAGGTTAAGCCATTTTATTTCAGGATTGCCATCCACAATTCTGCGGCATGCCTTTCCTATTGTTTCCGGGTTGTTGCCTACCAGCTGCACACCAAGGTTTTTCTCTTCAGGATGAATTCCGGCTTCCCTGCCAACCAAAACTGCATCTGCATTTATCAACGGAACGCAGGATGCCTCTGCTCCATATCTGCTGCAGAGTAATCTGAATGCAGCATCACTATACCCGTCAATAGGAGCAAGAAAACTCTTATACATGGTAATAGATTTGCTTAATTAAAATTATAAGAAGGACAGCTTTCCCAATCTAACCCTCAACCATCTTTGGAACAGGGTATTCCTCATCAGGCAAGACATTCCTCCTTCCGAGCTGTCCTCCGATTCCATTTACCCTCGAAACCATTCTTATCATCTATACCCCCTCGGTATATATACTGTTCTATGAACTATATATATGTTTTTGGATTTTTTATGTGAAATTATACAATAAGAAACTGCCATTTACTGTATTTTAGTTTCAAATTACAAAAATTTTATGGAAAAAAACTGCTTTTACGCCGTAGAAAATTTCCGTAATTTTTGGTCATTTTTGAGGATTTTTTGACACACCCTTTCAGGAAAAACTATCTTCAATGACAAATTCTTATCATTAATCTGTATCCTAAAACATTTGTTCTACTTGCCAAATGTGATTGAGCACTGTTTTTGGTCAAATATCCCACACCAAAATTTTCCAGCATCAATCTTTAAAGCCTTTAGAATTACTATCCTTCAATGCTCACTTTTGATATTGCATTTGCAATTGTCCCCGGTCTTATACTTTTTCTCTATGGCATTGAGAACTTCAGCCGGGAAATACAGAATATTGCAGGTGAGAAATTCAGAAGCCTGCTTGGCAAAGCAACAAATCATCCGCTTAAAGGCGCCATACTGGGTGCAGGCGTGACCTCGATTATACAGTCAAGCACTGCAACAACAGTCATTGTTGTCGGCCTTGTCGGATCAGGGGTAATTCCATTCACCCAGAGCCTTGGCGTGATAATAGGTGCAAACGTCGGAAGTACAGTTACCGCACAGCTTGTGGCGTTCAAGCTTACTTATCTTGCTCCTATATTCATTTTCCTTGGATTCCTGATTTCCCTTCTGGGCAGAAAATACAGTTTTCTTGGAAAGCCGATATTTTATTTTGGCCTTGTTTTCTTTTCTCTGAACCTGATATCTGCTGCCATTGAGCCTTTAAAGGAAGATCCTGAAGTGATTGGTCTTTTTGCGCAGTTTTCAAATATCCTCATTGCAATTGCAGGAGGCTTTCTTTTCACCCTGGTAGTCCAGTCAAGCTCGGTTACCACTGGTATAGTGGTTGTGCTTGTGGGTGCCGGCCTGCTTTCGCTTGAGCAGGGAATCCCAATAATCATGGGCTCCAACATAGGAACAACCATCACTTCCTATTTTGCATCAATAAATCTGGATGTTTTTGCAAAAAGGGCAGCAGCGGCCCATTTTATTTTCAATTTCGGAGGAGTGCTGATTTTCCTTCCGTTTATATCCGGATTTGCTGATTTTGTGGTCGGTTTTGGCGGTTCTCCTGCACAGCAGATGGCAAATGCCCACCTCCTTTTTAATCTCATATCAGCGGCAATCTTTCTCATCGCTATTCCGGAATTTGAAAATGCAATAAAAAGAATAGTTCCGGGAAAGCAGAAGGAAATAATATTCCGGCCAAAATACCTGAACGAAGAGCTTCCCCAGTCAAACCTGGATGCCATAAATCTGATTTCAAATGAACTTCGCCATTCCCTTGAAATTACTTCAGAGCTTTATTCAAGCTCCATGAAAATTCTGCATGGTTCTTCTGATGTCGCTACTGTCACAAAACTTGAAACGTTCAATGATTATCTTGATGATCAGATAAGTGACAGGATTTTTGAGTTGTCCAAAAGGGAACTTACCATGGCGGAAGCAAAAAAGATTGTTTTGCTTGTAAGAATGTCAAACAGCATAGAGCAGCTTGGTGACATTGCAGAAAGCATTGCATATGTGTCACTCAGGCTTCGTGGATCCGGATCATCTCTTTCAGAGCCTGCAATAGAATCCATAGACAGTGCTTTCAGCAAGTTTGAGGAAACACTTTCCATAATATCGAAATCCGTTCCATCTGTTGGCAGGAAAGAAAAAGAAACGATAAAACGAAATGACGCTGAACTGGGGGATATAATAACTCAGAGCTACAAGGATCATCTCAGGAGGCTTTACACCCAAAAAGCATATGCAGGCACCACATTCGTGCGCCTGATTCACATGATAGAGTCGGCAAATTCTGTTGCCGGAAACATAAGGCAGTTTTCAGAAACTTACAGTAAACTTTAAATTAGTTGTCTGATGTTGATAATCTGCAAATTTTCAGAGAGGTGAAACAAATGGAAGAACAAACAGAACAACCAAAGACAGAAATGCCCCGGAGAAGAGACGACAATACAGTTTTCGTAGGAAAAAAAGGCACGATGGGCTATGTTTTGGCAGTTGTAACACAGTTTAACAATGGAGCAAAAGAAGTAGTTGTCAAAGCAAGGGGCAAACTTATTTCCCGGGCAGTTGATGTTGTTGAAATTGTCCGACACAGATTTATGCCTGATTCAAAAGTTGACGAAATCAAGATTTCAACTGAAGAACTTACGTCTGAAGATGGATCTATAAACAAGGTTTCATCAATAGAAATCAAGATTCAGAAATAAGTGATAAGATGAAAGGAGTCCTCGACATAAGGGGAGTACTGCTTGCGCTGTTTTTCGGCATAGTACTATTCCTCTTTGGAGGGCTCAATTATCTTATCCTGATGCTGTTCTTTTTCTTTCTTGCAGTTGCCGTTACAAAATACGAATATGAAATAAAGCGCGATATGGGCTTATATGAGCATGAGCGGGGATGGGAAAACGTATTATCAAACGGTCTTCTTCCTGCAATACTTGCAGTTCTGAGTCCAATTACGGGTCCGATACCTTTTGTTGCTTCTATTGCAGCAGTAACTGCCGACAAATTCGGTTCTGAAATAGGAATTCTTGATCCAAAAGACCCAATATCCCTCCTTAACCTGAAAGCCATCAAACCTGGAACAAGCGGAGCTATGAGCGTGCTTGGTACTGTAGGCTCATTTGCAGGAGCTTCATTAATAGGAGCATCGTCAATGTTTATCTTTTCTTTTGATCCTACCCAGGCATTGCTGATAGGCATTGCCGGATTGGCAGGGTCAATAGCAGACACCCTTTTTGGAGTATTGGAAGAAAGGGGCATCGGAACAAAAGGGACTACAAATTTCATATGTTCAATTACCGGAGCGGCCATCGGTTATTATTTAATATCTTAGTTGTGAGGTCTTACCCATGAAAGTATTTATCTTAGCTGGCGGAGAAGGAACCAGGCTCAGGCCATACACATATACCATTCCAAAGCCAATGATGGAATTGGGAGGAAAACCAATACTCTGGTATGTCATTGAAAATCTTAAGAAAAAAGGCTTCAAGGATATAGTTATTACCTGCGGTTATGAGCACGGGAAAATTATTGATTATTTTGGGGACGGCAAAGACCTTGGCATAAAAATAGAGTATTCAATTGAAAAGGAAAGGCTCAATACTGCAGGCTCAATATATGGAAAAAAGCAGGACCGCACATTTGCTGTTGTTATGGGAGACCATCTCACTAACATAGACCTTTCCAAAATGCTTGACCATCACAAAAAATCAGGCGCAATTGCAACAATCGCCCTGTACAAAAGCAGCCTTCCGCTGGAATACGGGGTGGCAGAGGTTAATGGAAATAAAATAACCGGTTTCCATGAAAAGCCCCTTCTTGAACATCTCTACAACACTGCAATCTATATTTTTGAACCTGAGATCTTTGATTACATAAATGAAAAGGAGGATTTTGCAAAGCACGTGATTCCAAGGCTTATTTCAAGCGGCAAAAAAGTGGTTCCGTACATCTTTGATGATGTCTGGTTTGATATAGGAAGGGTATCTGATTATGAACAGCTTAGGGAGACATTCAAGATAATGAAGCTCTTCAATGATCTAAGGTGATCTGATCAAAGCAGTTGTGACCGGCGGGGCAGGATTCATAGGATCCCATATTGTGGAAGCTCTTGTCAGGGAAAATGATGTTACTGTAATTGATGATCTCTCAACAGGCCGATATATAAATAAAAAAACCCGCATGATGAAAAAAAATATACTCGACGATATTTATTTTGACGCTGATGTTGTTTTCCATCTTGCTGCCCAGGTTTCTGTTCCCCGCTCCTTTGAAAACCCCCAGTTTACCCTGAAAACAAATGTGGAAGGCACACGGAACGTTCTGGAAGCCTGCCTTAAATCAGGCGTGAAAAAAGCGGTTTTCTCGTCATCTGCAGCTGTTTATGGCAATGCCGACCATTCTGTAAGTGAAGATGAGCCACTCAGGCCCCAGGATCCATATGGACAGTCAAAAATGGAAGGGGAAAAACTCATGGAAAGGTATCATGAAGAAAATGGCCTCCAGACAATTTCACTCAGATATTTCAATGTTTATGGTCCAAGGATGAGCGGGGGCGTTGTAAAAGCGTTTTTGCAGAATCCCGAACCTGTCATAACCGGAAACGGAAAACAGATGCGGGATTTTGTTTTTGTAAAGGATGTTGTGGAAGCAAACCTCATTGCAGCCGGATCAAAAGCAGCCGGAGCTTTCAATGTGGGAACCGGCAATGCAGTTTCTGTGATCTCACTTGCAGATACCATAGAAAAAGTGACAAAAAAGAAATGCCTCCCGGTTTTTGTATCTGAAAGGAAAAATGACATTTTTTATTCATGTGCCAACACCAAAAAGGCAGAAAAGATACTTGGCTTCCGTGCAGGAACCTCTCTTGAAGACGGCATTAAAAGAACAATATCAATGCAATAGCTCCGAACACTGCTTCAAGCCCGATGAAGATGAAAACAAGGTTCTGCTCAGTTATTCCGTTGGAAAGTTTCATTATGAGTTGTGCAAATCCACGGACCTTATTGTCAACCGGATAAAGCTTTCCGTCCCTGTTTTCGCCCCACCATTTTGTGCTTGGAAAACGGTTGCAGAGCTTTATGAAGAAATCAATTACATAAGGGATTATCAGTATTGCACCTGCAGTTTCAATATTGCCGATCACTACGGCACTCGCAAGAGCAACCCCTATTGTCAGGTTGCCGACATCCCCCGGGAATAGCTTTGCAGGATATTTGTTGAAGAACAGAAATGCAAGAAGGGAAAACAGCATGGAAACTGATATTATGGAAATCTCAATAGAAGATTTGCTTATGCCAATCAAAAGCAGTACTGCAAATATTATTGCTCCCATGCCTGCTTCCATACCATTGAAGCCGGCAAGCATGTTGGTGAGGTTGGATGCTACGGCAATCCCGACAGGTATAAGTACCAGGACATAAATGATGCCGAAATCAATTACTCCGAGAAACGGTATGCTCATCGTGGTATATCCGACGTTTATTGCCACAAGCGGTATTGCAGCAAACAATGGCACTGTGGCCTTCAGCCACTGCGGCATGTCCAGAAGATCGTCAATGATGCCTATAAGCGCTATGATGAAAATTGTAATTACTGCGGCAAGTATGTGGGTGAGGTCAAAATCCAGCCCTAAAAATGAATGGAAAAAGATTGCAAGCAGCATTCCTGCGCTGAATCCTGCAACTATTGCAATGCCGCCCATTTCGGCAACTTCCGGCCTTCCGGTCTTGTTTACATCATTGCCGGTTATCCCGGCACTTTTAAGTCTGGGTATGAGGACCTTTGCCAGGAGGTATGTGACAAAAAAAGCAACAATTCCAGATGCAACATAATATTCTATCATTTCATTCCCTCAAGAATCTTTTTTGCATAATTCACGTCAAACTGTTTTTCATTCGCCAGTATTTTGGCTACTTCGTCCACCTGCTTTCCCTTTGCTCCTGCCTGGGATGCAATTGTTCTTGCATGGAGCTTCATATGCCCTTTTTGTATCCCTACTGTTCCCAGTGCAGATAATGCTGCGAAGTTATTTGCAAGGCCAACACATGCCATGAGCATGGCAAGCTCCCCAGAGCTCTTTATCCCGGCAATTTTCATTGCAATTTTTGCAGTCGGGCTGCTGTTTACTGCAGGCCCTACTGTTGCAACCGCCAGTGGAAGTTCAATAGCTCCTACCAGGTTTCCGTCTTTTTTGTAATAATCCGTCAGTGGTTTATATCCATTCATTGCCGCATATGCATGCGCGCCTGCTTCTACTGATCTCCAGTCATTGCCAGTTGCAACTGCAACAGCATCAATTCCATTCATTATCCCCTTGTTATGTGTGGCCGCCCTGTAAATGTCAAGCTTTGCAAATTTTATGCCCCTTAAAACCGCCTCAATAACCTGCTCTCCAACAACCTCTTTTTTCCAGACAGCTGTTGCCCTTGCCTTTCTTTCAGTTGCAAGGTTGCTTATTATTTTCATGGCTGCAGTTCCGCCTGTTTTTTCCTCGATGAGCGGAGCAATGCCTTCCAGAGCGCTATTCACCATGTTTGCTCCCTGGGCCTCACCAACATTTACATGGAAATTGATGACCACCATGTCATCAATGATTTTCGGCCTGAATTCAATTACACCGCATCCATACTCTTCAAGATGTTTCATTTTCTCCTTTGCCAGAGCCATTATCCCTTCTCTGTTTTCTTCAATTTTTTTCACTGCATCCGCAGGTTCAATACCAGCCAAAAGCATCTGGCCTATCATAACCGGGCTATCAGCATCTGCAGTAAATCCTTCCGGCAGTGTTTGCTTTGCAGCTTTTGCCGCAGCAGCAACCACAGAAGCTTCTTCAACTGCCATTGGAGCCACATATTCCTTTCCGTTTATGATGAAATTAGGGGCAATGCCAAGCGGAATATGTATTGTGCCTATGACATTTTCTATCATCTTGTCGGCATGCTCCATCGAAAGTGCGCCTGAATCCGTTATGGTTTTCTTTTCCCCATCACTTATTTCAATTTTCTTCAATCTCTCTTCAATGGAAAGTTTGTAGAATCCCGAATATTTCATTGTTTCACCTGTAGTTGTTTTCTAGCTTTTCAAAAGCCCTGTCTATGTTTGAAAATGCGTCCTCTGTTTTTCTGGTGTATATTCTTCTAAAAATCTCCTTGAGTTTTCCTTCTCCGTCCCCAAGATGGTACCTGCCTTTTCTTCTTGCTATGATTCCGCATTCCTTTAGTTTTTGCAAATGGTAGTAAATTGCCTTGGGATTCTGCTTCTTTTTGGTTGTCGTTTCCAGCCTTGCTATTATGTCCTTGGTTGTCGGGTTATCTCCCTTTACATGGAATTCAAATATCACATCAAGAAGGTCCAGCATCAGCATCCTGCTCTCATTGGGAAGCACCATGCCGAGTGAGAGCGCAATCCATCTTATGAGGGATTTTTTTGCAAGAAGCACATCATCCGGAAGGCCAAGTTCCCTGAGAGTCAGTTCAGACCTGATAAGCCGAGATTCTGGAATCATATTGGAATTTCCATCATAAACATTTTAATACTAGTTGCGAAAATCTGTACGGTGTAAAAAGTGATAAATCTTAGAATCAGAAGTCATCCAGAGGTGCTTTTTGGCTATTCAAATAATTATGTGGAGATGATCCTGAGGGTTGAGAATGAAGGAGAGCATCCAATGTGGGTTGAAGCAGATATTTCTGTTCCGGAAAATCTTTCCCTTGCCCCAAATGCCGAAATCAAAAAAGGAAGGATCCGGGTTGGTATAGTTGGCAACAAAGAATTTCTTGAAAAGGCCGTGAGGGTTTATGCAGACAGTTACACTTCCCCCCAGGTTTACAAAAGCGACATAACTATCTATGTGTTCAATAAAGACGGTATAATTGAAAGCAGAATGGAAAAATCAACAAATCTCAGGTGTGAAATTAAAAAAGAAGAAAGCCTTTAGTTGCCAGGGCGCACTGAAATGCTGCTTACATTTCCAGGTTCCCTTACGTTTACGAGATGGGTATCTTCGCCGATCCTGAGTTCAAGATGATCCCCCCTTTCATATATGCTTATTCTTCCGGAGGATTCATGGACATAGGCAAATTTCTTTAAAACTATCTCTTCACCCTGCATTGTAACTGCCAAAAGGAAATTGTCTCTTGCCGGAGCATTCTGGACTATGAAAAGAATACTTTTGTGAACCCCCATTTTTTTCGTTCCTGAATTCATGGAATCGATCCTGTATCCAAGTATGTTCTCAGGGTCATTAAGATCGGTGTACCACAATTCGTTGTTTCTTGTAATGATATACACATTATTTCCATCTACTTTTCCTGAAGCAATGCCTTTTGCTGCGGCTTTTCCGAGGTCCTGCCTGAGTGATGTTTCTATGTCAGTTGCCCCTTCCCTTAATGAATCACAGCCCGGTATGGTGACTATCTTCTTTGTTGTCAAAACAACTGTTCTTTTTTCGGAACATGAAATGTCAAGAGGTTTTTCATTTCCCTGGTATGCCGGGGCAAGCAGCCTCATCTCATATCTTTTTTTGTTGGCAGAATAAACTATTGTATTCTGGTCCAGAAGTGAACAGCTGCCTTTTTTCCATTTTGCCGAAATTTCCGGCTTTTTTACAGCCTGCTTTCTTACTGATTCTGCTGCCGGAGGCATTTTCCTTACTTCTTCGTAGAGATCTCTTTTTTGCTGTATCGAGCAGGCATTTTCTGTGTAAAGTGAAGCGGCTCCAAATGCAATGATCCCCATTACATGTGCCATTTTTCTGAATCGCATACACACTAATTTGCATAGTAATATTTAAAAAAGGAAGTGTTAGTATGTAATTATTTGTGTTTATAAAGACCTTTTCTTTGGTTCCGATGCCCTTGTTGCAACAGTTCCCCCCTCACCGGATTTTTTCCTCAGGCTTGCTTGCTCTATGCCCCTTTGGATGTAGTCAGCCACTGCTGCATTTCCGTCCACTATAAACTTTCCCTCTGCACGCACTATGATTATGCCGTGCTTTCTGAGTTTTTCCTCAAGAATTCCATAAACAGACTGTTGGTTGCTTGAAAGTTTATTATTGATTTTTTCAGCTTCTTCAGGCGTTAATCTTATTTCTACAGTTATTCTCTCAGTCTCTGAAGTGAATGAAAGAAGATATGGAGTTGCTGTCCTGATCTCGATGCTCCCTCCTTTTTTTGGCTTTTGGGGCGCCTTTCTTCCTGTTATTTCTGGCATTGGCAGTGATGTTCTCATTCTTTTAACTATATCTGCAGTGCCGCCGCTGGTGGATATGCTTGCTGTTCCTTTTATTGTAAATCCGCCCGTAACCCCGCTGGTAAGCATGGAACCCATTATCCCCAGCCTGATCCTGCTGTCATTTTCTTTTGTGTTTCCATGTATTACTACTCCGCCAGGATATCTTTTCCAGAATTCGTAGCTTGCCTTCGCATAGCCGTCTGCCGGAATATATATGTTTGTTTTTCCCCTGTGTCTTTCAAGAAATGCCTTTCTTCTTTCAGGGTGAGAAAGAACTGCACGGATGTACATGTTGAATTTGCTTGGATTCTCGTTGTATACCCTTAGCTCTTCTGCCGTCGGCTGGAATGAAAATACAAACCTGTCAAACTCTATTCTCTCTGATTTGTTTGGCCCGATTTTGATATAATGCTCGATCCGGCCTGTTTCCATTGCAATTGCAATGTTTGTTGTTTTTGCTGCCTTCTCTGTTGCCGCTATTCTTGTTTCTCCGCCTTCAATATACTGGCCTTCAACTTCCCTGGGCATCCCCCAGAGAGCTACGTGCTGCAAACCCTCCTTTTTCCCTGGTTTTGGAAAAAGGCTGAATTTTGTTGCAGGGCTTTCAATTGCCCTGGTAAGGCTGGTCATTTCCGCCTTTGACATCTTTCCATCTTCACTGTATGTTTCGCCTGCCCGTGCCTTTTGCAGCAGGATCTGCCGGGGCATCTTCCTGAATTCTTTTGCCTCTTTTGCATTCATGGACATATAAAGGTTTACTGTCCCGGTTCCAACCTGCACCGCAACCATGTAATAGGATGTGCCGGGTTCCTCCTGTTTCCTGAACCTGAATGTTTTTCTCATTTGTTCCTTCTGCTCAGGCAGTGTTATGTCCCGTCCGTCTTTCTGGCTTGAGGTTTTTGCGGTTCCATAGACTGTGAATCCGCTTGGGAAGCTTTCTCCATGTGTGCTGTAGTAATCCCCGACAAGATATCGAACGACCATTTTATCATTAATCTCAATTCCATCTGAAAGATAGGGTTTCAGTTTTTTTGGAGTCATAAGGCCAACTGGCGGTATGTAAAGCGTCATCTGGTTATCGTCCTGGTGAATTTCCATGAAAGCCTTTCTTTGTTCAGGATCTTCAAGGATGGCCTGCATTACCATTGTGAATGCCTTTGGATCATCATTATATGCTTTCAGCTCTTCTTCTGTCGGCGTAAAATTAAATACTACATTCTGGTATGTGAATGAACCCCCCAGAGTCTCCGGACTTTTTTCTGCTTCAGGATGTTTCATTTTTACCGGCCTGTTCAGCCTCAGTGCAATGGAAATCGTCGTTTCCTTTTTCTCTCTTTCTGACGCTGCAACCCTGGTTTCCCCGCCTTCAATTATATCGCTTGGAGCAACACTTGCAATTCCCTGTTCCAATACCCTGTTTAATTCTGCCGTGCCCTTTTCACCGGTTTTACCATTAACTGTTGCAGTCCCCTGTTCCATCAGATCATAAACAATTTTATACAGTTTATCGTTTTCTTTTGGATCTAAAGCTGCCGTTTCCACATGGGAGATCTGCTCAATTGTAAATCTGCCTGAAACAGTGATTTTTTCGCCGTTTTCAGTTGTTATCGCGAACTGGTATCTGAATGTCTCGTCTGTTTGTTCAGGACCGACAACCCTTGCCGCTATCCGGTCAAGTTCATTTTCTCTTCTTTCTGCAATTGTTTCGCGCACTGCTTCGCCGCCCTTTCTTGGAATAAAGCCATCACCTGTCATTTCCAATTTTTCCGGATTTATTTTTACCCTTGTTATGCCTGCGTGGCTTGCAATCTGATGCCCGACAATTTCAGATGCGCTTTCACCCTGCCAGGTAAATGCCTCTCTTCTTTCCGGTGCTGCTTTCTCAGATAATATATACTGTTTTTTATTGCTGCTTGAAGAATTGAATTCTTCAAGTTCCTTGTCTGTGAATGTAATGTAAACCGTTTCAACCTGCCTTCCTGCATGAATTTCGACTGCATACCAGTTTCTCATCTGGTAATCCATTGCAGCAGTGCTTTCCGATCCTGTTGGTCCGCCAGCTCTTTCATGCTGTTTTTTCTCTGCCTGCTCATATGCGCTCTGCAGGCTGCCAAGTATTTCACGTACCATCACCCTGTCTGTAGTATGCTTTTTTACTGCATTCTCCACTATTCTGCTTACTATATCATCGGCTATTGCAAGGCTTCTTCCCTGGAAAAAACTTTCCACAGTCTGTCCGGCCAGCTTTTCTCTTTCCGTTTTTTGTGCACACATTGGAATCCCGAAAAAAAATCCTAGCTAAACATTATAAATGAATGCAGAGAGATTTTCCCATGGCACTCAGCAAAAGGGCATACATAAAGCAAATCAGCATTTACCTTGAGAACAAAGAATACGAAAAATCCTATCCGCTGGCCAGGGAAATGAATGAGAATTTTCCCGAAGATACCATGACGCATTATCTTATGGCGTCCTCTGCTTTCTGGGCAGGGAAATACGAAGAGTCAATTGAGCATGGAAGAAAGGCATTCAACATGGTAAAAAGCAAAGAGGACCTGATAGCATGCGCCCTCATAACAAGCTCCTCCTACTATGAGCTGAAACAGTATTCTGAAGGGTTCAGGATGCTAAAGGCGGTGGAAAAGCTGAAGTACAGTGAAGATATAGAAACTATGATGTTTGTATTTTCCCTGGCGCTGAAGGATGAAAAAGAAGCAATGAAGCATGCCAAAAATCTTCAGGTGCTCAATGCAAAACTGGCAGAAAAACTGCTGAAGAAATTTCTAAAATCTTCTGACTGATGAGAATTTTTTCAAAAACTCCATTTTCTCACATTCGTTTACCGGAAGATTTTTGTGCGGAACTGCCATTTCAGGGGGTCCCAGGGTTTTTTTCTCAGCCCATTCGAGCCTGAATCTTCTTTTGAATAGCTCCTCATCGTTCATTTCCTGGAATTCTGCAAGTTTGGATGCAAGATCCTGAGGATCTGAACCTTCAACGCTTCGTGATTGCCCGCCCTGTTCATCTGCTATAAATGCAATCTGCTCAGTCATGGCGGATATTCTTTTGAAAATTCTCATCCTTACAGGATTTCTTTTCACTCTTACCTGTGGGCTTAGCATCTGTTTGTTGTATTTCATAAATATCACAGGAATTTTACCTGTCTGTCTGCAATTAAATGAGAAACGTAGCCTGCAAAACCTGCAAGGGCAAAAGTCTGCCCGACAATGATGTTCAGGCCTATGGCATAAACCAGCCCAAGAAAAATGGTGTGGGTTATCCCTCTGTGTTTTGGCTTCAGGAGCATGAAAATGACAAAGTAAAGTCCAACAAGAACGAGGAACATCGTTATCATGCTTATAGTCGGGATGCAAATGCCTGTTCCACACCCTGAAACATATGCTATGATCATTGCAAACGGGATAAAGCTTATGTCAAGGAGCTTTCTTCCTTTGCTTGTTTCCAGGTCAAGGTCAGGCAGAAGGGCACTGAAAGCTCCGAACAGCGCCACCACTGCAAGTGTGGCCAGACCGGCTGTTTCAAGAATATAAATAAGGACTACGGCTGCCAGGGCGCCAATGACAAAATGAGCCTTCCATTTCATAAAATAAAAATAAAGAGAAAAGATTAATTAAGTTCGTAGCCAACAGAAACCGTTGCTGAAACCTCTACTTCGCCGCTGGCAAGCTTTGTAGGTGCCGGTGCGGATCCTGCTTCCATTGCGTAGTCATAGGATCTGTATGCGTTTACGGGATAGTATACTGATTCACTTGCACGAACCACCTTTCCAAGCGTTGCCCCAACTCCTTCTGCTATTGCCCTGGCCTTTGCTTCAGCTTCCATGCCGGCCTGCTTCAGCAGCTCTTTCTGAAGGTTCATCCTTGTTTCTTCCTGCAGGGTGAAGTAGACTGAGTCCACAAAAACTTCATTTTCACCAAATGCACTTACAGAATCAATAACTTCTCCTCCTTTGTCAAGGTCAGTTATCCTTACTTCAAGCCTGTGCAGGGTCTTGTATCCCTTAATCTTCCATATGTAATTGCATCCGTAAACATCGCATTCTCTTTCGCTTTCATATATCGGATCAACACTGTATGATATTGTTTTTACATCCGCATCGGAAAATCCAAGGTCCTTTAATTTCCGGATTACCTGGTCGCTTATTTCCGCATTGTTTTCCTGTGATGTCTTTGCAATTTTGTCCTTGGTTTCAACTGTCAGCTGTATTTTCAGCAGATCTGGAGTTGTGCTTTGTGTGGCAACCCCGCTTACCTGCAACAGATGCTCAGGCGGATTGCTTGAAACATAGACATTAGGGCTCGATGTGATGTCTGATACATTCAGCTTTGGAGCATAATCCACTGTGGAAAGCAGGTATGCGCCAATAACTATTCCAAGTGCGATCAAAAATGCCGCACCCATAAACATTTTTTCGTTACAACATTCTTCCTTCATATTATCACCAATTAGCTACTTGATGTTAATTATTAAAGAAATCTTTAATTTTTGCGGTTTTGGCCGAAATCTTACTTTTTTATATTTTCCTACAAATTATCATAATTAGTGCCATGTACCCTATGAGCAGGACTGGAATTTCAGTATCAAGCCAAATCAGGTAAAAATCTGAAGAATTATCATTCATTTCTTCTGAAGGTTCCCAGTGCGAACTCGGCACCCTCTCTTATTCTGGAATCAGAATTTGTTGCAAGCGCAAAAAGTTCGACAATGTCTCCGGTTGCCTTGTATATTGTTGCAAGCGCTCTTGAAGCAATGACTTTTTTCTCATCTTCACTGAGCGCTTCCTTTAGCCTCTGGGTTATCATATCCCTTACCTTCTCTTCATTGTTGACATTGGCATCTACTCCGCAGAGGTGTTCAAAAGCTCCTCTTGTTGCAAGCTCCTCTACAGCATTGATCGCACGTGCAGATATGATCAGGTCATTGTCTTCAATGAGGGTTGCTATGTATCTCACATCATCACGGGATCTTTCTACATCTCCTGCTACTTTTGCAGGCCCATCTGTTATCAGTCTTTCTTTAATTGTTGTTTTTCTGTCTTTTTTACGTTCCAGAAGTGGCTCACTGGTGAATCTCATTTTTACTCTTATTGTTGGTTTATCGGTAACTGGCCGCCTACCTGCTACATGTCTCTCCATATATTACAATTATACGTGGAAGTATTTATAAATCCATTCTTTTCCATTTTTAATGACAATAAGGCCATTATATTTCTAACACGGCCTCCTATTTTTAATAACTTTTGTTTTAACTATGCTGCATGGGCAGTTCTATGTTTCTGGTCAGTTCAAAAAAACCTTTGCTGCAGCGGGCTCAATTCAAAAGACTCAGGGATTACGCCGGAGATTCAGCCCTTTTGCTCAACGGCCCGTTTTCTGATAATCTTGAAATGATTGCCGGATTGACTGACAAAGTCAAAGAAAGAATGTGTGTTCACGGCCATCCTGCCGGAGCGGCACTTGCAACACTCTCTCCGCAAAATATCAAGACTGCTGAAAAATCCTGGCTTCCGGTTCCTTTTATTATTGATGAAATGGCAGATAATCTTTCCAATGATTCTGCAGGATTCATAGCATGCACTTCCAAAACCACGTTTAACGGCTCTTCTGTCATTCCAGTAGGTCTTGACGAATTAACCCTTCTCAGTGCTGCTGTTTTACGCCGGCTTAATGTGCCCTGCTTATACTCATATGCGCATACAGAAAAATTCTGCATGCCATCAATTCTTATACCGGATAAAAATCCCCAGATCATCTCCTTTTTTCCTCCTTTTGTCCGCGAATTTTCAGGAACAGATGAAGTCAGATATCTTGAAGTGCTTGACGATTCGGCCATACTGTCCATAATGAGGCTTAAGGCTGCAGGAAGACAGGCTCTCATTCTGCTTAAAGAATTTTACGAAAATGCGGATTTTTTCCAGAACGAAGTTACGCTACGGGCAATTGGAATCGCCCATGTGCTTTATCAGGGCGATTTTGACTGGACGCTCAAGGAAGCGCATAAATCTGTTGAAACTGCCAGGGAAATGTTCGGCCAACCTTCCAAAGAGCTTACCAGCATCAGGATTGTTGCAGAGAGCACCATCAGCCACTGGATCAAGTGCCCAAACTGCCACATTCTCAAGGCGGCTGACCTGATGCTCTGTGAAAACGCCAAAAAAACTGTCGAAACGTTCATCAGAAAGTTGCCTCTTGCCGATATTTCAGATATTCGCAAAATGCTAAATTCTTTAGATTCCCACGATTGTGTTCAAAAACTGCAGAAATACATGCACGTTCCTGCCACCATTGCAGAACACAGGCATTCCGAATGCAGAATCACCGGACGTTACAATGCCTGAAAAAAAGCTTATGACCATGCCTTTTCCTTTTCAAGCTTTCTCTTGATTGTTTTCAGGGATACAAAACTGTCCCTCTCCATCTCTTCCAGCCTGAAGGAAATCATTTTCTGCTGTTCATTGAGCTGGGGGATCACTACAAATTCAAGGGCATTGACCCTTCGCTTTGTTTTTTCTATCTCAAGAATAAGACGTTTCATTGCAGTTTCTGTTTCTGCAAGCTTTATTACCATATCAAATATTTCCGTGAAGTTTTCAACTGCATCATCTATCTTTGCGCTTGTTCCTGCAATTGAATATGTTGGTATATCCATGAAGTGTATGCTTTTGATTTCAGGAACTGTGATATTTGGTATCTTAACGCCCATGACATTCCTCACTTCTATATCCACATCAATATCCTTTCTGAGGTCAAGTGAAACCTTTGAAAGCTCCTGTATGTTGTGGTATGTTTCTGCCATTGCAAGCGAATGATAGCCGGCAGCCATTTTCTTTGCAAGTTCTCCCCGGAGGTCCTTTGCCTTTTTCATTATCTTGAAAAATTCAAGGATAAGGGCATCCCGTTTCTGCTTCAGCAGCTTGTGCCCCTTCTGAGCCAACATGATCCTTTCCTTGGTCTTTATCAGCTCCATCCTCGTTGGGTTAACATCCTGTGCCATCAAAATCTACTCCGGTTTTTCCATGCTGGTTTTGTATCCAGCATGATATCATTCCTTTTTCTCCTCCTTTTTCTTCGGAAGATATTTGTCAATGTAGGATTTCTTTACTCTTTTCAGTTCATCTTCAGGCAATATGGACAGGAGATCCCATGCAAGTTCAAGGGTCTGCTCTATGGTTCTGTTCTCATATGCCCCCTGCCTTACGAATCTTGCTTCAAACTGGTCTGCAAGCTTCAGGAATTTTCTGTCTACCGGTGAGAGCGCCTCTTCGCCAACGACTGCACTGAGTGATCTCAGGTCACGGCCGTTTGCGTATCCTGCATAAAGCTGGTCTGAAACGCCCTTGTGGTCTTCACGTGTTCTTTCCTCTCCAATACCTGCGTTCATAAGCCTGGACAAGGAAGGAAGAACGTCAACAGGAGGGTAAATGTTCTTTCTGTGCAGTTCCCTGCTCAGCAGAATCTGTCCTTCTGTAATGTATCCAGTAAGGTCAGCTATGGGATGGGTCTTGTCATCACCGGGCATTGTAAGTACAGGAATCTGGGTAACAGAACCATTGCTTCCCCTTACCCTTCCGGCCCTTTCATATATTGTGGAAAGATCCGTGTACATGTAGCCCGGATAGCCACGCCTTCCCGGAACCTCCTGTCTTGCCGAGGAAATCTCACGAAGGGCTTCGCAGTAGTTGGTCATGTCCGTTATCAGAGTAAGTACGTGCATGTCCTGCTCATATGCAAGATATTCTGCAGTAGTCAGGGCAAGTCTTGGAGTGATTATACGTTCCACTGAAGGATCATCTGCCAGATTAAGGAACAGAACAGCATTTTCAAGGGCTCCGGTTTTCTCAAAATCGCGCATAAAGAATGAGGCTTCCTCATGTGTGATTCCGATGGCAGCGAAAACAACAGCGAATTTCTCGTCCGTTCCCCTTACTTTTGCCTGCCTTGCGATCTGCACTGTCAGCTGGTTGTGCGGAAGTCCTGCACCTGAAAAGATGGGCAGTTTCTGTCCACGGACCAGGGTGTTCATGCAGTCTACTGTTGAAATGCCAGTCTGGATGAATTCATTTGGAGATTGCCTTGAATATGGATTTATGGGAAGTCCGGTGATGTCCACCTTTTCCTTTGGTATTATTTTTGGCCCTTTGTCTCTCGGTTCACCCAAACCATTAAACACACGGCCCAGCATGTCTGTTGAAAGGCCCAGCCTCATGGTTTCTCCAAGAAACCTTACACTTGTCTGTGATGTCGAAATGCCGTCGGTTCCACCAAAAACCTGCACAACTGCGTTCTTGTTTGAAACATCAAGCACCTGGCCCTTTCTTCTTTCTCCGCCGGGAATCATGATCTCAACGATTTCATTGTAGCTTACGCCACTGACATCTGATACAAATACCAGCGGGCCTGCAATCTGCGTGATTGTTTTATATTCCTTCATCAAAATCACCTCAACTCCTCAAAGTTACCGTCTATCTCCTTATGGAGTTTTTCAAAGTCCTTGATTTCAAGGAGTTCTTTCATTCTTCCGATCTTTGTTTTTACGGGAAGCTCCTGGATTTTTTTCAGCTGAACGCCAAGATCAAGCGCACTGTTGGTGTTTTCGCCGAATTTCATGATTGTCTTGAGCATGTTGTACTGCTTGATCAGTTCGCATCGTGCATCATAATCAACGAATGCATTCTGCTGAAGATAATCTTCCCTCAGCATTTTCGTAACCATCAGTATCGCCTGTTCCTTTTCCGGAAGGGCATCCGGTCCGACAAGCTGCACGACCTCCTGAAGCTCTGCTTCTTTCTGCAGAAGCTCCATGGCGGCCTTTGAAAGCTTTGTAAATTCAGATGATACCTCCTTTGCAAAGTATTCTTCAAGTGAATTGCTGTAAAGAGTATAGCTCTTCAGCCAGTTTATTGCAGGGAAGTGCCTTCTGTATGCCAGGGGCGCATCCAGGGCAAGAAATACTTTTGTAACCCTGAGGGTATTTTGCGATACAGGTTCTGAAATATCACCGCCGGGCGGTGAAACTGCACCGATTATTGTGACTGATCCGTAACGGTCCTCTGTTCCAAGGCATCTTACACGGCCGGCCCTTTCATAGAACTCGGCAAGCCTTCTTGCAAGATATGCAGGATAACCTTCTTCGCCAGGCATTTCTTCCAGCCTGCCGCCTATTTCACGCATTGCTTCTGCCCACCTTGAAGTTGAGTCAGCCATCAAAGCTACATCATACCCCATGTCCCTGAAGTATTCTGCAATGGTAACTCCGGTGTATATTGATGCTTCACGGGCTGCTACAGGCATGTTGGATGTATTTGCGATCAAAACAGTTCTCTGCATCAATGGTTTTCCGGTATTGGGGTCTTCAAGTTCCGGGAATTCTTTAAGAACCTCTGTCATTTCATTTCCACGTTCGCCGCATCCTACATAAATGACTATCTGGGTATCTGAATATTTGGCAAGGCTCTGCTGGGTAACTGTTTTTCCTGAACCAAACGGACCCGGAATTGCTGCAGTTCCACCTTTTGCAATTGGAAAGAAAGTATCAATTATTCTCTGCCCGGTAATGAGCGGAATGTTGGGGGGGAATTTTTCAACAACCGGCCTTGACTTCCTTACGAACCATTTCTGTGCGAGTTTCAGGGGATATTTCTTTCCTTCAAAGGATATCTCCCCTATTTTTTCCGATACAGTGTACTTCCCCGAAGATATCGATTCGATTTTCCCTTCATAAGGAGACATGATCCTGTGTTCTATGAGTTCTGTTTCCTGCACGGTGCCCAGAATATCGCCTTTTTTTACTTTGTCCCCTTTCTTTGCGGTTGCCTTGAAATCCCATTTCTTTTTCTGGTCAAGTGCGGGGGCTTCAATGCCTCTTGTAATGTAAACACCGCCTGCCTGTTCTTCGATTACTTTCAATGGCCTTTGAATGCCGTCATAGATGCTTTGAAGCAGTCCAGGGCCAAGTTCAACTGAAAGCGGCGCACCCGTGGAATCAACAGGCTCCCCCGGCTTCAGGCCTGATGTGTCCTCATACACCTGAATAACGGATATCTCGCCAACGATCTTGATGATCTCTCCAAGAAGCCTTTCTTCTCCAACTTTAACGACATCATAGAGTCTTGCATCCGGAAGGTTTGCTTCTACGACCGGACCACTGATTCTTACAATCTTGCCTTTCATCATAATCTCCTCCTATCCTGAAAGATCGAAACCAAGCGCTCTTTTTATGAGCTGTCTTATCTCATCGCCTTCCATGCTCTCACCAGACTGGTCTGGCATCGGAACAATTACCGGATAGGCGATGCTGTCGAGTTTCTTCTTTAATCTCCATTCAATACTGTTAAGCATTTTTTCATTTGTAATTATGATACCATATTCCGGATTTGCAATTGCTTTTTCAAGCTCATTCTGGAATGTCTGGTCTGTTGCCTGCACGGAATATTCCAGCCCTGCAAGCCGGAAACCGGTTACAAGAGGCGCATCTCCAAGAACCAATATTTTTGCTTTCATTAAATCACACGAGCATTGCTCTTACATCGCTTTCAGCAAATTTGTACTCCTTTGCCTTTGCGATTTTCCTTAAATTGTTGATTTCTTCCTCCTTTAGCAAAAGAAAACCGATCAAAACGCCAAGTGAGAGGACATCCCTGTTGAATCCGTATTTTTTCAGTGCAGCAACAGATCTTTCAAGCGCAATTTCCATATCAGTTAATTTTCCGTCATGCCTGAGTTCCAGGCTGTGAAACTTGTGTTTTGTCAGTGAAACTACCTGTGCAAGATCCTTTGCCTCTATTATCCTGTCAATAAGATAGATGCTTAATGTTCCGCCTTTGATCAAATGCTTTTTTATCTTTGCAGAATCCATGCCGTGCTTTTTCAGCCTTTCAATAATCATTATGTTCTTGGCATCGATTTCTTTCCGGAGAATATCACGCACATAAGAGACTTCTTTCCCGCCGACAGATGCAAGGGCCTGGTCAATCTGGAGATAAACGTGGGAATCTATCGTTTTCTCTATGTGTGAAAACATGTCTCCTTCCGCTTTGCTGAAAGTTATTCCGGCTTTTTTTATTTCCCTGATTGTTTCATCCTCATCTCCCCTCATTATCTTCCTGAAATCCTCCTCATCAAGGCCGCCAACATCATAGAGCATATGTTTTACTTCCTCATAATTCCTGCTGATTTTTTTTGCATGCAAAAGGGTCTTGATATTGATAAGATCCCAGCGGATAAGAAGGGCCTGGATTGCCTTTCTGTCGCTTTTCGGAGCCATAGTTACAAGTTTTTTAACAGTCCTTGCAAAATTCCTGGAGCTTGCGCTTGCAATTAGTGCCGATCCTCCATAATCCACTGAAGCGGCTGCAAGATCCTGTCTGTATCCGGTTTTCTGCAGGAGTTCTGCCATTGCCTCTACACTTGAAACACCGATCATCTCATCCATGAGAGCCGGTTTGATCAGATCTCCCTTCATTGCCCTTGCACGCGCACTTGAATAGCCGTATTTTATTGAACGGCTTTCAATTCTTGGCATCGAGATCTTAATCGTTGGAACTTGCATTATTTACCCCCGAAAATCTTATCAGAAATGCTCTTTCTGATGTCGTCTCTTCTGTTTTCAAAGAGCGTTTCCAAAGTCATGTCCATCCTGATTTTTCCATCGGTAGTTTCCGCAATCAGCCCGCCAAGTGAATCAAGATCCTCAGCAATTTTTGGGCCTTTTGCCTTTACCAGAGCCTTGTCTCCCTTAACAACGTGGATTGTTATCTTTGATCCAAGTTCAGATACCACCTCATCACAGGCCTTTTCAACAAATTTCCGGTACTCGGCAGTTTTTCTGACAGTTCCAAAATCTTTGAAAATATCCTCGATAACGTTTTTGATGGCGTCCTCTTTTGCTTCAGCCAGAATCCTCTTTGATTCAAGCCTTGCCCAGGCAAACCTTTCATTCTTCTCCTCTGCCAGGAGCCTTTCTACATCTGATTCAGCCTCTTTTTTCTGGCTTGAAATCCTGGCACGCTCCTCTTCAAGCATATTTTTTGCGTTTTCCTTTGCCTCGTTTTTTATTCTTTGGGCGTCCTGGTTTGCTTCTGAAAGAAGAGAGCCCTTAAGCTTCTCTATCTCCATTTATACACCTTTAGTGTGCTCCGCCGATCTGACCAATCAGAAGGAATGCTATAACGAAACCGAGCAATGCGATAATTTCAGGCAAAGCAATATAAAGAATCATTTTTGATTCAAGCTCTGGCCTTTCAGCTGCAGCGCCCATAGCTGCTGCACCGATGCTACCCTGAGACCATCCTGCGCCAATTGCGCCCAATCCCATTGCTATTCCGGCTCCGATTGCCATTCCGCCTTCGGACGTCAAAAACTGTGCTATTGTTTCTTCTGCCATATTTTACACCTCATTTTTTGAGCATAAACGGATCAAAGACTTTGCCTCCTCCGTGGATAAATTTTGTCCTGAATTCAAATATATTAAGACGGCCTCCCTGCACGAGAGCCTCAAACATTGCAATTACGCAGTTTGCTACCTGCAATACAAGATAAATGGGGAGTATCAACAATGCAACTATCCCCATGCCTGGCTGCGGCCTCAGGAAATCATTGATAATTTCCGCGAGTATGACTCCAACAACACCAATGACTCCGATTCTGACATAAGACATTATGTTTCCTGCAAATCCCGGAATTTCAACCACGCCAACTGCGCCTTCTGTTACAGCCACAACTATTATTCCAATAACTGCCAATGCAATTCCTGCAGTATCGCTTCCTTCAGGAAGGAATCCTATCTGCATCAAGGCAATTATTACGATTCCCAAAAGCAGGCCGAGCCATCCAAGTTTTGCATACGCATGTTTCCTGTTGTGGTTCCATTCGCTGATAAATCCGAGGATAAGGCCAACGCCAAGATGGAACATTCCAACAAAAAGGGTTATGAGCAGCAGAAGCCCCAATTCATGGACTCTGTGAAACCCTGAATACAATGGAGCTGAAATCAGCATTATGCCGGTCCAGCTTTCCAACCATTCAAATATCATGAAATGCGTCAGCCCAAGCCACTCATCATAAATTATCCCAAATATCATGGTTGGTACCGATCCGACAATCCAGATCATTGCGATGTTTCTCAGTATCTCGTTGTGCGAATATTTTCTGAGAATCAAAACTGAAAGTATTATGGATATTATGCCATATCCGACATCCCCTACTATCATGCCGTATATAATCGAAAGGAAGAAGAAAAACGGAAGCGTCGGGTCAAGTTCGTTGTATTTTGGAAATGAATAGCTTTTTGTAATAAATTCAAAAGGCGCAACAGGCTGCTTGTTTTCCAATACTGTGGGAGGCGTTTCATCATGCCCGTATTTTATATCAACGAGTTCAGCATCTCCTTTGTAGTGGTCAATTATAGTTTTCACATGATTATACTCATCTGCAAGAACCCATCCTTCAAGCACAAATATGTATCTTGAATTGCTGAACCTGGTTGTGATTTCTGCCCTGGCAGCCTCAATTTCCAGTGCGGCCAGCAGGGTTTTTATCATATTGATGTTCTCCCCTGAAATCACATCTATTTTCTTCTTAAGTTCTGCGAGCCCTGCTTTTTGTGCTTCAAGCTCATTTGCAATGTTTGCAAGCGTTTCTTTTGGGGATGTGGTGTAGTCCGGCAGCTCAAATTCACTGAATCCGATCTCACCAACTATGGTTTCGATCTTTTCCATGGCTTTTTTTTCATATACTATGAGTGCAATGCTGCCCTTTGCTACTACTGTGGCATGAACATCCAGTTTTTCTATTTTTCCCTTAAGTATATCTGCCTTTGATGTTTCTCCTATGCTATATGTGAGCGTTTTTGTTTCGCTTCTGCTGAAATCAAACTTAAAGTCAGAAATTTTTTCGATTGTTTTTTGCTGGCTTTCAAGCGTTTTGATGCTTTCTGCCAGTTCTGTCATTTTTTTGTTTATCGCTTTTATCTCCTTGTCAAGTTCCAGGGACTTTGATTTCTCCAGTGCCTGCTGCCCATCCATTTTTCCGGGCTTGCCACTATCCCTGATATTCGCCTCCATTATTGTAAGAATAGTCCTGAGCTTCAGAAGTTCTGCAGACAATTCCTCAAAGGATGCAAGGGGCCTTCCGGCTTCCAGGCCGCCATATTCTGTTTTTCTTATGTCAACGATTCCTGCTTCGTGCAGCGATCTGATTAGGTTCTCCACCTGGGACTTAAGTACGATTACCCTGATTTTTTTCATTCTTTTTGGTTTAATCATAAAAATCATCAGATACTGTTAAGGAATTCCCGCACTATTGCTGAGACTTCCTTTGAATCTGCTTTGTTTTTTCTGATTTTTGCCCCTTCATCTTTGGCTTTTTTAAGTATTTTTTCAACTTCCTTCTCTATCCCGCTGCTGCCTTCTTTCAATTTTTCGTTTTTGTATTTTACTATCTCGTCGCTGTTTTTTTTGCGTTCCCGGAGAGCCATTTCCTTTGCCTCAACGGCAATCTTCTGCGCTTCGGACTTTGCCCTGGAAATAACAGAGTCATACTCTTCCTCGGCAAGCCTTATCTCCTTTATCGTTTCACTAAATTCTGACTGATCCTTTTGCATTTTAACACCAAGATGAGTATACCAAATACAAAAAGGAAGTATTTAAAAAAGTGTCTGTATGAATTGTCATAACACGTATTCTAACGTCTTAGATGTGATATTATGGGTGCTTATAAATATATAACCGAGACACTGCAAAAGCAATATAAAGAAAGAAGCGAGGAATTCAGGAAAAAGGTAATCGGCTGGAGAAAAGAAGGTGCAATTGTCCAGGTTGAAAAGCCTTCAAATATTTCAAGAGCCAGGACACTTGGCTACAAGGCAAAACAGGGCTATGTGGTTGTCCGCGTAAGGGTTGACAAGGGCAGAAGAACAAAAAGAAGGTCAATGGGCGGAAGAAAGCACAAGAACTATCACCTATTTGTACAGCCTCAGCTTTCCCACCAGACAATTGCAGAGCAGAGAGCCAACAGAAAATATACAAATCTTGAAGTTCTGAATTCTTATTGGGTTGGCGAAGACGGAAACTACAAATTCTTTGAAGTTCTGCTGGCGGATGCTTCCAAGCCCACTGTAAATGTAAGCTCTGTTGTGAGGCAGGGAAAAGCATTCCGGGGGCTGACTTCTGCAGGCAATTCAAGAGCCAGAAAAAGAAAAACAAAAAACAAGAAAAGAAGGCGGGATGCAAGGCAGAACAAGCCATACAAATTCGAGGAATACAGGAAAAAAGAAAAGCAGGAGCCAAAAAAAGCTGCTGCCAAGCCCAAGCCGAAAAAGACAAAGCAGAAAAAAGAGAAGAAGTAGATGTTTGATATAATTTGCTGCGAAGCCGACCCAAAGAAATTCGGCTTTGCCAAATTCTTTTCTAATCTTAAAATCGAGAATGCTGAAAATCTTCAGGAAGCAGCGAAATTCAGAAACCGGAAGGTGCTGATTTCACTTCGTGACTATTCATATGATGAAGGCGCCGTGAAGCTCATTGCTGAAAAGAAAAATGCCTGCTTTTTTATAGATCTTTCCAGGCTGATCCGCAGCAGGGGGATTCCAAGGGCAATACTGATGTCCAAACTGCGTAATTTCCTTAGATGCTGCAACAGGCATGGTGCATATTATGCATTTGCATCATTTGCCAAAACAGAGTCTGAAATACGCACTGCTTCTGAATTATGCCATATTGCAATGCTGTTTGACATAACCCGGGGCCAGGCGGAATTTGCACTGAAAATGATAATCCACTACCAGTAAATTTTTGATGCGGAAAAAGAAAGCGTGATCTTCTTGTTTTTTGGTTCGCAGCTTTCCGAAATATCATATGATATGTCTTCTGCCCTTATTGCCAGGCATCCGTTGCTTCTTTTTATGCATTCCCCCTCCCTAACATTTGCCTGGATAAGAGTATTTGATTTTGAGTCGTCTATCATTATTAGCGCGGTTTCATCAGTAACCCTGCAATTTTCATCCATCTGGATTCTTATGTTCCAAACCCGTGTAATGATGCCTCTGTAAACCCCCTTTCCGTTTTCTTCTATTGTGATGCTGGCCTTTGGCAGTACATATCCGCAGTTTCCATCAACTTTGCATTCTGCATCCGGTTTCGGAACTGGCATCTGCTCTGGTTTTTTGGCATGTTTTTCTATTTTAATATCTATTTTCGGGAATTTTTTCAGTGCCGGCATGTGCTCTGCAGGTCCTCTGTCAGAAGATAAGACCGCAAATGCCAGGATGGGCAGGAATTTCCGCATATCGTTCTAATGATTGTAAGCATTTATAAACATTTATTGCCATAAACAAATACTATGTCCAAGTTAAAATCATCTTTTGCCATGGCCGTTGGTGCGGCTGCAATAGGAACAACAGTTTACTTTCACCAGGAAAAATATTCTTCAGAATCCATCTGGAGAAGACAGAAGGGAGGAATAGAAAAAGTAACCCTGTCAAATACAGAAGCAAACAAACTGAGGTATGAGCAGCTCAAGAAAGGCCTTGACGATCTGAAAGGCGCAGGCACAGAAGAAAAGTGTAAATTCGAGCTTAAATTTGCAGCAATGCTTGAAAAAAGATCCGATAAGGCTGCAGAAGAATACCTGAACAGAAAAAGCTACAATCCATACCTGGAATGCCAGTGTTTTGAAAGAATTAAGGAAACGGGCTCAAACTGGAAGGGGTGGATAGGCATTGCAGGCCTGGCAGTGTTCATTTCAGGCCTTGTAAGCTTTATAGAATCCTTAAGGAAGAGGGGCTACTAGATATCTTTACCTGTAAGAATTTTGTAAGCCTGCAAATATCTTTCTGTTGTTTTTTCAATGATTTCCTGCGGGAGTTTTGGCGGAGGGGGAGCTTTGTTCCAGCCTGTCTTCTCAAGATAATCGCGGACATACTGCTTGTCAAGACTTTCAAGAATCCCATGTTCATATTTTTCCTTAATCCAGTATCTTGAGGAATCGGGAGTGAGTGCCTCATCGATCAGAATAATCTGTTTTTTGCCGTTCTTTTCAAGAATGCCGAACTCGAATTTTGTGTCGGCCAGCACAAGTCCTTTTTCCATTGCATGCTTTTTTGCAAAATTGTAAAGCTCTATGCTTTTGGTTTTTACAAAATCAAAAGTTTCGGCGCCGACTATCTGGCGGCCGGTTGCTTCATCAACATTTTCGTCATGATGCCCAAGTTCTGCTTTTGTCGATGGCGTAAAGATCGGTTCAGGCAATTCGCTGCCGTTTTTCAGGCCTGATGGAAGTTTGATTCCGCAGACCGTTCCTTTTTCCCGGTATTCCTTCCAGGCACTTCCTGTGATATATCCGCGGACAACGCACTCCATCATAACCGGGATTGCCTTTTTTACTATTATCGCCCTGCCTTTAAGATAATCCGGAAGTCCGGGCGGCATATCGCTGCCAAGATAGTGGTTCGGTACTATGCTTTCGGTTTTTTTGAACCAGAAAACAGAAACGGCCGTCAGTACCTGCCCTTTTTTCGGAATTCCCTCACTAAATACAACGTCGAATGCACTGAGCCTGTCAGTTGCAACCATGAGAAGACTATCATCAAGTTCATAGGTATCCCTGACTTTTCCTTTTCTTAATAGCTTTAATCCAAGATTAGTTTCAGTAACTGTTCCCATGGATGATTTTAATCTGAGCGAAATTATAAGCTTTTTGATAATTCCAGCACTTCCTTAAGCATGGAGATGTTCAGAACCGGCATTTCGAATTCTTCCTGGTCATCTGCTATCCTTGGGCATGCCGTATTTACAAGACAGTCGAATACCATGAAATTCTTTATTGACATTGGCTCCAGTTCATTTGCAACCAGTATTGCGTTTTCAATGCCTCTTTTGTCGAGCTCCTGCTTTGCCCATTTCGCCTGGGCAATGCCGAACTGCCCTGGTTTTGTTGATACAAGTATCCCGAATTTTTTGCAGGTCAGTGCCTTTGCAATTGCTCCTTTCCTTCTTTTCTTCAGAGTTTCAATGTCTTCATTCAGGTTCCTGACTCTGTCCTCATATGGATTGTAGGCGAATACAGGCTTTTCAGAATCAATTGCCAAAGGATGAAATCTTCCGCTTCCGACAAAAACAATTGCGTCTGCAGAATTGTCTATGGTTGTCGCATCGCAGCCAAGTATCTGCCCCATTGTTCTTGCCCCTTGTTTTGCCAGGACAGTTTTTCCGTTTTTCTCAAAGAATTCCTTCATTTCTTCAAACTGGTGCACATGCTGAACTGTTGTTCCCAAAGAGATGGTTTTGTAATTTGCTATCTCCGGCAACAGTTTTTCCAGCTTTTCGATTTTGATGCTGAAATGGTAGGGCACATATTCAACTGGTATTGGAAGTTTCGTATTGATGAATTTGTTGTGGCCGAAGTGGACAATCCTGTCTGCTTCAAGCCATCTGGCTTCATCCAGGCACAGGTCGCATGCACCATAGCATGCTGAAGCAGAAAGAAAAACCTCGTGGCCTTCTTTTTCGTATTCTTTCGCCAGTTCAGGGCCTTTTTGCTTTAGGCCTTCCGGGAACTGCAGAAGTATCCTCATGATGATAAATTAGGAAAAAAGAGTTAAAAACTAGTAATCTTCCAATTCATATTCGTTTTTTTCATCAGGATGAAGCTTTTCTAGGCGCTTCAGCATGATTTTCTGTTCAGCGCTTGCAACAATTCTCCTTGTTCTGCCTATGGCATCCGGGTTTACAGACATGCTTGTGATTCCAAATTCCACCAGGCATTCTGCAAATTCAGGATAAACGGAAGGCGCCTGGCCGCAAAGAGAGCTTGTAACACCGAATCTGTTGCATGTTTTGATCACTCTTTTCAATGCCCGCAATACTGCCTCGCTCCTTTCATCAAAGCTTTCTGCCATCGTCGCCGAATCACGGTCAATACCCAGGATCAGCTGTGTAAGGTCATTGGTGCCAATGGAGATGCCATCAATTCCTTCCTTGCAGAACTGGTCTATGACAATTACAGTGCTTGGCACTTCCACCATGATCCAGAGCTTGAAATCCCTGGTTCTGTAGATTCCCACAGATTGCATCATCTCCTTTATTGCACGGAGTTCCCCGACTCTCCTGATGAACGGAATCATGAGCCAGAGGTTCTTCAAATGATATTGTTCCCTTACCTTTTTGATGGCCTCAAGTTCCATTTTGAATACATCCGGCTCTTTTATGTATCTTGAAGCTCCGCGGTAGCCCATCATCGGATTTTCCTCATGGGGCTCGTATTTTTCTCCGCCTTCAAGGTTCCTGTATTCATTTGTTTTGAAATCCGTTGCTCTGTAAACAACAGGCCTTGGATGGAATGCAGCAGCAAATCTTCTCATGCCCTCTGCAAGCTTTTCAACGAATTCCTCTCTTCTGCCATCATCAAGCATTTTTCTCGGATGCTGGCCTATGTCAGCGATCATGAATTCTGCGCGTAACAATCCGATGCCGTCTGCCGGCAGCTTGGAAACTTTTTCTGCCTGCTCCACGCTTGCAAGATTGACGTAGATCTTTGTTCCTGTTACCGGTACGCTTTCAGTTGCAATTGCCGGGGTTTCTTCCGCCTCTTCAGGAGATGAAACCATGCCTTCATAAATAATTCCATGGCTTCCGTCCACAGATATTTCCATTCCGTCTTTCAGCACTTCTGTTGCCCTTTCCGTTCCGACAACACAAGGCACTCCCAGTTCCCTGGAAACAATGGCTGCATGGCTTGTCATTCCTCCGGTGTTTGTTACGATTGCAGCAGCTTTTTTCATCGCAGGAACGAAATCCGGAGTTGTCATCTCTGTGACAAGCACTTCTCCTCTTTCCATTATTCTGATTTCCTTTGAGCTTTTGATTATCCTTACTTTTCCCATGCCCATACCTGGCGCCGAACCAAGTCCTTTCAGCAATATCTTTGCTTTTGAAACATCCTGTTTTGCCATTTTTTCATCTCCAGATCCAGCAGTTTTGTTATCAAGCGTTGTTATTGGCCTTGACTGGACAATGTAAAGATTGCCTTTTTCAAATGCATATTCCAGATCCTGGGGGAATTTATAGTGATCTTCAATTCTTTTGCATTCTTTTGCCAGATCAATCAATTCCGAATCCGTAAGTTTCTGGTTGCCCTGCGCATCCTCCTTTATGTCTACTTTTTTGTTTTTGCCATGCATCTTTATCAGCATCCATGGCTGCCGGGCAACATTCTTGTCAATGATTTTGAAATCCTTTTTGTCTATTCTGTATGTGTCAGGCGTGACCTGTCCGCTTACAACTACTTCTCCAAGCCCATATGCAGCTTCAATGGAGATAATATCAGGATCCTGGTATAACGGATCAACTGTGAACACAACGCCGGCCTTCTCGCTCTGCACCATCTTCTGAACAACTGCCGACAATCCGACTTTCATATGTTCGAATTTATTTTCAACTCTGTAGAATATTGCTCTTGGCTCGAACAATGATGCCCAGCATTTTTTCACTGCATGGACGACATCCTCGGTTCCGTAAACATTCAGATATGTTGACTGTTGCCCTGCAAATGATGCAGTTGGCAGATCCTCTGCAGTTGCAGAGCTTCTTACTGCAACATATGTTTCTTCGCCGTAAATCTGGTTCAGTTCCTTGTATGCCTTTACTATGTCGTCATGGATGTCTGTTGGCATAGGAGCTTCAAGAATAAGAGATTCTATCCTTTCAGACGCTTCTACAAGCTTGTCCTGATCATTTACATCAAGTTTATCAAGTATTTCAGATATTGGCCCATTCAGGTTATTGGCTTCAAGGTGCTTGTAGTATGCATTGCTGCTCGTTACAAATCCATTGGGAATGGGAAATCCGTGCTTGTACATTTCTCCAAGATTGGCACCCTTCCCGCCAGCCACAGCCAGGCTTGTTTTATCCAATTCTTTAAACCAGAATATATTTTTCATAATAGAACCCCCAAGAAATATTTTAGCTAAAATAGCAGATATCCTTTATAATACTGTCTGCCTTCGACGAGAGATTTCAAGCAACCAATTAAAACCTTTCAACAGCATATCCTTCTGTGAATTCTATGAAAATTGGTGACAATGTAGAACTGCCAAGCCTCATTTCTCTCATTCTGCAGGTTTCCCTTTGAAGGCTTTAATTTGTTTGTAACTTTCTCTGCATGCTGTCCTGCAATATAGCCAAGAAAGTATGACAGAATCACGTTGATGGATAATCCTATCATCAAAGCGCCTGCGAAAATAGAGAGCTTGAGGGGGTCCATTTCAGGAACAGAGAGCAATTACAGTTGCGGACAGGCCGCCAAAAAATTTCCAAGAACGACAAAAACAAGTTCCAGAATTATGATGATTTTTACTGCATTGAATATCTAAGCTATAGTAAAGAAAAAAATAAGAATTTGTAGGAGCGTATCACTCGTAAGAAGATGACGACAAGGTATAGAGTCACATGTATTAGACCATTAGTAACTGCTGGCTGAAACACTCGGCGAACCTTGTGTCTTACACCACAGTCCTATCAAACGGATCTGCTATCCGCGGTATATGTTCCCTCGTTTTAAGAGTCGCTTCGACCTTAGATGCTTTCAGGTCTTATCGACATGGCGCGTGGCTGCTCGGCATTGCAATTCACAACCGATCGACTAGAGGCGCCGGATCCCCGTTCCTCTCGTACTCAAGGATCCTTACTCTCAGGGAACAACACTCCCAGGAGATACTACCGTACTGTCTCGCGACGTACTG
>JAFGPA010000002.1 GCA_016926175.1 Microcaldota archaeon
CAGGGCTTTTTGAAATTGAAAGCAGTGAAACTAGCCGCCTTCCTTCAGGCAACCCGTCTGCCCTGTACCTCTCAACCATAATATTATAATTAGTACGACTATTTATAAAGAATAGCGTTTAACTATGCAATTTATGAGCTTTTTCTACCATTTCAATAATGCCTTTTCTGCTCCTAAGAGAGGGGGTGAGGAGACTAGACGCAAGTTTAGTTTAGGGGGCTGAACCCCTGTCCCCTCACAATTTTTCCTTTGCTAAAATAAGCACATTTTTTATTCGGGCGTCTGCTTTTATGCAGCACTTCAATAAGCAAAGACATATCTTACGTTTTTTATTTTTCCTATTCTTTGTTTTAATTTGCCTGTGATTTTACCGTTTTTTTCAAAAATTTCTCTCGGTTTAATCTAACCTTTTAAGAGTAAGAAATGGACTCGGGGGGACTCGCACCCCCGGCCCCCCGCACGCCAAGCGGGTGCTCTGCTATTTCTCTGTACTAAAGTACATCTGAGCTACGAGCCCAAGAAAAAGTTCCTGATTAAATCAGGATGGGGAAATAAATGTTACTGAGTCACCGCGCACAAGTACAGTACCGACTCCTCGCTTTACCTCGCCGTTCACTATTTGTTCTGCTTTCTCCAGAACCAGGTTCATGTGCACATCATATGCGACCATAACGCCGCGGAATTCATATCCGCCCTTCATTCCAATAATCACTGTGTTGTTCAGTGAACTGTTCAAAATATCAAAAGGTCTTCTCTCTCCCATTTATTTCACCTAAAAAACATTGAATATTCATAACTACTATTTTTATATCATTCGCTGTTCACGATTGTTTCTATCTTTCCCTTGCCCTTGAATATTATGAGCTTGTCAGCAGTATTTCTAAGAGCGGCACTGAAGGCGACATCGGTTGCTATTATTATGGTCTTTTTTCCGTATTTTTTTGCCTTGACCAGTACCGGTCTGTAATCAGTATCCCGCGTCATCAATGCTATTATGTCGATGTTTTTATCCATCACATACTCCATTGCCTCAATTGCCATTGTAACATCTACATCGCCGGTTGTGATCTCAGTTTCAAATCCCTGGTTTACCATTGCCTCAATCAGCTTGTCAGATGCATACTGGTCAAGGTAGATCTTTGCAATGCGTATGTTTCCATGGCGCAAAAGCTCTTTTTTAATCTCAACAAGATCAATGTTGAATGCTTTCCTCAAAATATTCGGCCCGTCGACCAAAACAGCAATGTTGGGCTTACCCAGTCCAAAAAATTTATCTAACATTTCAATCAAACCCAAAAAAGCTCTTAGCATTTCTGGTGGTTTTTTCAGTCACCGTTTCTTTGCTTAAGCCCTTTACTTCGGCAATATAGTCTATCGCCTGCCTTATGGAATCCGGAGTCCTTCCAACATATGGACAATCGCTTTCCACTACCATCTTATCAAGATCTACATTATTAATAACCTTTCTCCGGGTTTTGGAATGCAGGTGGATTACCGATATTATTCCTCCATCTTCTACCACTCTTTCAGCCTGTTTTTCATCTCCGGAAAAGAAATGCATCATATATTTTCTACCCGAAACCCTTTCGAGAATGTCGTCTATTGCATTCTTCGGGACCTCATTGTCAAGGGGGTTGTCTCTCGAATGTATTACCACCGGCAGTTTCATATCGTCAGCAAGTTCCAGCATTGCACTGAACACCTTTTCTTCCATATGCACATCTGCCCCTGTTGTTGCCCATTTGTAATCCAAGCCGATTTCTCCAATGGCATTGGGTCTGCTCTCTCTGATAAAATCCATCCACTCTGTAAGGTTCTTTGTTCCTTCTTTTAGCGCCGTTTGTGGAGCAATGCCGAGCACATATGGATATTTTCCCCTGGCAATTTCAACTGCCTTTTTATTGCTGCCGTGGGAATATCCCACAACTACAGGGATAATGTCTGGGGGCAACTGGTAGTTTTTTACACTGAATAAATGGCAATGACTATCAACGAGTTCCATAATCCAGATTTAAAAACCCTAAGGTTTTATAACTAATAGTTTATTTCTCGACTTTTCAGGTGTAAACATGGTAGAGAAAGTATTTTCAATAGCAAAGGAATTAAGAGTAGGCAAATACGTCCTCATTGACGACATTCCATGCAGGGTGGTGCAGATTGAATCATCCAAACCCGGAAAGCACGGCTCTGCAAAAATGAGGATTACGGCAATAGGCGTCTTCGATGGCCAGAAAAAAACCCTTTTGAGCCCTGGGGATGCCGATGTTGAAGTTCCGATTATCGACAGAAAAGCCGTTCAGGTAATGTCCATATCGGGCAATACTGCACAGGTGATGGCAAAAGACACATATGAAGTTTATGATATGGATATTCCCGAAGAGCTTCAGGGTCAGGTTGAAGCCGGAAAGGAAGTGGATATTCTTGAAACAATGGGAAGAAAAAAGATGGAGAGGGTTAGATGAACATTAATATAATCTCAAAAACAGACAATAAACTGCTCGACAGAAAGGAAATTCAGGCAGAAATAACATTTGCAGGGCCAACTCCCCCAAGGGCTGACCTGAGGCAGGCACTTTGTGAAAAAATAGGTGCAAACCCCGACCTGGTTGTTCTAAGGGAGATAAATACGACCTATGGAAAGCAGGCCGTTAAAATACTGGCGCATTCATACGGAAAGAAAGAATCCCTGATGGAAACAGAACCTGAGTATATCCAGAAAAGGTTCAAGATGGGCGAAGAACCGAAGAAAGAAGAAAAAGCGGCAGAAAAACCCAAGGAGAAAAAGGAGTGATTTGAATGGCAGGCGGAAAAGAAAAACCAAAGAAACCCGAAAAGAAAAAAACAGGGCCAAGAATTTACAAACCAGGCAAATCATGTCCCAAATGCGGTCCAGGCATTCACCTCGCCGCCCACAAAGACAGGCTTTCATGCGGCAAGTGCGGATACTTTGAGAAAAAATGAAATTTATTTTAGTTGCTCTTTTTTCAATTATCATTCTGGTAATGTCTGTTATTTTCTATAGTGAAGATTATTCACTTATAGTCAGTGGAGCAGCATTGCATCTTGCGCTGTTGTCAATTGCATTGCATTTTCTCTGGCAAAAGAATCTGAAAACAACCCTGAAATCTCTTCGTTTTCCTGGAAGCATTGTGAAGAATCTTTATATTTCTGTTATCGGCCTTGGAACAATATTCCTTACCCTGCTTGTTCTTGGTCTGATACTGACTGCAGGCGGCATGAATGACCAGCAGAATGTTTTTGACAAAATTCTTGAACTGCCGGTATTTCTTCTTTTGTTTGCTGTAATCGCAGCGCCGATATCAGAAGAATTATTCTTTCGGGCGATGCTTGTTCCGCGCATAGGCGTTATTCCGTCATCACTTATATTCGGTTTTGTCCATTTCTCATATGGATCGGTTGTAGAGATCCTGGGGGCAACGGCAATAGGAATTATTCTTGCAGTGATGTATAAGAAATCCAAAAGCATTACGCCCTGCCTTCTTACCCATATAATCTATAATCTTCTTGCAATATCTGTTGTGCTGTTGATGCCATGATAACGCTTGGAATAGAATGTACTGCACATACATTGTCCGTGGGCATTTCCAAAAATGAAAGAATTCTTTCCAATGCCATTGATACGTACAGCGGAGGCAAAGAAGGTTTAATCCCCCGGAAACTGGCAGATCATCATGCAAATATTTTTGCAAAAATTCTGCAACAATCTTTGGAAGATGCAAAAACCAGCATGGAAAAAGTTGACCTGATAGCTTTTTCACAGGGTCCTGGAATAGGTGCGCCCCTGTCCCTTGGAATTTCAGGCGCAAAATTCCTCGCATCGTATTATGGCAAGGAAATCATCGGAGTCAACCATCCATATGCCCATGCTGAAATAGGAAAGCACTGCGCTAAAATGAAAGATCCTCTTGTTGTTTATCTTTCAGGAGGAAACAGCCAGCTTCTGGTCCAGGAGGGAGAATTCTACCATGTCCTTGGAGAGACCCTGGATATCGGCATTGGCAACCTTTTTGATTCATTTGCAAGATCGATAAAACTGGAAAAAGCAAATGGCGCTGAATTGTCAAAGCTGGCCGAAGGAGGAAAATACACTGAACTTCCATATACCGTGAAGGGAATGAATCTTGTTTTTTCCGGATTGCAGACCGCAGCTGAAAAGGCTGCACAGAAACACAACAAAAAAGATGCTGCATACTCATTGATGGAAACGGCGTTTGCAATGACCTGCGAAATTACTGAAAGGGCATTGTTTTTGACACAGAAAAAAGAAATTTTGGTTTGCGGAGGGGTTGCGCAGAACCGGAGGCTTCAGGAAATGCTGAAAGCAATGTGCGAAGAAGACAATGTAAGATTCGGCGTTGCTCCTGACGAGTACAATCGCGACAATGGTGCGATGATTGCATATGCCGGCTGGCTTCTTTACAGAAAATACGGCCCTATGAAGATCGAGAACTGCATTCCGGTTACCAGTTACCGGATAGACCGGATGAAGGAGATCTTTGGCTGAGCTTATTGGAGATTACAATCCGTTTGAAATGCCATTGAAAAGGCTGATTGGCCCGGTAGTGCCGGCTTCACTTGTTTTTGCATGATGCACTTGCTATTATGACCATGCTTTCTCTGCTTTGCAGGGCAATGGCAGGCCGTATCCAGGAGACAAAACTTTTTGATTAATAATCCTATAATATTATTATATCCAAGGGAATCAAAATCATTGTTGCAGCAGTTTCAAATAATGATTTTCTGCATCATTGTATCGCCTTTCAGCATGTTTGCCCTTCAAGATGGCTGCAAACAGGCTTATATATGAATATTCCTTTAAGGCTGTCTGGTTTCGTATCACGTGTATCATTGTTGGTCCATGCTATGGTTACCATATATTCAGGATTTGTTGGCAGTGATTGTCCATCCACCAGTTCAATGGTATCAAAGACTCTGGTGAGCTTGACCGAACCGCCGGCAATCATCTGATATTCATTGGTAAGAACTCCAGAAGCAGGATTAAGTTCAATAATTGTCCAGTTCTGGCCAAAGATTCTTATGCTGAGCCCGTGCGTTTCTGTTGCATACCTCATGTTATCCGGTTTGCATGCAGTATAATCTCCATTAACTTCGGTATAGCAGACTTTTATTCCAGTAGTTTTAAATCCTACAGGTCCGCTGAAAGTAATATTGTATGCTTCAAAATCCCTTGCAATAACTACGCTGTCAAAAGCTTCTGCTGAAACTGTCCAGGCATTCTGGTCTTCATAATATACGTCTGCAAACTCCGGATCTATTATTTCAAGCCTATCTGATACAATGCATGCAGTTCCCTGTTCGCATAGTGGAGCTCCCGCTTCCCCTCCACTTCCTGCAATGCCACCAATTCCGCCTGAAGCTCCTGCTGTGCCGGCCATTCCTGCATATCCGGATGCACCTGCTGCTCCGGCTTCTCCTCCGGCTCCTGAAGAAC
>JAFGPA010000010.1 GCA_016926175.1 Microcaldota archaeon
CTGCATGGCAGTTGTTTCAAGATTTGAATTCGCAGCATCCCTTACAGTTGAGAAGAGAGTCTGATCTCCTGCAAGACCGGAAACCTCGCAATAATTTCCTGCGGCTACATGTGCTTCAAGATTATCAAGAAGATATGATATGGCAAGATATTTTGCTGTTTTTATTTCCTTGGCCACTTCAGCATCCTGGATTCCGCTTGATTTGGAAAGCATCCTTATGGAACGGCAGGCACAAGCTTCTTTTCCTGGATAGGAGATCCAGGAGCACAGGGTTGCTATTGCCTGCATTCTTTCCTGGTTGTTTTCGTGATGGCTGGCGATTATCAGAAGATCCTGTGCGGATTTTTCGGACTTTAGCTCGCCAATGATGGCAGCCAGATAGGAAAGGCGCCTTGATGCTTTTTGCTTGATATCAGGAGTTATCCTGGGACTTAGGGTTATTTCTATTAATTCGACTTGAAGCTCCTCATCCCCAATTATATTGGTTGATCTTTTTATCGCATTTTCAGCTGTGGGTTCCAGAAGGTAGTTGGCTGCAATCCGGGCATTTTGGAAGATATCGGGATCTTCAAGAACAGCAAGAACCGCCCTGAAATTACCGGCAGATGCATCTGAGTTGATCTTGCTGAGCAGCAGCCTTGCCGCAAGAGCGGCAGCACTTTCAGCTATTTTCCTGAACGTCCGGTTCTGATCCTTTGAATCTTCATCAAATTTTTCCGATGAAAGGGTATAGATTGCCTTGCAGGCTCCAAGAAAGTTGGACGGATCATGGAGCATGTCGCATAGCATGACAAATGCCTTGCGGCGCTCATCAAAAACATCATGATAACTGGCAATGATCAAAAGTTCCTGGGGGGATTCGTCCATAAAAGAGGATAATGATGGATAATAATTTAAATCAGAGCATAAGGATTTAAATACTCCCGGCTATTATTTTTTGGGGTAACAGAAGCACTTAATTATCGACGTGAAAATCAATAACAAACTAGTGGTAATAGCATGACAGAATATACAGCAAAGGAAATACAGGTTCTTGAGGGTCTGGAAGGTGTCAGAAGAAGGCCCGGAATGTACATTGGGGACACCAGCAAAAGAGGCTTCCATCATCTGATTTATGAAATTATAGACAACAGCATTGACGAAGCCCTTGCGGGGCACTGCTCTGAAATCGAACTTGTTCTGAAGGTCGACGGATCTGCAAAAATCCGTGACAATGGACGTGGCATCCCGGTGGATATGCATGTTTCCGGAAAGTCCGCACTTGAGGTTGTTGCAAGCTCTTTGCATGCCGGCGGAAAATTCGGGAAAAAGGCCTATGCGGTTTCTGGAGGGCTTCACGGCGTTGGAATGAGCGTGGTCAATGCCCTGTCAGAATGGATGAAAATAGAAGTCCACCGAAGCGGTAAAATTCACAGTATTGGTTTCAGCAGGGGAAAACTGGTACAGCCGATAACGTCAGGACAGGAAAGCGGCTGGCATGGAACGGTTGTTCATTTCAAACCTGACAGCGAAATTTTTGAAAAAACAGAATTTGACTATGACTACCTGAAAGAAAGGCTCATGGAACTGGCCTTCCTGAACAAGGGCCTGAAGATAATAATAAACGATGAAAGAACAGGTAAAAAAGAGGCATTCTTCTTTGAGGGAGGAATAAGGGAATTTGTAGAACACCTCAATAAATCAAGAAACAAGCTGCATCAATCATTTTATTTTGAAAAAAAATCAGATCAGGCTGATCTGGAAGTTGCAATCCAGTATACGGACAGCTACAATTCCATGATCTACAGCTTTGTAAATAACATCAAGACAATTGAGGGAGGAACACATCTTACAGGTTTCAGAACTGCACTTACAAGAGTTATCAACGATTATGTAAAATCAGGCAGGATAGTCAAGGAAGAAAAAAAGATAACCGGAGACGATGTGCTTGAAGGTTTGACTGCAGTAGTAAGTGTAAGGGTACAGGAGCCGCAGTTCGAGGGACAGACAAAAACAAAACTTGGGAACAGCGAGGTCAGGGGAGCGGTTGACAGTGTTGTTTATGAAGCATTCAAAACATATCTCGAAGAGCACCCGGCAGATGGAAAGGCAATTGCAGGAAAGATTGTAAATTCAATGGAAGCAAGAGAAGCAGCGCAAAAAGCAAAGGACCTTATAAGAAGGAAAAATGTTTTTGAAAGCAGTCTGCTTCCGGGAAAGCTTGCTGATTGCAGTGAGCAGGACCCTTCCAAAGCAGAACTTTATCTTGTGGAGGGAGATTCTGCCGGAGGCAGTTCAAAACAGGCAAGAGACAGGAGATTCCAGGCGATCCTGCCGTTGCGTGGAAAGATACTGAATGTTGAAAAGGCGCCAATGCACAAGGTTCTTACAAGCGAGGAAATCAAGAACATGGTTCTTTCTATTGGAGGCGGATTCAAGGATGAGTTTGATGTTTCCAAAGTAAGGTATCACAAAATAGTGATCATGACTGATGCTGATGTTGACGGGTCGCACATCAGGACCCTGATACTCACTCTTTTCTACAGATATTTCAGGAAAATAATTGATAATGGGTATCTTTATATTGCACAGCCTCCCCTGTACAGGGTTGCAAAGGGAAAGAGTGTGGAGTATGCATACAATGAAGCGCAGCTGGATGAGGTTGTGAAGCGAATGGGCGGGAGTGTAAACCTCCAGAGATACAAAGGTCTTGGAGAGATGAACCCGAAACAGCTTTGGGATACAACAATGGATCCTGAAACAAGAACACTGCAGCAGGTGACGGTACAGGATGCGATAGTGGCAGATGAGCTTTTTTCCATTCTGATGGGAGATGCAGTTGAGCCCAGAAGAGAGTTCATAGAGAAAAATGCCGTATATGTGAAGAATCTCGACGTGTGATATTCATGACAGAAAAAATAGTGCCAAGAACAATTGAAAAAGACATGAAAGAAAGTTATCTGGATTATGCAATGTCTGTGATCATCGGGCGTGCAATTCCAGATGTAAGGGATGGTCTGAAACCAGTCCACAGAAGGATACTTTATTCCATGCATGAACTGGGGAATGTTTATGGAAAGCCGTTCAAGAAAAGCGCCCGTGTTGTCGGTGAAACTCTTGGTAAATATCATCCTCATGGAGATACGGCTATATATGATTCATTGGTAAGGATGGCACAAAATTTCTCATTGAGGTATATGCTTGTAGACGGACAGGGAAACATGGGCTCCATTGATGGAGACAATCCTGCAGCAATGAGGTACACGGAAGTGAGAATGGCAAAACTTGCTGTAGAAATGCTGACAGATTTGGAAAAGGAAACTGTAGAATGGGGGGATAACTTTGACGGATCATTAAAGGAACCGCTCTATCTTCCTGCAAAAATCCCGAATCTTCTTATTAACGGATCCTCAGGGATTGCAGTAGGCATGGCCACAAATATACCGCCTCACAATCTTGGCGAAGTTGTAGATGGCGCAATTGCATTGATTGATGGGGCAGACGAGGAACGTCTCCTGGGTATAGTAAAGGGACCTGATTTCCCCACAGGAGGCATAATCTGCGGCCGTGCCGGAATATTAAAAGCATACAAAACCGGAAGAGGCACCATCCGCCTGCGGGCAAAGATAAGAAAGGATGAGGGAAGAAAAGCCATAATCATTGATGAGATCCCATATCAGGTAACAAAAACGAGCATTATTGAATCAATAGTAAACGCAGTGAAAAACAAGAAGATTGAGGGAATTTCAGGGGTGCATGACAGATCGGATAAGGAAGGCATGGAAATTGTACTTGACATCAAGAAAGGGCATGATTATGATGTTGTAATAAATCAGCTATATGCCCATTCGTCGCTCCAGACTACATTCGGCATAATCAACCTGTCCATAGTTGGAAAACAGCCAAAAGTGCTGACAATCTACGAAATGATCAACGAATTCATAGAATTCAGAAAAGAGATTGTCACAAAAAGATGCAGATTTGAATTGAAAGAGGCAGAGGCAAGAGCACATATCCTTGAGGGCCTGAGGATTGCCCTTGAGAATATTGATCCAATAGTGATATTCCTGAAGTCATCAAAGGATATAAGTGCTGCAAAAGCAGGCCTTATGGAAAAATACCGCTTAAGTGAAATACAGGCAAATGCAATTCTTGACATGAAACTGTCAAGGCTTATTGCACTTGAAAGAGAAAAGATAGAAAGCGAATATGGAGAGCTTATGAAGAAAATCATCTGGCTGAAGGATGTGCTTTCAGACATCAGTAAAATCCTTGATATCATAAAACAGGAACTTAATGAGGTCAGGGAGAAATATACAGACCGGAGAAGGACTGAAATTACAGATGATGAAGAGGATATGGACATAGAAGATCTTATTCCAAATGATGATGTGGTCATTGCAATAACCGAACGCGGATATGTGAAGAGGGTCGGGCTTGAGGAGTACAGATCACAGCACAGGGGGGGAAAAGGAGTTGTAGGTACCGAAACCAAGGAAGAGGATTTTGTAAAGGATGTCATAGTAACAAAGAACCACAATTACCTGATGCTGTTTACAGACAGGGGCAGGGTGCTCTGGCTGAAAGCATACAGGATACCTGAAACGGGAAGATATGCAACAGGAAAAACTCTGGTAAGCCTGCTCGATCTTAAAGAGGAAAAAGTAACTTCGTGGATAAGTGTTGATGACTTTGAAAAAGAGGAATTCCTTGTAATGGTGACAAAGAAGGGTACAATAAAGAGAACTGCTCTTTCCAACTTCAGGAATGTCAGGAAAGGGGGAATCATTGCCATAACCCTCAGGGAAGGGGACGAGCTTGTGGAAGTAAGAAAAACTGATGGAAAGCAGGAGCTTATAATTGCAACAAAAAAAGGCCAGTCCATAAAGTTCAGGGAGGAAGAGGCTAGAGAAATCGGAAGAACCGGTCAGGGAGTTATAGGCATCAGGCTAAGGAATAATGAAGACCAGGTTGTTGGAACTGCAATATGCAGAAAGCCTGCCCTGCTCACCATAACTGAAAATGGATTCGGAAAAAGAACCTCAATAGATGAATACCGGCTGCAGGCAAGGGGCGGGTCTGGCGTAATAAACATCAAGACCGAAGGAAGAAATGGCGACGTCGTAGGAATCCGGGCTGTAGAGGATAATGATGAGATAATCCTAATGAGTTCCGGCGGACAGGCAATCAGGACATATGTAAAGGACATATCGGTCATTGGAAGGAACACCCAGGGAGTCCGCATAATGAGAATGAAGGATGGGGAAAAAGTAGCAACTTTCGCTATTTGTCCTTCAACAGAGAGAGAAAGCCAGGAAGGGGAATCTAAAGTATAGTTCTTTCCAGAAGGAACTGCAGGCAGTCTTTCTTTTTTCCCGGATTTTTATTCCATTCTTTTACTATGATTTTGTATTTTGCAAGTTCCGTGATAACAGGGCTGCTTTGGATATCAGCTGTTTTCATGCGAAAAAGCAGCTGGCATGGTATGGGGCAGAATCTTGGATTGAGGCTATTGTAAATGGTAAAAGGATAGCGCTTGCAGGAAAGGGGCGCAAATCTGTGGATAGTGCATCTGTTATCTTTCAGAAAGTAACACGGATGTGATTTGAAACCCAGGATGCCGCCGCGGTAATCATCCTCAAAATCCAGGATAGTATCCGGATCATAAGCAAGCATTGTTGGCTTGTGAAATTCGACAAAATCGCTTTTTATGCCGCGGTCTGAGATTCGCTTGACATCAAATGATGTGACTGATATCCGGTAGGTTTTGCAACAGGTGGCCTGGCAGATTGTGCATGGATTTATCATTTAATCAGCGTTTCATAAGCTGTGAAAGCTCCTGAGGATCCACCTGCAACCGGTATTTTGCCATTATTTTTTTGAGGTCGCGGCCTTCTTCTTCAATAAGTTTTTCAAGTGCTTCTCCGGTGATCTTCTGAAACCTGTAAACCTTTATAACTGATTCTGCGCTTGCGCCTTTTGCCATGGCTTTCAGAATATCAGGAATGGCAGCTTTAACGAATGTGCCTCTGGAATATTCATCAAAAAGATTTTCAACTGTCATTTCAAGAGATGAGAATTCAACACCTTCACGGCGCAGGGAAACTATTGTTTCTTCCAATGTGGTTGCAGTAAGCTTTGGATCGGCTCCTTTTTCAACAAGTTTTTCAAATAGGCGAAGATGCCTGGATTTCAGCATTTTGGAGGCAAGCTCCTTGTTGAGTATTTTCTCGAGATTTTTCTTTTTATCCTCCAATGATTCGGATTGCTCAATTGATGAGAGAAATTCCTTTGTTATCGGAATTACAGGGACGTCTGTTTCCGGATAGAGCCTTGCCTTTCCGGGCAGGGGCCTCAGGAAGCTTGATGTTCCGTCAGGATTTGCCTTTCTCGTTTCTTTTGGAACAAAGTCCAGGCCTGCCCTTGTTATTGCATTGTTGATTGCATTAAGGGCCTGCCGTTCCGGAGCAACAACAATTATGAAGCTGTCCTGATCCCCGAGTTCAAGCTTTTTTCTGAGCTGTTTTTGTTCATCTTCGGAAATCTTGTATTTGCCAAGATCCTCATCTCCATGGATTATCCCTTTCACTCCTGCCATTCTGGCATACTGGCTGAGCTCCGTACCAAATCTTTTGCCGGGCTGGATCTGTCTGCCCGGAATGCCCCTGAATTTCGGCAGTTTTGCCGCAAGAACCACTGCTCCTGATGAAATGCCCTTTTCAATGACTGCGGCCTGGGTTTTTTTGAAAATGGAAGTTACATCAACAGCGGCTGATTTCAGCGGAAATGCATTAATTGTCCTTAATTCATGAATTATTTTTACGAGTTCTGTCTGTCTTTTTGCTTCTGTTTCAGCATATTTTGGAAGAATTTTCAGGTTTTGTGCGCCTTTTAATTCAACACGTGCGCCTCCTTCGGTTGAAATATTGACGTCCTGTCTTATTGTTCCAAGCCCCCGTGCAACTTTTCCGGTGGCCCTTAGGACCATGCCAATTTTTTCTGCAGTTTCCAGAAGATGCTCCGGATCCCGGATATCCGGATCGGTGGTAATTTCTATGAGAGGGATACCAAGGCGGTCGAGGCGGTAAACAACTTTGTCCTCTGAACTGGAAACAATTCCGGCGCTTTCTTCTTCAATTGCAATTGTAGGTATTTTTACCGGGCCTTTTGAAGTTTCAAGGTGGCCATTGAGTGCTATAATCGCAGTTCTCTGAAATCCGGAGGTGTTGCTTCCGTCAATAACTATTTTTCTCATTATCTGGACTTCATCTACAGGAATCGCGTTCAGCTGCAATGCAATTTCAAGTGCGATCTTGAGGGCTTCTTCATTCATTTTTCTCGGAGGTTCCTCATCAAGCTCAACAAGGCAGTTGTGTTTCTTGAAAGCCTGATATTCGAAAATTTTGTTTTTTGAAAATTCTGCCTTTGAGGCATCGTCTGTTTCCCCAAGTTCGCTAAGGACAGGATGAAGCCTCCTCTGGATTATGATATCAGGTTCCCCTTCTGCAAAATCGCAGCCGTCTTCACAGAACAGCTTTTTCGACTGCAAACGCTGATGTATCTCCAAACCAAGCTTCATTGTTCTCCTCCTATTGGTGATTTTGAACTTATTTCACCTGCAATATCTGTTTCCATAAGCCTTTTGATTTCTTCCATTTTCTTTGTCTGGCCAAGCACCCAGGAAAGTTTTGTGAATGCAACTTCGGGGGTCCAATCGGCATCATCGCCTATTACCCCGGTATCTTTCAGCAACCGGCCATTGGCATAAACACGCATGCAGAGTCTGCCTGTAATGCACTGGGAGGACATCACAACCGGAATGCCGGAATCAATGAGCTGTTTTATGGGTTCAAGAATTCCCTTGACATGTTTTGCCCCAAATGCACCAACCGGAACATGGCCAAGTCCGGTGCCTGCAAGAACTACTCCGTCATAATCTGAAAGTCTGGAAATCAGATCGGGCTTCATATTCGGATGAACGTATATGATTGCAACGTTTTCATTGAATTTTTTCTTTGAAATAAGCTGTTTGTGGCGTTTCCGGTAATCGGACAACGGCTGGAATAGCAGCGCTCTGTAGTCAACTTTTGCAATCGGATCTGAATTGATCGAACGAAATGCATCCCTTCTGGAGGTATGCATTTTTCTTACTCTTGTTGCCCTGTGCAGATGGCATAATTCATCATTGCTGTCAGCGTGCATGCATACAGTCACTTCACCAATATCCTGGGAAGCTGAAAATACGGCATTTACAAGATTCATTTTATTTTCACTGGAAGGACGGTCTGAGCTTCTCTGCGAACCTACAAAAACAACCGGAACGGGAAGCTGCTGGAGCATAAAACTGATGGCAGATGCAGTGTATGACATTGTATCTGTACCATGCATCAGAACAACGCCGCTGGATCCTGCCTTGATTTCTTCCTCAATTTCATCTGCTATTATTTTCCAGTGGTATGAATTCATGTCATCTGAAAAAAGCGAGAAAATCTGCCTGGAATGGATTGGCCAGTCCGATAATTCCGGAAATGCCGCACGAAGCTCCTTTGGTTTTATAGAGGGATAAACTGCACCTGTCCGGTATTCAACTTTGGAAGCTATCGTTCCCCCGCAACCAAGGATGGATATATCCCCTTTTTTTGGTTTTTCAGGTTCTGAAGGCTCATCAAATCTTGAGCCGGTTGTTGCAACAAGCTCGATTGAATCAGGAATTATGCCGATGTTATAGCCGCTTGAAAGTTTTATTACAAGAATATCCGGATTGCCAAAATGAGGCTTTGGCATGAGAAAACCTTCATATATCCGGTCTTTTGCCCGGACAGTAATGGTATCTCCGGTGTCTATCTTCTTTTTATCCAGTTGGCTCTGGATTTTTTTCGAATACATAACTCTCTGAAATGCCTCTTTTTGTTTTAAAGACTATTCTTTTATTTTGTAGATTTTCACTGCTCCGTTTGGAGTTACATAAACCTGCTCAAAGCCAGGAATGTAATCCAGGAACAGCGCCTTGTAAAGGTTGGAATCATAGAATTTGCCCTTTCTGTCCTCATAGCCGGAAGTCATAACCCCATTCTCAAGCCATATATAATCATCCGTATAAAGAAGAGTGATGCCAGTAACGGGGCCCATATGCATGGTTGTCGGGTAGCTGAGCGGGAACTGCAGGAATGCCTTGTTGAGCTTAAGATCTCCATTCGGATAGGTTTCATTAAGATAATATGTTGCAGTGGTCTGCTGGCCGGTTGCAAATGTCGCTTCTCCCACACAGTAAACCGGTTTAACAGTAACATAGTCTCTGCAGAAGTTCAGCAGATTCGCAGTCGTTGGTGCAATGCATTCATTTCTGTAATAGGGCTTGTATACCCCATCTTCATAAACTTTATATGCCAGCAGGCCCGTTTTGTTTGTGATGCCTGAGATTATACATGGAGTTTGTGAAACATAAACTGCTTCCCAGAGGTGTTCTGCTTCGCATTGGGAAACTGAAGGGGGATTCGCAACTGTTGTTTCGTTGTTCCATGCGCAGGAAAGGTAGTTTAGCGCACCATACTTCCCTCCAAGGGAACCGCTACTTGCCACAAGCTCGATATCAAAAAGTGCATATTTGCTTCCGTGGGCCTTCATGTAGGCTATCAGCTCTTCAGGAGTTGCTTCAAGGTATGAATTTGCAACTGCACCGATCATCTCGTGATTCTTGTGATCATTTCTGATTACAGAATTGCGCTGGCCAAAGAAATTAGTCCAGTGGCCATAATCCCACCATGAGATTATACTTGCATCCTCTTCAGTATTTTCATTTATCCATTCCATTGAATCCATCCAGTAGGTGGATAACCGCTGGCACCGGAAGAATGCAACCTGTGATTCCTGTGAAGGAGCAACGGCCAGGTTCTGGATGTAAGCATAATCAGAATAAACTGAAAGAAGGCAAAGTTTCTGGTTGTACTGGTAGTTTATGCCTTTTGAGGCATATCCAACTGGATCTGCAGCTGCAGCGCAGACTTCCGGGTCTCCGGTTGCATCACAAAAGCCCTGGAACTTTGACTGCAGGGCAGCAGGATCGTTCTGATAAAGTGGCTGAATTGAGCCTACTGCAAGAGAAGGGGCAAAACCATTGTGGGCAAACTGAAGCAACACAAGGAGAATGCCTGCCCAGAGCAGAATGTGGGTCTTTTTAATTTCAGGAAGAAAGTCCTTGATGTTTTTTGCAAAGATGCTAAGGCTGTACCCTATTGCAACCGCAATCAGAACCCCCGCATATATCGTGTATTTCGCCTTTAGTATCCCAACAAGAAATGGAGGCATTATCATTGCAAAAAACAGAAGGAAAAGATTATCATCATCGACTTTTATGAATTTGAACAGTGAATATAAGATAGCTGCCAGGAACATGAATACCCAGAACATTAAAAAGCTCGTTGCACGTTCGGAAAACTGCACGGTTGTTCCAAGCAGAATATTGGATATTTGTACTGCCAGAGAAAGCATCAGATTAACAACAAATGAGAAAGGAAGAAGAATTACTGAAAAGAAATCATCTATGGAGCCTGCATCAGGATTTGGAGTGTAGGAAATGAAACCTATCTGGGTTTCAAGAGTATCCGGGGCAACACCCTGTTCTGCAATGGTCCTGTCAAGAGGGAAGTGAAAATCTGAAAGGGCAAAACCTGCACCTGCAATGTCCTTTACAGAAGATCCAACAGGAGTAAAAAGATAAACAGAAAAGCCAATGATTGCAATAGCCCCTATAAGGGCATACTGGACCTCCCTGCCAGGAACTTTTTGCCTGATAAAATAAAGCCCTGCCGCTGTGGCCAGTGCAATGAAAAATGGAATTATAATCGAAAGGCTTGGCGCTCCGGTAAGGAATATGTTTTTCAGCAGGGAACCTGCAAGCGGCCCAATAACGAATACAACTGCATTGGACTTGACAAGATACTCAAGATCCCTGTCCTTGAAGTAATAAAGAACAGCCTGAAGAAAAACGAACATTGCAAGGGATGCATCTGCAAGAATCTGTGATGAGCTTCCGAGTGAAACTGCAGCAAATGCCAGGCCTGCAAGAGCAGCAAAACGAAGATCTTTTTTTATCATCGAAAGGGCATACATTGCATAAAGGAACATCAGGGAAAAAAATGCATATGGCTGCACTTCCATCTCACCTGCCGACAGCTTGTATATGAATATAGGTACAAATGCCGCAATACCTGCACTTATGAGACCCCATTCTCTGCCGCTTACGGCCGAAACCAGAAGATATATGAAAAATACTGCAAGAACCGCTGCAATTGGGGGATAGATTCCTGCAATGAGTGAAAGCAGAAGGTGGTCATATCCCCCGCCTCCTGTGTAAAGAGAGTACCATATTGCTTCAAGATAGGACAATGCAGGAACAACCCTGTGATTGACTATTTCTTCAGGATACCATGAAGTCCTGTCATCTTCAATATTCTCACCAAGAACAAGAAGCTGCTGGGCTGAATAGGTATAGAAATAAGGGTCCAGTTCCTGGAAGATGGGACTGTAAGACCCTATTCTTACAAGAAAACTGAGAACCAGAATGACAAAAAGGATTGCTGAAATGGCGCTATTCCGGTCAATTTTGGGCATCTGCAGTTCCTGATATGCCTTGTTTTTCACAAAAAGCGCAATGGAAACAATATAGAGAACTGCAACGGAGATGAGGACAAGCTCATATGAATAAGGAACTCCTGCAATAAAGTAAAGAAGAAATGGCATCAGTGGCAGGATCACAAAAGCGATTGCAAACCCGATGAAAAGTTTTTCAATGCAAAGAAATTCCTTTTTGAAAACAGCAAATCCAATAATTGCCCCAGGAACAAAAAAAGAAACAAAAATCCAGAATAGAAGGGCTAGCAGATCGAATGATACAAACACATATTCACCAGTTACAGATATTCAAGTTGATCAGAAGACTGTTCTTCTGATTTCCCCAGGATATACGGAGATTTTACTCCTGTTATTATTGCAGTTATTGAAATGGCATCGCTTAGGGAAGGATTGATTCTCGCTCCAATTTTTATGTTGGAATTTTCATCAAAGCTCTGGGTAAGAAGTTCGCCTGCCTTGATTGCATCGCCAAGGGTAAGATCATAGCCTCCTTCAAGGTGTATCAGGCACCCTTTTGCATTTTCATAATCAACATCAAGCAAAGGATGTTCCAGGGTGTCTTTAACTACGTCCTCTATTTTGTCATGGCCAGTTCCCTTCCCAAGCGATATCATGGAAAGGCCGCCATTGGACATCACGCTTTGGACATCTGCATAATCAACATTGATAAGACTTGGGAACATTATTGTGTCTGAAATACCTGTAACTGCCCGGGTTGTGATGGAATCTGCAAGCTCAAATGCCTTGTTTATGGGCAAATTGGGAGCATATGCCGCAAGCCTGTTGTTGTCAATCACGACAACAGTATCGCAGACCTTGACCAGGTCATTCAGGGATTTCTGCGCTTTTTTTATTCTTACCCTTTCAAGGGCAAATGGATATGTGACCATTGCAACGACAGTTGCCCCTTGTTCTTTTGCTATTTTTGCAATAGGTGTTGCAGCTCCTCCGCCCGTACCGCCTCCCATGCCTGCGCAGATAAATACAATTTCATTTTCATCAATTTCTCTTTTGAGCATTTCATTGTCGACATCTGCACATTTTTTTGCTACTGCTGCATCTCCTCCGGCCCCAAGACCGCGTGTAATGGTTTTTCCAATGAGAATCTTTTTGTGGGCATTTATCATGTTCAGATGCTTGCCATCTGTATTTATGGCAATGGTTCTGGCACTTTTAATCCCGCCATTGTATATTCTGTTGATGCAGTTGCATCCTGCGCCACCAATACCAATAACTGCTATGCGGATAGAGGCATTATCGATTTCGAGACTTGAAGGAGGGCCGTTTTTGGCCGATTTAACTATATCATCAAACACGGGATATCACCCATCTAAAACTTGTCAAAGAAGATATAAAAAGCTTCTGAGAAGGCTAAAAAAGAAGAATGGGGGGCCAACCACCAAAGACCAGAAGGAGGGATGGGTGGGTGGAATGGTGGTTACCCCGCCATAAAAGTCATCTGTATGCGTTCTGCATTTCCTGCATGATCTGCTCCATGTTGCAGACTTTTCCAGGAGTATCGAACTTGGAAGAATCATATAGCCATGGAACGCAGTTTATGTTTGTAGAAGGGACACTCTGGAAATCGGGTGTGGATGCAGAATAGCCTGAACTGTCTGATTCTTCAGTTGAGAACTCAATCCAGTTGCAGCCTTCGAACATTTCAGCGTCTCCGAAAATATTTCCATCTTCACAGCCCATATATGCCTTTTTGTTCTTGAATATGTAGATGAATTTTGTGCATCCTGACTGTTCTTCAATGTCCATTTCAGAGCGGATCTGGCTTTCTCCCTGCATGTAAAGCTTGGTTTTGGTCATTTGCCCGTCGAGAGCAACTGTGATGTCACATTCAAGCGGAACGCCAAGTGCTGCCAGCCCCACAAAGTTCTTGCCAATAAGATCATCTTTTGACTCTTGGACAGGCTCCTGTGGAACCTGAGATGGTTCTTGTGCTGGTTCTTGTGCTGGAACATCATCCTGCCCAGTAGTTTCAGAAGCAGGCGCTTCTGACGTTTCAGAAGGGACTTCCTGCTGGGTGCATCCAAATATCAAGATTGTCAGAATCATTAATGCAAACAATGGTTTCATGTTTCTCCCACCGCTGAACCTTCTGCTATAAAATTTATAAAGCTACTGTGAGTTTTGCAAATTCAAAAATCATTATGGAAATTTTTACCAAAGATTATATTTATTTAAGGAGATATGGCTAGTGGTCAGTATGAGCATTCAAAGCGAATTTTTCGGGAAAAAAATGAAGAACCCCATCCTGCTTGCCTCGGGCATCATAGGGATGACACGGGGAAGCCTTGGCATGGCCTGTGAAAACGGTTGTGGGGGGGTAATTTCAAAATCATTGACTCTGGAGCCCCGAAAAGGACATGAAGGACCGAATATTGTGGAAACCGAGTGCGGGATACTGAATGCGATGGGCTATCCTAATCCGGGAATTGAGGAAGGACTGAGAGAGTTTGCCGGCTGGAAACGGGAGGAGGCGCTTGTCATCAGCATTGTTGGAAAAAACGCTGGAGAATTTGCAGAACTTGCAAAAAAAGTCGAGCTTCAGAAAAACAGGGTTAGCGCTCTTGAAGCGGTAATCTCCTGCCCGCATACGCCCGGATACGGGACTATGGTAGGCCAGGGAACTCCGGAATCTGTAAGTGAAATAACAACAGCGATAAAAGAAAACTGTTCATTGCCCCTGATAATCAAGCTTTCACCTTCAGTCCCTGGAGAGGTTAAGGCAGCCCTGGCTGCTGAGGAGGCAGGTGCAGATGCAATCAATATGGGAAACTCTTTGGGCCCTGGAATGAAAATTGATATTCACAGGAAAAAACCGGTACTTGGATTTGGAATTGGAGGATTGAGCGGGCTTCCCATAAAGCCGATTGCTGTGAGATGCGTGTATGATATTTATGGGGCAGTAAAGATACCAATAATAGGAACTGGTGGAATCAATGCCGGCGTCGATGCAATTGAAATGATGATGGCGGGAGCAAAATGGGTAAGCGTCGGAACCGCTGTTTATTACAGGGGACAGGATGTATTTGCAAAAATTGCAAAGGAAATGGAAGTGTGGATGAAGCTCAATGGATATTCCAGGCTTGAGGAGATAACAGGTGCGGCTCATGAACAGATATGAAATACTAAATCAGGTTTATACAAATAAGGTGAAGACAGTGATCCAGGAAAACTACAGGATTAAGACAATTGAGATTGACCACCGGATGGATTGTTTGCCCGGGCAGTTTTTGATGGTCTGGATTCCCGGATCTGGGGAAAGGCCCATGTCAATTGGCAATGCTGATCCATTGACAATTTCTGTTGCAAATGTCGGAAAGGTTTCTGGAGAAATTGTAAATCTGGTGGAAGGGGACAGGATTTCATATAGAGGCCCTTTTGGAAATCCGTTTACCATTCCGAAAAATGCAAAAAAGATCCTTTGCATCGGTGGCGGATACGGAGTCGTTCCCATGTATTTTCTTGCCAGGAAGGCAAAGGAAGCAGGAGTGAATGCGATTGCTGTAATAGGAGCAAAAAGTGAAAATGACATTGTATGGGAAAAACAGCTGTTTGTGGTTTGTGAAAGGGTGCATATTACAACTGATGATGGTTCCAAAGGAAAGAAAGGAACTGTAATGATTGAAGTGAATGAACTGGTGGAAGATGTTGATGCGGTCTATGCATGCGGACCTGAGAAAATGATGGCAGCAGTTGCAAAACTCTGCCGGGAGAAGAAAAAATTCTGTGAGGTTTCTATTGAAAGAATCATGAAATGCGGGGTCGGAATCTGCGGCAGCTGTGCAATCAACGGAAAGCTCTGCTGCATGGACGGACCGGTATTCACAGGCGAGGAAGCTCTTGCAATGGAAGAATTTGGAAAATGATTCTGTAAAGTGGATGGCAATATTACCAAAAAACTGGTAGCTACTAATAAATAGGTAGAGACACAAATCCCAATCATGGACATAACAGAACAGCTGGAAAAAGGCAAAATGATCGTTGTTTATGACGGTGATGGGCGTGAAGGTGAAGCCGACCTTGTTTTTGGGGCAAAATTTGCAACCCCGGAAAAAATTGAAATTTTGAGAAAAGAAGCTGGAGGATTGATTTGTACGGCTATCGATTGTGAAGACAGCGGAAAAATAAACCTTCCTTTTTTCACGGATTTGATTGAAGCCAGCAGCTGGAAAGCTATGAGCTGCAGGAAAACTGCATATGGCGACAGGCCGGCGTTTTCCCTGCCGGTAAATCATTGTATGGTCTATACCGGAATCACTGATGAAGACAGGTCATTAACTATAAGAAAACTTGATGAGACGGTAAACAAAAACATGGAAGGATTTGAAAGGGAGTTTTACACTCCGGGACATGTATTTCTTTTGATTGGAAGAGGGATAAAAAACCGGAAGGGCCATACTGAACTTGCGCTTGAGCTTGGAAAAAAAGCAGGCCTGAAAACCATGGTGCTTTGTGAAATGCTTGGAAAAGGGAAAGCATTATCAAAGGAAAAGGCAAGAGAATATGCAGAAAAAAACGGACTGGGATTCGTTGAAGGCAAAGAGGTTTTTGAATGAAAATAGGAATTGTAGACACTACTTTTTCAAGAATTAATATGGGGTCTATTGCCCTGGATGAACTGAAAAAAGAATATCCCGAACTGGACTATGAAAGAAGGACTGTTCCGGGCATAAAGGATCTTGGAGTTGAATGCAAGAAAATACTTGAGTGCTGCGATATTTGCATGGCACTTGGGATGGTTGGCGGCGCACAGATTGATACGCAATGTGCCCATGAAGCCTCTTTAGGAATCCAGCAGGCAAAGCTTATGACCAACAAGCACATAATTGAGGTTTTCGTACATGAAAATGAGGCATGGAGCAATAAGGAATTCATGGAGATCTGCCAGAACAGGATAAGGAAGCATGTTCACAATGCAGTTAAGCTGGTTAACAGTCCTGAGGATCTTATGTCCCATGCAGGCCGGGGAATGAGGCAGGGGAAAAACGACGAGGGGCCAATTGATCATGATGAAAAATTCATGGTAGGGATTGTAGTTTCAAAATTTAATGAAGATATAACAGACAGAATGGTTGCAGTGGCAAAGGCAGTTGCTGATGCTGAAGGAATTGAAGTAAAGATAACTGAAGTTCCGGGAACATTCGACATGCCGCTTATTGTAAAGAAAATGCTGATGGACAAGGGGATAAAGGGGGTCGTCACACTTGGAGCGGTCATCAAGGGTGACACTGCACATGATGAGGTTATAACAACCATTTGCGCAGAAAAAATCGCCGACCTCTCATTGAGGCATGGAAAACCTGTCTCACTGGGGGTTATCGGCCATGATGCAACAAGGGAGCAGGTAGAAGCCAGAGCAGAAAAATATGCTGAACGGGCTATGATGTCAACTTTGACATTGATGAAAAAGGTCAGGGAATGAAGCATGTTGCAGAGGCATTGTTGCCAACAAGATTCGGAAAATTCATAGTTCATGCTTTTGTGGACGATAAGGGCAAAGAGCATCTTGCACTAGCCAGATGTGCCCACCCAAAACATAAGGCTGTTCCGGTACGGATCCACTCAAGATGCCTGACCGGCGACACACTGACTTCAGTAAGATGCGACTGCAGGGATCAGCTGAAAGCTGCAATGAAATATCTTGAAAAGAAGGAATGCGGGATCCTTATATATCTCGACCAGGAAGGGCGGGGTATTGGTCTTGCAAACAAGATCAGGGCATATGCATTGCAGGATGCAGGTATGGATACTGTAGAGGCAAACAGAAAACTTGGCTTCAGGGATGATATGAGAGATTTTTCGGCAGCTGCTGATATCCTAAAATATTTTGAGATAAGCAATATATCCCTTCTTACAAACAATCCAGACAAGATAGCTGCCCTGGAAGAGAACGGGATAACTGTTGTGGAAAGGATACCCCTGATCACAAAAACAAACAGGTATAATGAAAAATACATAAGGACAAAAAAGGAAAAAATGGGGCACCAGTTTTAGTCTGGCAATAAAAGAAATGATTCCGGCACTTTGCTGCTGAAGCTGTCCAGAACGGTTATCTGGTTGACTTTAAAGTAGCCCCCATCCTCGAATTCCAGAAGATATTCACCTGTAAGATCAAGGGTAAGATTTCTGTAAACAACAATGCCAGTGCTTTCATCCAAGCACTCTTCCATAGAACCATCGATATGCTTAAGCGCCCATATAATGTCAATGGAGGAATTTTCAGGAAGATTTTTTGGGGTTATCAGGAAATTGTCGCACTTGTTGCCATTGATAGTTTTTGTTCCTGTCTTTTCAAAACTGAGGATTTCAGAAATATCATATGGAAGCTCTGTCCTGCCAAAATACCGGCAGTTTTCCCTTATGTCATGGATTTTTTTGGAGTATGATTCTGAATCCTCGTCTGTCATGATACGCATGGTGCAGCCGGAATTGCACTCATAGATGCGGTTGTTTTTCCAGATTGTTGTTTTGTTTCCTTCAACCAGTTTCATAGAATCGCCACGGACATATGTCCTGGTTGTCTGCCTGTAATTGAAGGATTCTGCAATGGCAAGTGCAGCATATTCTTCTGCGCCGCTTGAGGGCATAAGACCATGAATTTCACTGGTTGTAATGTCAGTGGTGATAATGTAAAAATCACCTGAAAGGGTAGTGCATGACTGGTTTTTAAGATAAAAATATCTTGCAGTATCAGAATCCTGGTAGATGGGCTGCCGGACTTCTGATTCAGCAGAAGTTTCCTGAAGAACAAGGGAAAAATCGAGCTGCGGGCCTATTATGATAATAACAGGCAGCATTGCAGCAAGGATTATGAGAATAAGTACCAGAATTAAATATCTCATGAACAGATATATCAGCAGGGAATTTTAATGTATATGAAACGGGCCTTTGAGCTTGCACAGAATGCAGATCCGTATCCAAATCCCAAAGTCGGCGCAGTTATTGTCAGGAACGGAATAATAATAGGCGAAGGATATCATAAAAAAGCAGGTCGCCCCCATGCTGAAATTGAAGCAATAAATGATGCGCTGGCCAAAGGCGAGGACATCAAAGGCGCAATAATATATGTTTCCCTGGAGCCGTGCTCAAAGCATGGCAGAACGCCTCCATGTACCGAAGCAATAAGAAAATACGGGATGAAAATTGTCTATGGCACCAGGGATCCAAACCAGGAACACTCCGGACAGCCGGATGCTGAAGGACCCACAAACCAGGAGGAAGGGGAAAAACTGAACCGGGAATATTTTGAAACCTGGAATTGTTTTGTTGCAATAAAGATGGCCATGTCCATTGACGGAAAAACTGCAACAAGAACCGGGGATTCAAAATGGATAAGCTGTGAAGAATCAAGGAAACTGGTACGCAAATGGAGAAGCAGCTATGATGCTGTTATGGTCGGCGCCGGAACAGTAAGGACTGACAATCCGAAACTTAGCGGAGAGGGGAAAAACCCTGTAAAGATAATCATTGGCGATAATGTGCCTGGCGATGCGCAATGCCTTGAAAATGCAATAGTCGTAAGCTGCGAAAATGCACAAAAAAAGCGCGGCGATGCTCTCATCTGCGGTAAAAACGAGGTTGATCTGAGGCTTCTCAAAAGGAAGCTGGCGGAAAGAGGGCTCAGAAAAATCCTCATTGAAGGCGGCTCGGAGCTGAATGCCAAGGCATTGGAATACGGAATTGTCAACAAAATCTATCTCTTTATTGCACCAAAAATTATAGGAGGAAAGGATGCAAAGGGAGTAATTGGCGGAAAAGGCATAGATAAGATTGCAAATGCCAAAAGTGCACGGAATATGAAGCTATCACATATCGGAGAGGATATTCTGCTTGAATTTGATATTTAGTGCCTTGTGAGTTGGTTTTTAAACGTTTCTTCTCAATATTCGAAACACTTGTTTTAGTGATAGCATGACAGAGCAAAAACCGGAAGAAACAGGGCCAGATGATCTGAAGGGCAGAATTGATAAGCTCGAAGCCGAAAAAGGAGAGCTCATCGAAAGGATAAAGGCCCTTAACCGCAGGATCCGCTATAAAAAGTACGAGCAGAAAGCCCTGCAGCCGTTTCTTGAACAGACAAAAGATGTAGAAGTTGGCAAATTCCGGAAAATGAAAAGATCCCTTGAATTCAAAATCTCCACAGCTGCATATACCCCTCAGATGGAACGGGACCTGCTAAAGAAGATGAGAAAAATAGACGAACAGCTTGAAGAAGTAAGAGAAGTGGAAAAAGCAAGGAGAAAAATCAAATATGTTGAAAAAGACATTGAAGAAGGGGAGCAGGAGATTTCAGGAATTGAGGAAAAGCTCAAGAGCATAAGAGAGGACCTCAAGAAACTTTACGATAATTACAAGGATATAAGAGCCATGCAGAGGAAAGAAGCTCAGGCAGCAGCCAGGGCAGAAGAAGACCTTGTTGCGCTTGGGGATCTTGCCTTTATAGAGAACAAATAGCATCTTCAACTATTTTTTTGTGATCTGCAGCTAGAGAGGGCAGGTCTTTTACATCAAACCAGGCAGCTTCAGCAGCATCATCCCCGGACTGCAATTGTCCTCCGGTCCTTTTTACAAGATAGGCAGCTGCTATTATGCCCCTGGGATCACGGCCAGGATCAGAATAAAGTCCGGTAAGTTTTATTATTTCAATGTCGAGACCAGTCTCTTCCTTCATTTCGCGTCTGGCACACTGTTCTGCAGTTTCAAAATCATCAATTCTTCCGCCTGGAACAGCCCACTGCCCCCGGAACGGTTCCCTTCCGCGCTTTATAAGAAGGATTTTTCCATTTTCAATCAATACCATATCGCAGGCAAATGGCCTCATTTTACTTTCACTTCCCAGATGAATTTGGACCTTGTGGGAATTGCCTGAACCTGCACTTTGATGCCATAGTTTCTTTTTTCAATAAGGCGGTTGAGATCCTGAAGCAGTTTTTCATCAACAGGCTCATTATCAACCCAGGAACAGGATTTTCTTGTCAGCACACAATCAGCAATAACTAAAGCATCTTGCTCTGAAACGCCTATGCCTTGCAGATCATTCATTATTTCTTCGCTGGTTGCCATAAAATATGATAGATGGGAAAATTTATAATCCGGTAGTTCATCTGAAAAAAACTGGCGTTCTCCAGTTCGGTCAAGGGAAAATATGTGGTCAGACGCTGTTGACGTCGTCACAGGCCGAAGCCTCAGAGGTTGTTCATGTCATCATTCCACAAAAGTATTGTGAATGGAGAGGTTTAAGATTTACACGCCTTGATCAGATAAAGTTTTTCAAAGAAAAATTCCTGCTTATCGATTGTTTCTGTTTTGAAACCGATATTCTGCAGTCGTGCAATTGTTGAGTCGTAATTATTCAGACTGCTTTGAATAAGGAAAAGGGAACCGTCTGGTTTGAGATAGCTGGAAAATGCATCAAGAAACCTGTCCAGGATCTGCCTTCCGTTTTCGCCGCCGTCATAGGCACGGTTGATTTCTCCTTCAAGTCTTTCTTCTTCTGAAGTTGGAAGATAAGGCGGATTGAAAAGAATTGCATCAAACGTTCCGGAAACACTGGAAAAAAGATCGCTCTCAAAACAATGAATATTGAGGCTGTTTTTGATGGCGTTGTATCTGCAGCATTGCACTGCCGCAGGATTGATATCCACTGCAGTAACGTTGTTTTTTTTAGCCCAGCAAAGGGCAACAAGGCCCGACCCGCAGCCCAATTCAAGCACTTTGCCGGCTGAATAGCAGGCATCTGCAAGCATGTAGGAATCTTCCGCCGGAGGATAAACTTCTTCCGGAATTTTTAGTTTGATTCCTTTGTAGAAAATCTCCATGATATTAATTGTTTGCCTTTAATATTAAATTGATGGACAAAATCCTGCTTTTGCTTCTTAGACTTGGAGCGCAAAGAAATCCGGTCAGGATTACAACTTCGGATCTTGGAGCAGAGGCTGAAATGTCCCAGCAGAATGCCTCGAGAAGGCTGGCCCTGCTTGAGAAGAACGGATATCTGGAAAGGAAAAAAGGAGAGATACGAATCACCAAAAAAGGCATGGATGAAATAGCAGGGGAATATTCAATTATGAAAAAAGCGTTTGATTCTCGAATTGAAATAAGTGGCATCATAACAGAAGGGCTTGGGGAAGGAAAATATTACATGTCATTGAAGGGATACAGGGAGCAGATAAGGGAAAAGCTTGGTTTTGATCCTCACCCCGGAACATTGAATATTAAGACAGACAAGGGAAACAGAAATCAGATACTGGCGGGGGAACCTGCTGTGATTTCAGGATTTACAGACAGGAACAGAACATATGGCGATATTTTTGCTTTTCCCTGTAAAATTGAGGGTGAGGTTGGAGCCGTAATTGTTCCGCTAAGAACATCCCATGGTCAGGATATACTGGAGATTATAAGCGGATTTGATATCAAGAAAAAATTCGGGAAGAAAAACGGGGACAGGATAATGGTGATAATTTGATTGGAGCTATCAGGAGGATAAAATATTTTGGAAGGAACAGGGAATACACACTGACGGATGGCAGGATGGATTTTGTTTTCCAGTCAAACGAATCATATCCACAGGGAAGCTTCGTTTCTTTTGAATTGTCAGGCGCTGTTCCCATTGAGATAAAACTGCTTGCTGGAGAAGAGGCCAAACAGGCATATGCAAAAATAAGGGAAAGTGTAAAGGTAAAAAGCGGGCCAAATATTCTGAGGGATGAAGTTACTGAAAAACTTTGGCCAATGCTTGAAAGGGCTGCGGCAGAGATTGCAACAGCAAAGAAAATCGGGAAACCGGTGATGCTAAGATTTCATGGAGATGCGGATGGCATTTGCAGTGCATTTGCCATCAGTTCTGTCATTTATTGCAAATCATTCCAGCAAAATTCGGCGGTCTACAGTGTGAAGGATGCTCTGCGGGATATCGGAAATTTCGGGCAGGAAGCTCCTTTGGTCTTATTGCTTGATTTTGGATCCAATGACCAGTCTCTTCCGGCTTTGGAGCTGCTGCGTGCTGCGGGAATCGATTATATGATAATTGACCATCATCCACATGGAAAAAACAAAGACATAATCAATCCTTTCCTGATAACTGAAAAAGGATCTCGCTATACTGCAGGTTACCTTGCATGCGAAATCGCAGTTGCGGCAGGTATGGATCTTGAAGAAGCAGGGCAGCTTGCAAAGATTGCATGTGCAGGGGACAAGAGCGATATCCTTGGAAGTGGAGAGGATGAAAGGAAAAAGGCGATGGTGCTCGATTTCCTTGCAGCGCACATTTCATTTGGAAACAATATTGAATTCTACAGGAAAGTCATGAAAAACCAGGAATTGTTTGATTCGATACTGATACAGGCCCGGGAATCGATTGATGAGGCTGCGGCAAAACTTAGGATAAAAGAGGTTGACGGACCGGTCAGGATAATTCATTTTTCACTGGAGAATGTCATAAGCCGGGGGGAATGGCCGCCTTCCAGCAAGATCACAACAAAAATATTTGAGGAAAGGAATGGTCCTGAGCCGCTTGTTGTTCTTGGATATAATGAAAGATCGATAATCATCCGCCTGAATGAGGCTGCCGAAAAAAAAGGTTTTAGTGCAAATGGAATTGCTGAAAAACTGAAACAAACCATGCCGGATTTTATTGAAGGCGGAGGAGGCCATATAAGGGCAGGGGCAATCAGGGCAAGGAAAGGATTTGTAAAGGAAGTTTTGGGTGAAATCATAAGAATGAGCCAGTGAGTGAATGCAGAAATAAAAAATTAAAAAAGAGAAAAAATCAGGAACTCTGAAGCTGTGCTATGAATTCGCTTGCTGCAGCAAGTGTATCTTCTTTTGTTGTACCTGCAACAACTATCTTTCCTTCAGATACTTCCTTCACAATTTTCGTCTGTACTGTCCAGTCCACCGGCTCTGCTGAAAGCAGATCTGCTGTAACTGTGTTGACTACATCACCGCCGAC
>JAFGPA010000011.1 GCA_016926175.1 Microcaldota archaeon
AAATGTAAATCCTGCTGCCATAAGCAGACTGACTCTTCAGGGAATACAGGTTACGGGAATGCAGGGAACCCCCTGTACAAAGACCTATGGTGCGAGAGTAAGGTGATCTGAATGACAGTTAGAAGAAAAACAGGAGCAAAATTTGCAGCTGGATTTATGGTATCCGCAGTTGCAATTGCGGCACTTTTGGCTTATAAAAAACCTGCGCCTGACAATCATACTGAAACAAAATGTCCTGAACCGCCTCCAGCATATGCCACTAAGGGAGACGGGAAATGCGAGGTTGCCAAAGGAGAAGCAGATTCACTATCAAAAACTTTTGATCCTGAAAGCTGCGGCTACTGCGGCGACGATGTAAGGCAGATAAATGCAGCGGCAGGCAGCCCTGTTACTCTTAATATTGATACTCTGTTATGGGAACAGGAAGTTACTGAAAGGCCCTCAGAAACAAAGGAAAACTGCCCTGCGGATTTCCACTGCGGAAACCGGTTTCTTGATAAAGGCCATATCTATTCCGGAGTTGTTTATGAAGATTCCCAATACAAAATTTCAACAATAAAAAGAGTGGAAAGCTGTAATCCAGCCAAACCTAATTTCTGTCCTCTTGACTGCCGGTTGAAAGTTGCAAAAGATACTGCAGAGGAAGAGGAACCTGACGATCAACCCCAAATTACAAGAAGTTCTGTGCTTAGCTGCTCCTATCAGATTGCAGGAAAATCACGGGTGGACTTTATTTCTTTAAGTGCCTATGCCGGCACCCAGCTGATTGGAAGGCTTGCATCTATTATTAAAGAGAGATCAGATTCAATCAGAGAAGTTCTTGGTGAACAGGGCGAAAAAGATGTTAAAATCATTGTTTCTATGGATGTTTCTCCATCCGGGCTTGCCCATGTTACTTCCACTACTGCGCTGTGCAACAACACTATATGCGATAATTCCCCAGCCGTTTCGAATGTCCTTCACTTTAATCTCCAGGGCATAGCACTCCCGGCACCGGGAAAAAACTGCAGATTATCGCTTACATTCAGGCTACCCTAACCTTTAATTCTCTTTTTAGCATTTATTATTTCATGAAAATAATATTTGATATTGATGATACCCTTTTTCCCTCAACGGAATTTGCAGCTCTGGCAAGAAAAAATGCAATTAATGCAATAATACGCCTTGGTCTTGATTCAAATCCCGGCAAACTGAACAGCCAGCTTACCGGCATAATCAGGAAAAAAGGTTCCAATTACCCGCATCATTTTGACGATCTTCTCAGGCAATACAAGGTGAAACAGCCTGCCCGCTATATTGCAGCTGCAATTGCAGCATACCACGACACCAAAGCTTCCATAGCCCCATTTCCTGATGTCCCCTTAACTCTTCTTCAACTCAAAAAAAACGGTCATTCCATATATGCTGCAACCAATGGCACATCAATAAAACAATGGGACAAGCTCATAAGGCTCGGTCTTGCACTTTACTTTGACGACGTTTTTATTTCTGAAGATCTGGGGGTGGAAAAATCCCCTGCATTCTACAGAAAAATAATGAAGCTTCTCAAGACACAGCCTTCAGGATGCATTGTTGTGGGAGACCGGGAGGATAAGGATATTCTGCCAGCCAAAAAAGCAGGCATCCTTACAGTGAGAGTAAAAAAAGGCAAATATGCTAAAAAAAAGTCTGCTGCCAATTATCAGCTCAATGAGATCGGCGAGCTGCTTCAAGTTGTGAAAAACTTATAAAACCATCAATTCAATATCCCTGTATGAGGTATCTCTTATTAGGGCTTTTGGTATTGGCCGTCGTTCTGGCAGGATGCACAGGATCAGGCAGATCGGCTGCATGCACGGATAACACAGATTGTCTATCCTACCAGTTCTGTAATAAAACCACTTCCTCCTGCGAAACTCTGCCAGGATACTGCGACGATGACGCTTCATGTATTGAGCGGGATCCGCTTATGAGATGCGATATTGAAAGTAGTTACAGGTGCGTCTTCCAGGAGGGAAAATGCAGGTCAAACGCCAACTGTGAGCCCTGGCAGGTTTGTGACATCAGCAACAACTGCCGGGCATCTCCGGGATACTGTGACAATAATGGCCAGTGCAATCCTGCATTTGAATACTGCAATCCAAACAGCCATAAATGCGAACCTGCACCAGGCTACTGCATTGCTGATACAGACTGTGACTCATGGGAGAAATGCGATGTATTGAGCAAAAGGTGCTATGTTCTTGAAGGCAGGTGTGACCTTGACGGCGATTGCCCAGTATGGCAGACATGCAATCTTAAAACCCACATCTGCGAGCCAAAGAAGGGATTCTGCATCAATGACGGAAACTGCGAAAGCTGGTCAAAATGCGATCAAGCATCCCACAAGTGCGTTGCAAGGCAGGGATTCTGCGGAAGCGACAATGAATGCAATGACTGGCAGTTCTGCGACAGCAAAAAGCACATCTGCATCCCGAATCATGGCCGTTGCGGCGGGGATGCCGACTGCGGAACATGGCAGTTCTGCGACAGAAACAATTACTGCAAGCCAAAGCTTGGCTATTGCGATACTTCTTCCGACTGTGTGAGCGGGGAAATTTGCAATACAAATACGCATCTCTGCCAGTAGCTTCATTAACATTTTCTTCCCATTCTTTTTATGATTCGATTTGGGCCTGCAGGCATCCCTCTTCAATGCAAGGGCAGTAGCACCATTGACGGTGTAGCGTGCTGCCATGATCTTGGCCTTGATGCCATGGAGATGGAATTCGTGCACGGGGTAAAACTAAAGGAGGAAAGTGCAGAAGAAATAGAAAAAATCTCCCGAAAATTTGACATTTCACTTTCTTCTCACGCTCCTTACTACATAAATCTCTGCTCAAAGGAAGATGAAAAAATACAAAACAGCATAAGGCACATCTTCGAGTCGGCTAAAATAACGGCTATTGCCGGAGGCAGAATAACAGTATTTCATCCGGGGTTTTATCAGAAACTTTCACCGGATGAAGCATTTTCGCGTGCAAAATCCGTATTACAGCAGATACAGGAAAAGCTCATACAGCATTCCATAAAAATCGTTCTTGGCGCAGAAACAGTAGGGAAAAAATCCGCTTTTGGAAGCCTGGAAGAAAACATACGGCTTTCAGAAGAACTTGAAATGGTAGAGCCTGTAATAGATTTTGCCCACCTGCTTGCAAGGGGGGACTATAAACTCAAATCTGAGGATGATTACCGTGCTATTTTAGAAAAACTCGAAAAGCGCCTGGACGGCTATGTGAAACATTTTCATTCCCACTTCTCGGAAATTGCATACAGTGAAAAAGGCGAAAGAAACCATCTTGTACTCGGAGAAAAAAATGAGCCTCCATTCAAGCCTTTGATGAAGGTCCTTGCAGAGAACGGATATTCGGGAACGGTTATCTGCGAATCGCCGCAGATAGATTTTGATGCGCTAAAAATGCAAAAAGAATACTGGAGAGTGAAGAAATGCTTGTAGACTATCTTGAAGAATCCGCGGAATATCTGAAACAAAAATACGAACATCTTGAAAGGCTAGAGGCGCAATACATAAAAGTATACGATCGAGACATAAAACGCGAAGTCGGCATAATCAAAGGAGAAATAAGAAAGAAAAAATCTGAAATCACCAGCCAGCTTCTTCTGAATCTTGAGGAATTCCGCTATCTCAACAAATATTTTCCTGATCTTCTCAATGCATTCATTCAGGATAAATATATCGGCAAATATATAGCAAAAAAATCATGGCTTTTGAATTACAAGCCGCTCCCTCCACAAGAGGCCGCAAAGCAGCTTGAAATTCTTTATCAGATGCGTACCCAGCTTAAGGATGCAAAAAAGTTCCTCAGGACCTGGGTAGGCACGGTAAATTCCCGTGCATTTTGCGCCACATTTCCGGTTCTTAAGGGTGAATTTGAGGGAAAACTGGAAAAGGATGAAGTAATTGAAATAATTGAAAAAACAGACAAAAAACTCATAAAAAAAGGATGGCTTCTTCTGATAACCGATTCCCTGATCCATATCCCTCTCGCAAAATTCTCAAATAAACTGACGACGCTCAGATATGATGAATTAAGCGCCAAATCTGCGATGAAAGCTGCCAGGGGAAGGGGGACGGTTGCCGAAGCCAGTGCAATAAGAAAATATGAAAAGGTAAAACGGCAGGCAGACCACTACGAAAATATTCTGATACAGATTCTTCTTGCAAATCCAGAGTATGTGAACAATATTAAAAAGAACAAAAACTGGCTTTCAAGGGTTCCAAGAAATGCAATTGAAAAGCTTTCAGAAAAAGTGACTCCGAGGAAAGTCAAGGAAAGGGCCTGGCTGAACAAGATGAATAAAAAATTATCAGATTAAATGCCTGATATCATATCAATTATCTTTTTCTTTACTCCCTGGCTTGCCTTTGGGTCATCCTTTATAAATGTGGCATAAAAATTCTTGAGAAGCTGCCTGGTTTTTTTGCCATCCATTTTTTTTGCCGTTTTAAGATACTCCTCGCCTCTGGGATCATCAAGAAACATGTAGCTCATTGCAATAAAGAAATACGGTGTAACGTCCCTTTTGTCAAGGTCAATGGCTTTTTTGAATTCCTCCAGCGCTTCCTCAAGCTGGAACACCTCAAAATGGCTCATGCCCTTTACCTGGCGATATTCTGCCCTGTCGCTTAGCTTAATGGCCTTTAGAAAATATTCCTGGGCAAGGTCGTAGTTCTTGAGTTTGAGTGCAGTTACTCCTTTAAGATAAAATGCTCTGTCCCCCCCGCCTTTTGCAATAATAATGTCGAGAATATCCGCTGCCTGTCTATATTTTTTCTGATTTAACAGATCCTCCGCCTTTTTTATCTCGTCCATACCAAACACTCACCTAGGAAGCTTTTAAAGCCTTATAGGATATAACTATTGTAGGGAAGTGGTAAAATATGGCCCAAGAATTCAAAAAAACGCCAATAACATCGGAATTGCCCCAGTTCAGCATGGTCAGGGGGGTTCATCATCCACTTGTAGCTCTTACAAGAACAGCAAGGCATCTAAGAATAAATCCCGAGGCTACCTATAAATCTGTCAATACGGCGGACTTCGCTTTTTCTGTAGTATCAAATCTCTCAAGGCTCAGGCTTGATGCCAGTGCTCCTGTGTCATTAAGATTTGCAAAAATGCTTGAGGCAATGAAGTAATCATTCCATTTCAATAGTTCCGGGGGGCTTATTTGTAATGTCATATACTACTCTTCCAACTGCAGGGATCTCGTTTGTTATTCTGGTTGAAATTCTGCCCAGAACATCTGCAGGTATGTGTGAGAAGTTTGCAGTCATGCCATCAAGGCTTCTTACTGCCCTTACAACTACAGTATACTGGTAGGACCGCTCATCGCCCCTGACGCCAACTGTTTTTGAAGGCAGAAGGGCGGCAAAATACTGCCATGGCTTTTCGATTTTTCCAGCGGCCGAAGCATTGTCCACCTCATTTTCAACAATTTCACAGGCTTCCTGGACGATTTTCACTTTTTCCTCATTGACTTCCCCTACTATCCTTACCCCAAGTCCCGGACCTGGAAAAGGCTGCCTCTGATGAATGATTTCTGGTAATCCAAGCTCTTTTCCTACAGCCCGGACCTCATGCTTGTACAATTCGCGCAATGGTTCGCACAGGGAAAGATCCATATCCTCCGGAAGTCCGCCAACGTTGTGATGACTTTTGATGGTATCCCTTCCCATCCCGCCGCTTTCAATCCAGTCAGGTGCAATTGTTCCCTGTATCAGGAATTTTACCTTGTGCCCTCTTGCTTCCTCTTCAAAAATCCTTACAAAAACTTCACCGATAATCTTCCTTTTTTCTTCCGGGTCTGTTATGCCTTTCAGTGATTCAAGAAATCTGCTTTGTGCATTTACAACATTCAGGTTTACGCCAACGGCATTTGCAGTTTCAGTCACTTTTTCAGTTTCGCCTTTCCTCATAAGACCGTTATTTACATATACTATGTGCAACTGGCCGGGTATCGCCTTTGCAGCAAGAGTTGCGGCAACAAATGAGTCAACTCCGCCGGAAACTGCAGTTATTGCCTTTTCCTTCCCAATTGTTTTTCTTATTTCCCCAATTGCCTGTTCTATGAATTTTTTAGGTTCAAACATCTCTGATCAACTCAAACGGAAGTTCCGGTAGCTCAAGAACTCCAAATAACTCATTAATCAAAAACATTGTAATTATCTTTGGAATGCCAAAAATTATTATGACCGCCAGCGCATGAAATAAGTTTATCCTGTGAACTATCTGATAGGCTTTGGAGGTTACGTATATGCCAAAATAAAGGCTCAAAAGTATGAACAGTAACACAACCGGCATTCCAAGGCAAGGCACAGGTGCGATAAAAAGCAATCCAGATGATATCATCATTGCAAATGAAATAAGTGAAAAAAGGTAAAACTGCTCGGCAAATTTTCCTTTTCCCCCGGTTCTTTTCAAAACATTGTAATTTATCAGTTCAAAAACATACGTTATGATAAGGGTTGCAGGTACCAGTATCATAATTCTTGAAACGACATATGGCCAAAGAGGGCTCCAGTTTACCTTTATCTCTTCTATATCTGCAACTTCTGAAAGGGTTTCATAGCTGAAAATGCTGAAATGGGCTGTTTCAATCATGTTTATTATGGATATTATTACGCTTAGTATGACTGCTGTTCCAAGAATCATCCATGCCATTTTGATTTTTGCCCTGGGAAGTTCAGATTCGAATGTTTTTTCGATCTTATTGATGCTAAATAGCTTGGTGGAACTGTCCCATAACTTGTTTAACATAATCTGATATTTCAAGGGCACTTTAAATAAACATGACTTTGATTAATTCCCATGCGGATCGTTGCAGATATCCATGTACACAGCAAGTATGCCCGGGGAACAAGCCCAAGGTGCGATATAGAGGGGCTTTCAGAAGGGGCAAAAATCAAGGGAATCGACGTTATAGCAACCGGTGATTTTACACATCCTCTTTATTTTCAGGAAATAAAAACGGCTTTCCGGGACAGCGAGACCGGGCTTTTTGATTACAAAGGCGTAAAATTCATTCTTTCTACTGAGATCAGCGTGATATACCCCGGAAAGGAAAAAACCAATAAAATGCACCATATAGTTCTTTCACCCTCTCTTGAAGTTGCAGAGCAGGTCAATGACATACTGGCAAAAATCGGCAATCTGAAGGCAGATGGAAGGCCCATACTGGGCATTTCAAGTGCCGGCCTTGCAGATCAGCTCTTTTCCATTTCAGATGATATAATGGTCATTCCTGCCCATGTCTGGACGCCCTGGTTTTCCATTTTTGGATCAAAATCCGGAGTTGATTCTGTGGAGCAGGCATTCGAAGAGCATGCAGGAAAGATTTATGCCCTTGAAACAGGGCTTTCCAGCGATCCTGCAATGAACTGGCTTGTAAGCTCCCTGGACAGATATACTCTTGTTTCAAACAGCGATGCCCATAGCCTGGCAAAGCTTGGAAGAGAAGCAAATGTATTTGATCTTCCTGAAATAACCTACCAGTCAATCACAAATGCCATAAAAACAAGAAAAGGATTCCAGAAGACCTATGAATTCTACCCTGAAGAAGGCAAATACCACTATGATGGCCACAGAAAATGCCATGTTCTTCTTTCGCCCTGGGAATCCAAGGCCAGGAACGACATTTGCCCGATATGCAGGAAAAAACTTACCATAGGGGTTATGCACAGGGTTGCTGATCTTGCCGACCGGAAGCCAGGCTACAGGCCTGCAAATGCCATTTCTTTTGATTATATAGTTCCTCTGACAACAATCATTTCCAAGACTCTCAAGAAAGCAGAGATTTCCATTGCAGTTGCAGAAGAGTACTCCAAACTCATAAGGTATTTTGGCAGTGAATTTGCTGTTTTTGAAGCAGATAACGAAACCCTGAAACTTGCAACAACTCCGGAAATTGCACTTTCAATAATAAGGGTAAAATCCGGAAAAATTCGCTGGATTCCCGGTTACGACGGCGTTTTCGGAAATCTTGTCCTTGATGACAACCGGAAGAAAGAGACTATCGATAAAAAGCAAAAAAGCCTTACAGAATTCTAATCCTTTGAGAACATGTTTATGAGAATTGGTATTGCATAGACTGAGGCAACGAATCCTGCGATTCCACCGGTTACCAGTCTGCCAAAGTTCGTACTTTCATAAAGGAATGAATCTGTTCCTGTGGACAACAGAAAATCTGAAATTATCTGCAATCCGCCGTCAAGCCCTATTGGTATCATTGCAATAACCAGGTAAATTCCCGGATAAACTGATTTATCATCTAGCCTTCTTATCAAAGGATAAACAAGTGCCCCTATCAACATGGCTCCATATAATCCAACATCCCTGGCGCATACCGGCAGTTTATATCCTGTTTTACCGTCTTTTTCTACCATTATCTGATCCTGGTCTCCGGGAATATACATGCCTGTCTGTTCTATGCAGTCTGCTATTGAATATCCGCTCCCTTCATTGAATAGGCAGAGCGATCTGGAAAGCTTTTGATGGCAGGTAAGCCTGAATGCATCGTATAATGCATTGCTATCATTTTCAAAGGCCCAAAAAGGAGTCAAAACTATGAGGCCAACAAGAAGCGAAAAAAACAAAGTATATATGAAATATACTGCCTCGTTTCTATTCATCAGTAGCCTGTTAAGAGAAAGGTTTTTTAATTACATTCACGAATAAAGTCTCAAAGGTGATCTAACATGACTACCAAGCTTTCAAGGCTCTATGGAATGGACATATTTACTGATTCGGGTAAATTCATTGGAAATGCCCAGGACTTTATCGTCGATCTGGAAGGCGGAGAGGTTTCAAGAATACTTATTGAACCTCTTCCAGCAGGAAAGGACGATGCACGAAAGGCACTCCGTGAAAAAAGCATTATGTACAAAAATGTGAAGTCAGTTGAGGATGTAATAGTTGTAACCCGCGGGCTGACCTCCGAGTAGATTTTATGGCAAGCACAGTGCTTTCAATATTTCTTTTTGTAATTGCTGCTGTAATAGGAATCGGAATTGCAATGTTCCTGCTTCCTGATCTTCTTCCTTTTCTGGATGAACAGACCAGAATTATAATAGCTATTGTACTGACGTTCTTTACATTCATTTCACTGTATTTCATGACGAAGAGCGCAGGAGGAAGCTAACTTTTTCCCTGGTTTTTTTATCAGGAATCACTATGACAATTCCCTGTTCAGGCTGGCCATAAACTACTACGTCTTTTTCTTTTGCTTTTGCAATGAATGCAAGCGCAGTCAGGTCTTCTTCACCATTAATCAGTATAGCACCGCCTTCTTCAATTAGTTTTCCGGCATCCCTTATTATCTCATCAGAAACTGTGCCTGCCGGATTTTTGTATTCTCTGGGGTTGTTATAGTGTATTTTCAGAATATCTATCCGCTTTTTGTCCATCCCTGCTCTCATCGATCTATAATCGAAAACTGCGAGGTGCGGTTTTATCCCTGCAGCCAGCAATGACAATGTGCAGACATCTCCGACCGATATAATCCTGTGGTCACGTCCAAGTTCCCTTATCTTCTTAAAATTACTGTGCAGTTCTCCTAACGGCTGTTTAAGTTGTTCTTTTGCCGTTTCTGATATTTTCATAAAATAAGAAAAGAATGATAAAATAAAAAAACTAGAGGTTTTTGACCTGAATTGTAACTCTTGCTGCATATTCAGATGCCGCATGTATTATCACATTTATTTCTTTTCCATCTTCTGGAACTGAAATAATGTTTGGATGTGGCGATATTGTACATTCTGTATCAGATGTGACAACGACATTATCTGAAGCGCATAAAACATCTGTCAAGACTATATTATCTGGAGTTAACTGTTTTGGTGTTACCAGATATCCTCCAACATCAATGGTGGTTCCAAGCCTTATAAGCATTGAATATTCTGTGCTGTCCCGATGTACCCCGACACAACGCGGTTCCAATCCTGCATCAGAACCTCCATCCTCAACTCCGCCGTCAGATATACCTCCATCCAAATCTGCATCACTAACACGTATGGATATTCTTGCTGCTGTGCTTGAGTGTGCAAGTTCACCGACAGTTATCTGCTTTTGATTTGTTCCATCAACTATTGTTACCTGGTTTCCGAACGGTATTCGCATATCAGTTACTATTACCTCGTCTCCACAGGTAATTTTAACTATGATCTCATTTGTTTGGGTGTCTTCGCCAACATATCTGAATCTATAACCCCCAACTTCAATGCCAGTACCCTGAATGCCAATCAAAGCGCTTGCCTCATATCCATTGCTTACTTCACAAACACCGGCATCAATCACAGTTCCGCCGGTTCCGCCTACGCTGCCGTCTGTTACCCCGCCATCATTAACGGTTCCTCCGGAACCTGCGTATGCACCACTACCAGCAGTCCCTGCATAACCTGCGTATGCACCACTACCAGCAGTCCCTGCATAACCTGCGTATGCACCACTACCAGCAGTCCCTGCATAACCTGCTTCACCTGCTGCTCCTGCATGGCCTCCAAGCGGTGGCAATCCTCCTGTCCCACCAACGCCTCCTGTGCCTGATGTACCGCCTACTCCGCCAGTGCCACTAACAGCACCAGTTCCAGCCGTTCCACCAACGCCTCCT
>JAFGPA010000012.1 GCA_016926175.1 Microcaldota archaeon
ATTATAGGTAATAATTTTAAAACAAGCTTGAAATTTCCGCGAAAATGGGGTCTCTGTCCAAGATTATAAATGAAGAATTGGACAATGACCTTATGGGGGATGATGGAGTAAGTAACAAGAGGAATTTCAGGTAAACCAAGAAAAAGAATGCAGGTTTGTTTTTGTGGTAATTTAAAGTCTGAAACAAGATATAGGGAATATCTTCAAAAGCTGATAAAAAGTACTTTGAATGTTACTGGGTATTACCAAGAAAGGAAAAAGATCAACACTTACTACATAATCATAAACAGCGAAGGCATTTTTGACTTATTTCATAGCAAATTCGATTTCCCCATAGGTTTCAAGAGTTTCTTTAATATTGAAAATTTCCCTAGATCGTGGAATCTCCAGAAACGCCTAATTAGAGGCATCTTTGACACAGATGGTTCGATTTTCTTTGATAAAGATCAGAGATATAAAAAACCGTATCCCATCTTAGACATAACTCTGAAAAACAAAGAAGTATTGGATTGGATAGCTAAAATTTTACGCGGGCATAATTTCAAAGTAATAAGATATGGCAGGCATGTAAGATTAAAAGGAAGAGAAAACATTGGGAATTGGTTTAAAGAGATATCTCCTAAAAATGACTTACACGTAAGAAAGTATTCTAGATGGTTAATGGAATATTATGACAAGGGCCCGTAACTCAGTTTGGATAGATTGAAGTAGTCACCATATTTGCTATTTCAAGTCTTAAGTGCTGTCCTCCTAATCCAAAAGGAGATAGACAGAAGTCGAGGGTTCAAATCCCTCCGGGCCCGTATTCTTATCCCGGCCTTCAGTTTCATGGATTTATTGCATGATAGTTGAAAGAATCTCGTATGCTTTTTGCGTCTCTGACTGTTTCAGAACCAAGATTGTATCAGTATAGCAGGAAATGAATTCCACTACATTAATCCCTTCTGCAGCCAAAGCACCAAGAAGATATGAGATAAAGCCGGGAGTTTGTTCCACTTCTTCAGGGCTTTCTATAATTATAAGATTCAGGTTTTCCTCAATCCTGCCCGGCATCTTTTCCATGGAATCGAGTTCCCTTTGTTCAACAATATAAGTCATGTGCCTTCCCGACTGGGTGAATGAAAGGAACTTCAGCTCATCAAGTTTTCTTGATGTCATTATTACTGCCACCTTGTTTTTCACGATCATTGAGCTTTTTTTCATTACAGAACGGATTTTGCTTTCAAGATCAGATTCGTTCCTTTCCATTTTTCTTGAAAGGCGTATCAGGGCCATTTTGACGGCGTCTTCGTTTTTCAGGTTCAGTTCCATGGAAATCTTTCTTGCAAGCGAGGAATAGTTTACTACGCCCTGGCTGAGAACTTCCTTAAAGAAAGGCCTTTGTTTGATATAAAGGGCTACAATATTTGAGATGTTTTCCATATGTTCCATTTAGAACAGAAGAGGATATAAATGTAACAAATTCTACAAAACATTTATAAGAGTGATTTTTCCCCAATAGAGACCATGCTAATTCACAATACAATACAAAAGAGCAGGGTGCCTGCTTCGCCGCCGCCTTTGGTGGAAACCATAGAAAAGGCCCTCGTTGTAAAAAACAGCTTTGCCGGGCTGGACAAAAGCAAAGTCAGAAGCCTGCTGGAGGCCAGCTTTGGAAAGAAGCTTGGCCCCGGATATTTTGATGAGCAGATCAAACTGGCCATACTGGATAAAGATTACAGGGGCATTGCAATAGTTAAGGAAATAGACGGCATGCCCTATCTTGACAAGTTTGCCGTAGCTCCCGAATACCAGAGCAACGGGGTGGGCAAAAGACTGTGGAATGAGCTTAAACAGCAGTGCCCCTCTGTAATATGGCGCGCTTCGGAAAATAATCCTATCAACGGATGGTACACACTGAAAAGTGACGGAAGCGAAAAATCCGGCAAATGGATAGTTTTCTGGTGCGGAGTTGAAGCTACATCTGAGCTGATTCAAAAAATATCTGCAAGGGAAGAAAGCTTTTCAGCGATATAGGATCATTCTTCAAGGCTTTTCCTGAAAAGCATGAACAAAACAATTATTGCAGCTACTCCAAGAAAGATTATTATCAGGCTAAGATCCCCAAATGCACTGTCAAAGTTATTCTGTGATGCTGCAGGAATCTCTCCTTCATTTTTTGGAGGTTCTGTGGGTTTTGAAGGCCTGTAAGGCTCTGGGGCCGGAATTTCTTCCGCCTCAGGTTCCGGAACGGGATCCTCAGGCCCGGCCACAACAGGTGCTTCCACAGTGGCATTATTCTGTCCGGGGAACGCTTCTTCAGGCGAATAGCCGCATTCTGCTTCTGCCGGACAATAGTTTGGATGAAGCATCTGGACGCATGCCGCACCCATTTCAGATGGAGAAACGGGGGGGCAGTGGATTACATTGCCGTCAGGCCTGTAGAACGTGCTTCCTTGGCTTTCAATGGAAGAAACAACCTTGACAACGTTTCCAAGGCAATGATAGACTGCTTTGGTATTTTCCTGCTTGCATTGTGCTTCAATAGTGTCCTTTGCGAATTGTTCTCCATTGTCACCTGATGAGATTATTGCCGTAGCCGTAAAACTGACTGAAAGCATTAGTAGAATGAATAAAAACGCCATCCGTTTCATATACACACCTAAACAACCTATGAAACAACTAATTTAAATACCTATTTACTTGTAACGAGGATGAGGTGGTAGCCGAACTGCGTTTTGACAGGATCTGAAATCTTGCCTACATTAAGGGAAAATGCTGCATCTTCAAATTCCTTCACCATCGCTCCTTTTCCGAATTCTCCCAGATCTCCGCCGTTTTCCTTGCTTGGGCAAAGCGAATGTCTTTTTGCCATCATGACAAAATCTGCGCCGTTTTCAATTTCCTGCTTAAGTTTTCTTGCTGTTTTTTCATTGTCAACCAGAATATGGCTTGCTCTGACCATTGTTTCACCTGTTTGGATATTAGCAAAAGAAAGAATAAATTTGTGCGTATTTTGAGTGGTAAAATGAGCATTTTCAAGCGAAAGATTTAAATAGTGGTAAAATAGGAGATTTCATATTTACAGACGTAAAATGTGGTTACTAAAAAAGTAAAATCATGCATATTTATAAACTTAATAGTCGATAGAGTACAACATGAAGCTATCCTCTCATGCATCCCCCCTCGAAAAAAGTGGCACCAGAAAGAAGAAATTCAGTGGGTATGAATGTAAAATCGATGATAATTTAGTTGGAAAAAAAGTAAATGACAGGTATCAGTTGATAGAAAAAATTGGAGAGGGGGGCTGTGGTAATATTTACTGTGGTTATGATGAGGAAAAAAAGGATTTTGTAGCAGTTAAAATTGATATTGATGGTAAAGATCTTGTTGCTGAAGAAGCTGCAATCCTGTCCACTTTCAGCAATGAGAACATCGTAAGATACCTGGACCATGGAACATTTCATGGTAAGGCATTTATGGTAACTGAACTGCTTGAAGGAGAAAGCCTTGCAGACGCAATGATGAATGGAATAAGCTGGGAACAGCTAAAGCAGGCAATCTCACAGGTTTGCACTGCACTTAAGGCAGTGCATCAGGCTGAATATGTCCACAGGGACATAAAGCCGGGAAACATATTCCTTGCAATTAAGGATGGCGTACAGGTCGCAAAACTGCTTGACTTTGGCATAGCAAGGAAGGTTGGGGTTGATGAAGGGCCCTTAAAGGGCACCCCAACTTATATTGCACCAGAGGTTGGCTCGCAACTGCATTATGATCAGAGGGCAGACATCTATGCTCTCGGATCCATAATGTACAGGGCCCTCTGCGGAACTGCACCTTTCATTGGAGAGTTCCTGGAGGTTCTGATCAGAAGCCTGAAGGAGGATCCCCTTCCTCCAAGCAAAAAAACTCCGGTAAGATCAATACCGCGTGAGATTGATGCGATTGTTCTTAAGGCAATGGCAAAAGAACCTGAAAACAGGTATCAGAATGTAGAAGAGCTTATGGCAGACCTAATAAATTGTAAACACTCACCTAAGGAATTGGAACAACCGCCAATGGAAGCACCAACCAGGGCAGAAGCTGCTCATGGTTGAATCCATTCTATTTCAAAATATTCATAGTCGCTTCCAGGAAGATCGATTTTCTTGATTATGTAATGGGTAACGCTGCTTTCACGGTCACTGATTGCCATCATCATTTCCAGGCCAAAACATGAACACTCGGCCAGAGCCTGCGCCAGTTCATCGCCTCCTATATATTCATCCTCAGTAAGGGAATACATAAGATATTTGGGGGTTCCGTCTTTTGGAGTTTCAATGCCTCCCTTCTTTCTGTGATAGAGAAGAAAATCCAGCCTGGGTTTATCTGGATTGACTTTTACCTGGGTTTTCTTTCCGGGAATGGCAAGTATAAATGTTTTTTTCACTGAATGGGCAACCCTTATTGCCCTGGACCATTCTGAGATGATCTGCTTGTGTTTTCTCGGGAAAACATGAATGACGTGCCTGGAATGCATCCATTTGTCATCTGTTTTAAGCGGGGATGCCCCGGGGAAATAAAGCCGGAAATGGGTTCCAAACTTGAATCCGGTCTTTATTACATAGCCTCTTTTTCTCCAGTCTTCATAGACAGAGTAAAGGTCAGGGAAAAACATGATTCTTTTTTTTGCCAGTGCTTCGGCGTCTTTCAGTCTGGCATTGAGAAGATGAAGCTGGCCGTGGCGAAGAAGGTAGATGGTTTCAAAGATATCGAGCTTTCCTATCTTTCCCCTGTGGGATGCCTTGTATGTTCCGAACTGCCCTATCCAGTGCCGTTCATAGAGCTCCTTGGCAACTTTCTCATCATCTACAAGAGTGATAAGATCATAGGGAAAGAAAAGCCCGTCAAAGGAAAAGGAATCTACTTCAAAGCTGGAGCTTTCATATTTCAAAAGAATTGTCCTGCCATAATTTCCATCTGCCTCGTTTGTCGGCCTCAGAACCAGCCCTTTGTCCCTCCAGTCCTTGTAGGTAAGGTATTTTGCCAGCAGCTTCTTGTTTTTCAGGAACAGGGAGGCAACCTGGTTGAAAGTATAGTGGTTTCCCGATTTGTCAAAGCATCTGCCGTTCCTTATGTCCATTATATAGAGGGCTTCCTCTGGGGTGAGGGTAATTATTCCTTTGTTCATTGAACCGTAAAAACCGTTTTGCAGGGAAGAGACATCAGAAGGCTCTTTGACAAATATGGTTTTTCGGTCCAGCTCAAGTTTAATCATGATAACAGCTCAGGCGGAATTTCCGAATAATAGAATAAGGATGTGAAAGTTTTATAGAAGCTTTCTTATTTCCTGGTCAGTGAAGTCTTCAGATACAAGGTCGCAGTCCGGAGCTTCAAGGGAAGGATGGGGCCTGAACCAGACAAGTTTCATGCCTGCTGCTTTGGCAGCCTGCGCACCCGAATAGGAATCCTCGATAACAAGGCATTCTTCCGGCTTTACATCCAGTGCTTTTGCTGCCGTCAGGAAGACTTTTGGATCTGGTTTCCGGTATGGAATGTCATCCGCAGAGATGACAAAATCAAAGGACAGGCCATGAATATTGTTCAGCTTTTCTATGTAGCCCCGATGGCCTCCTGATGCTATTGCCGTCCGGATATTTTTCTGTTTCAGAATTTCCATAAAATCTTTCAGCCCTGGGATAAGAGGAACTTTTCCTTGGTCAACATAAACATCAAACAAAAGCCTTCTTTTTTCAATGAGGTCATCGATGCTGGCTTCAATTTTGTTTTCTTTCAGCAGCCTGGCAAAGATTTTTCCTGAACCTGTACCTGCAAATTCCCGGAACCAGCGGTTTTCATCCACTGATATGCCAAGCAGTTCCTCGAATGTTTTTTTATGGAATTCTTCAGAATGCACGATAACGCCATCGAAATCAAATAGTACCGCTTTAATCATGAGAATAAAGATTTAGGTAATGTTTTTATTATGAAAGGCAGAACAAAAGGTCATGAAATCTGTCATTCTTTCACTTCTGCTGATGGCTGCATTGCTCAGTGGTTGTGTAATATTTGGAGAAGAGGAGGCAGTAGTAAATGAAACTGAAGGGCCGCCTCCGCCCCCGCCACCAAAGACGCCGGTGATATTAATCTCGAATCCGGTCAGCGGTGAAATGATCATTGTACCTGAAGAAGGAGGAGAAGTAGACCTCGTCATTACAACCCAGAATCTGATCCTGAAGCCTGCCGGCGGCTCAAAGAAAACAGGAGAGGGGCATTTCCTGATAACTGTCAATGGGCAAAGCAGTGAATTTTCAGGGAAAATTTATTCAGTTCCTGTAATCCCGGGGGAGTATACTGTAGAAGTGGAATTGCGGCATAATGACAGGACTTCATACAGCCCAAGTATTGTGCGGGCAGTTTCATTTGCCGTGCAGGCAGAAGAACCTGAAGTTTATGTTCCCAGGGAATACACTGTAAAAATACGTGATTTCAGCTATGATCCTGAAGAACTTACAATAAAGGTCAGTGACAAGGTTGTTTTTGTAAATGAAGGAACATTCCCGAGATCAGCAACATGCTTTATTTCAGGAAAGCAGATTTTTGATACTGGCGTAATAGGTTCTGGAAAGCAGGCCACAATAACGGCAGAGCAGATTGCCAGCTGCGAATATTATTCAACAACACACAGGGCAATGACAGGAAAGCTCGTTATTGAATCAGCAGAATAATTTTTTTCTTTTTATTATATATTTAAAAAACCTAGTCCTCTACAAAATACCACAATCATTGCCCCGGGGATTATTGTGAAACTAAAAAACAAAGCAGGGATAAAAAAGGCGAATTTTGCTTCAAAGGCAGTGCTTGCAGGAATGCTGGCCGCCGCCAGTGCCTCGGCTGCAGAAAAAGAACCTGATGAAACGCAGGTACATCCCATTCTCAAAGCAGTTGCCGGGGTTTATGACAAAGGAAAGCATCCATTGATTGCATATGGAATCGGAATGGGGGTAGAATACAAAGAAGTTTCCATGTACGGAGAGATAGAGGGGTCGGTAAATGAGCTATACGGCAGTTTTCAATTTCCGGTGGGCCGGTTCAGGCTGGGCCCTTTTGCATACAGATCAGATTACTACGAAGTTTCCTTTGGGGCAGGAATACTTTATGAAATTCCGCAGCTGAATGTTATTTTTTCACCTCATTACCTGCCTGAAGGAAAAACATTCTGCTATCCGGTAAACTGGACTTCTTCTGCAGGCAGATTCAATTTTAATCTGGGAATTTCCTATATCCCGGCATATGAAAGCGGTGGGGCAAGGGAAACATATGTTGGCGGAGAGATCTTAACTGGATTAAATATCAGCGAGGGGGTATCAGTCTTTGGAAAGGCATTTGTTATGGCTGACGCAAATAAAAAGCCGCAGTTAGTTGTTTTGAATGCCCAGGGTGGATTCCAGCTGGCTTTCTAGTCAGATAGTTTTGTCTGGTTGAGATTATCGATTGTTTTCCATCTTGACCTTATGAATGGAACCAGTTTTTTCAGCTTTTCCCTGTCGTTTAATGCTGCAATGGTCTTGGTATCAGAAGGATAGCCGGACCCGAAATCAAAGGTTGCCTTTTGTATTTCCTGGATTTTTTTATCTCTTATTATTTTGGCGCATATGGATGCAGCAGCAACTATAGGATAATGATCATCTGCCTTATGTTCTGCCTCGAATTTGGTTGCGCCGAATCTTGCCATCCTTTCCCTGAACGTCCAGGAATAGCGGTCAGGCATATCGATCATTATATCGCCATCCTCGTTCTTTATAAGATCCGCCATGGCATTTGCCTCTATATCATTAAGGGACATTTCCTTCATCAGCCTGTTAAGATCTTCTGCGCTGATCTCAATCCATCGAAACTTCACAAATTTCCTGAGCTCCGCATAAAGTTCCTCCCTTTGCCCGGGAGTAAGTTTTTTAGAGTCTTTTGGCCCGGTTTTTTTGAGGCGCTTTTCATCGTCGCGTTTGCATATGGCACAGCATATTACAAGAGGGCCTATGACAGGCCCCCTGCCTGCTTCATCGACACCGATAATATTCATCAAAAAAGAATGTCAGCAAATATTTATGTTGTTATGGGAAAGAAGGAGAGAGAATAAAAAATTAGTAAGTCATGTTCCTTTTTTCAACAATAATGAAATCGCCTACTGCAAGAACACTTTCATAAGGAATATGAACCATGCCATCGTCTTTTCTCAGTTTAGTGGCAAGGGGGCTGTCAGGATTTGGCTCAACGACTATATTTTCTATTCTGCCACTCACTTCATTGACAGCAATATCAACCAGCCTGCCGAAGTCTTCCCCTTCGTTAGTAACTAGTTTCTTTCCGGAAAGTTGTCGCGCTATAAGATACTTGGTCATCATATCACCTAAATTAACGTCTTGAAAGAGATTTGCAGTCTAAGTTTATAAAGATATCCTAGCCTCATGAGGATTTGAAATCAAGAGTATGCAGTCGCCCATATTTCATTTCATATACAGGTACGAGGGCGGGGGTAGGAACATGGCCCTGTTTTATCTGGAAATCAGTACGGTCCTGGAATGTTCCGGAATTGATGACAAAAGTGCCGCGATACTGGGTATAGCCGTTTTTATGAACATGGCCGCAGTGAAGGACATCAGGAGGCTCTTCCACCACCATATAGTCCACATTTTCAGGGATTATAAGATTTCCTCCATAGAGCGGGGAAAGGTGGCGGCGTTTCAGGTATTCGGTCATTACCTTCTCCGGATGGGAGTATGAAGTTCCCGGAACCGAGGCAATCATGGAATCTATGGAGGTGCCATGGTACATAAGGTGCTTTATCCCTTCAATGGAAAAACTGCATGGATTGCCAACCCGGTGGATATCAGATTCAAAGAGATCCTTGCCCATGGCAGGCTGTGGCTCGCCTCTTCTTACGGCATCGTGATTGCCAGGGCCAGCTATTACCTCTATATGGTCAGGAAGATCCTCAAGAAAATCATCAAACATCTGATATTGCCTGTAGATGTCTTTGACAACAAGATCTTTTTCCTGGTTTGGATAAATGCCTATGCCGTCAACAATATCTCCGGCTATGTTCAGGTATTTCACCTTCCCTGCAAGTTCCTTTGCCTCGCCCCTGCCGTGGAGCCAGTCTGAGAAGGTATCAAGGTATTTGTCAAGAAAATACCTGCTCCCAAAATGGATATCAGAAAGATACGCTGAAGCAACATCTATCTCGGTTCTCTTTTTTTCACGTATGACTGGGAGGTCAGGCCATTCTATTTCTTCTGCTATCAAAAACGGCTCAAGTATCTTTCCTGAAAATGCGACAACGTCATCTTTGAGGACGTTTCTGGCTTTTTCCATTGCCTTTTCGTTTGAAACAACGACTTTAAACTGGCCTGTCAGATCTTCAACTTCAAAAAGCAGGTTGCCTTTTTTTGTTTCCCGGACATCTGAAACAAGTACGATTATCCGGACTTTTTCATTGATGTGCCGCACAACATCGCAAAGATCAATGTTGTCTCCGGTGCCGCTCCTTCTGAGCATCCTCGATATGCGCTCATACCGGTTGCGAAAATGGCTGACAAAATTGTCAACTCCGCCTTTTGTCCGGGACTTGCCAGTGACATCAAGCCTGTGATCTATTTTGATATTTGCAGAATATTCCTTTGCAGGCGGACTGAAAAAGGAAGGTCTTTTCACCTCTACATTTATCAGCAAAAGAATGTCTTCCCTTGATATCAAAGGTTTGCCAAGCGCCAGGATTTTCTGAAAAAGTTCATTGGGGGGGTTTGAAGGCAATACAGCCTCAGCATCAGTTGTAAGCCTTATTCCTCTTGCAGATAAATCCCCTATCATTTAGACGACTCTAATGCACTTATTATTGCCCAGATCTGCGTTCTGGCATGAGGAGGCATATTGATGTCTTCCGTAATCGATTCGATGAGATATATTGCTGCGCTTACCTTGACATTGGGCTCTTCATCTCCTTCCAGACGTCCTTTGGCATCTGATAGTGCTTTTCTTATGTTTTTGGGAATTGTATTGTCATTAACAAGATTATCCAGCATCTCAGTAATATCTTCAAGTTCCATAAAATCACCTAAGGATAAGAATACTCTATAATCTGGTAGATAAGTAATTTAAATCATGGTTTTCCTGTTCTTCACTATTGCACCAGCAACTGCGACATAATATTTATATATGTTGTCTTCTAATTGGTCTAAAGATGTCCAGTGCACTTACAAAAAGACCCGGCCAATTGGATGCCTGTGAACAAACCAGCCGTACTGTAAAGCAGTCGTTTATCAGGGCAACGGCCAAAACATTCGGGTTCAGTGATCTGCTGAAGATAAAAATAGCGGAGCTTGAACGGGCTTTTGACAAGGCGATAAGAATCAGACAGAGCGACGGCACCAGAATGCTTGTGCCCATAAGAGCGCTGGAACTGCATCCTGATGAAAAATCCCGGATAATAAAGGATGCCAGGACAGTTCTGCAAAAAGCAAATGCCAGAATAGCAAGCGATCAAACAAGCCTGTTTGAAATGAAAGAATCCATAGATGAATGCCAGAAGGCAATCTACAGCATCCACCCGCAACATCTTGCCGGAATATGGAAAATAAAAATATAAATCGGGCCCGGGGGGAATTTCACAATTCTTAACGATCCTGATTTGAACCGTCTTTTTGATTTGAACCCCCGGCCTACAGCTGCCATCTGCTTCCGGCTTTCTGTTTCCTGCATCCCGAAGGAAGCCGGAGGGTCAAGGCCGGAAACATTAGAAGGCTGCCGCTCTATCCAAGTTGCTCCTGCAATTTAGCAGGCAGGTTTTGCCATGCTTCCCGATGGAAAGATATTTCTTTCCACGAGCGCGCCGAACAACGTCCGGTCGCGTTTACTAAAAAGCGGACTGAGCTACGGGCCCTAAAAAGGAAATTATAATGGGGAAAGAATTAATACTCTTCTTCGTCTTCTTCGCCCCATTCTTCTTCTTCAGATTCGTCATCTTCCCAATCTTCTTCCTCGTCAAACATAATTACACCCTTAGAACTCCTCGTCTTCCTCTCCCCAGTCTTCTTCTTCGAAATCATCATCCTCGAGCTCATCTTCTTCGTCCATATGGACACCTTGAACTGGGTATGGTGTGGAAACATTTAAAATCTTACCTAGTATGCCGGATTAAAAATTGGAAATTTTATAAGAGGAATATGAAATTCGAAAAAATAGGATGGAATGAAATTGCAGAGGATTGCAAAAAGCTTGCAAAAATGGTTGATGATAAGCCGGATTTAATAGTTGGTTTATCAAGAGGAGGCCTTGTGCCGGCAAGGATTTTAAGCGATATTCTGGATACCAAAATGCTTGTCCTTGGAATCAGGTTTTACAAAGGAATCGGAGAAAAAGAAGAAAATCCGGTCATAACGCAGGAGATGCCAAAAATCCAGGGCAAGAAGATTCTAATTGTTGATGACGTGGCTGATTCAGGAAAGAGCCTTGTAGCTGCAATGGAGTACCTTAAAGGAAATGAATTGAAAGCTGCAACTCTGCATTATAAAAGAAGTTCAGAATACCGGCCTGACTATTTTGTCGGAACTACGGATGCCTGGATCATTTACCCCTGGGAAATCAATGAGATTGAGAGGCTACTTAAGTCTAATGGCCTCTAGATCCGCTATTGCCCTTGTATCCTTTCTCATCATTGCGCCAATTGAGCGGGCGAATTCATCGGTCTTGTTCCAGTCTCCATGCATTGTAAATACCCTTTCCGGAGACGGCCTCAGATTCTTAAGATACGCCATAAGCTGTGCCCTGTCGCTGTGGCCCGAAAAGCCTTCTGCAGTTTCAACGCGCATGTTGATTTTCAGGGATTTCATCCTGCCGTCATCGCCAAGCATTGGCACCTCTTTCTGCCCTCTCTGGATCTTGCTGCCCAGTGAAAGCGCACTCTGATAGCCGCAGAATATAAGTGCATTCTTCGGATCATCGGCAAGCAGCTTAAGGTATTCATATGACGGACCGCCTGTAAGCATGCCTGATGGCGCAAGTATCACTGCCGGCTCGTCAGGAGCAACGATTTGCTCCTTGTCTGTTCCCTTTGCAACACGCAGTATTGGAGATTCGAAAGGACTCCTGTCTGAAAGAATCCTTCTCTGGAGCTGCTCCCTGAGATATTCAGGGTATGCAGTGTGTATTGCAGATGCTTCAAGAATCATTCCATCAATGTATATGGGTATGTTGAAGTCAGGGTCCCTTCTTGCATATTCTTCAATAACAAGGAGGAGCTCCTGTGATCTTCCGACAGCAAATGCCGGAATGAGAACTTTTCCTCTTTGTACGGCGGTTTCCTTGATTATTCTCATCAGCCGCTTTTCTGAATCAAATCGGTTTACAGATATATCATTTCTTCCGCCATATGTGGATTCTATAAACATTGTTTCCAGCCTTGGAAACCTGGTATTTGCCGGGTCAAAAAGCCTTGTGAAGCCGAATTTTATGTCTGCAGAATAAACAAGATTGTGGGCGCCTTCGCCAATGTGAAGATGGACTGATGAACTTCCAAGAATGTGCCCCGCGTTGTAAAGCGTCATTTTGATTTCCGGGGTGATATCCACAACTTCCTCATAATCAACAGTTATGACATTTCTGAGTTCTTTCTGGATGTCCTTTTTCTTGTACGGCGCATCAACATTGAAAACCTTGTTGCAGAGATTCAGATAATCCTGCTGCAAAAGGGCCATAAAATCCCTGGATGGCGGAGTGCAGTAAACCGGGCCTTCATAGCCATAGGCAAACAAAAATGGCAGGAATCCCATGTGATCCATATGTCCATGGCTGATCACCACTGCATCAATATCTTCAAGTGAGAATCCGGCCATGTTCAGGTAAGGATATGCTTTTGTAGGATCAGATGTTGCAGGATTGACTCCTACATCAACAAGCACCTTGCTGTTGGGGGTCTGTATCAGAAGACATGACCTGCCGATTTCCCTGAACCCTCCAAGTGCCATTACGCGAATCCAGTCGCTTGAAGGCGGATTCTGGCATATCTTTTTTCCAATATTAATCAGGAATTTTTTTCTTTCGTCAGCTTCTGCCACTGCGCTTTTCCTTACTCCATCCAGCGTTGCTGAAGGCATTGTAGGGGCACGCAATGTAACCGGAGCCCAGTTTGTCTCAAGCATTATCTGCTTAAGGATTGAGCCTCCTTTGCCGATCACAAGGCCGGGCTTTATAGCCTCAATCCTTACTTCGCACATTTCCGGAACGAAGGTAATCTTTTTTATCTCGGCTTCTGGAGGAACAACCTGCTCAATAAGCTTCTGGGCTTTGTCTGTCTGCATGAGCTGGGTTGGATCAACCCTGATTGTTACCTTCTTCTTTAATGCCCCTGCAAGTTCCTTTATAAGGCGGTCATTTTCATAAAAAGCCCTTATGTTCCTGATATAAATAACTGTTGAAAGCCCTTCAGGCTCTACCTTTGTCACTTCGCAGTTTTTTGGCATAATGTCATTAATCTTTTTTACAATGTCCTTAAAGTGCAAGAAAAACACCCCTTCAAATTAGAAAAAAATTATGATTTCAAAATTTTATTTACGTATTCTTTGCTCATTCTCTTGAAACCAGATGTTGTTACGATACAAAGATCAACGCGTTCTCCGCTTGCGGCATCTCTTTTCATTGCAGCGCTCACTGCCTTTGCCGCAACTTCCATGTTGACAATAGTGTCCTTGTTTTCTTTGTAAAGCTCTTCAAGAACACCGTATGCAATTGGAGATCCGCTTCCCGTGGAAGTAAGATGCTCTTCGGTTAGCCCTCCCATCATATCAACAGAAAAAAGTCTTGGTTTATCATCAACTCCCCCTACAAGAAGCTGAACAAAGAACGGGAAAAATTTATGCTGTGCCAGGATGTTTCCCAGCAGTGTAGCTGCGGCCTCAACACCCATCTGCCTTTCATGCTTTAGCTCATAGAGCTTGATTTCTGCTTTCATCCATCTTACAAGCGTCTGGGCATCACCAACACTGCCTGCAATTGTCATGGCAATGCGGTCATCGATTTCGTATATTTTGTCAATGTCCTTACTTGCAATGAGATACCCCATAGTCGCCCTCCTATCACTAGCCAGAACAACTCCATCCTTACAAACTAGACCTACAGTGGTAGTTCCTGTTTGAACACCCTGGGTTTGCTTCGCGCTATCCATATAACCAACTTTGGGAGAATTAATAAAACAACTAACATCCTGAATCTTTTTAAAACAATCTAATATTCATGGAAAATTAGTGCTGTTATAATCTATGGCATATAGTATTTATAATACTATCGGATTATGTGTTTCTCCATTTTCATTGCTCCCCAGACAATTGCAACGAATACCAGGCCAACCGCCCATGTAATAAGCCAGTCCATGAGATCCGGTGCAGTGACATTGAACCATGATGACAGATCGGTATAGAGAAGGACAATCTGCAGAACAAAACTTGCAAGTACGGAAAGATGAAGCCATTTATTTGTCAGGAACCTGGTATTGTATCTCCAGCGGACAAGATAGACGGAGATTATTTCAAAAACAATGAATGAAGTGAAAAACATGGTCTGGGCTTTTATAATATCGTGGTTAAGGGAATAAAATGCATATATTAAGATAACAGCAAGCATTTCAAAAATTCCTATAACAGCAATGAAGTAAAGGACGTTTTTGCTGATGATTCTTTCTTTCCTGTCCCTTGGCTTGTTCTGCATTACATCGGAACTTGGAGGATCTGCTCCAAGCGCCAGTGCAGGAAGACCGTCAGTAAGAAGGTTTATCCAGAGAAGCTGGATTGCTATTTTTGATGAAATGCCCAGCGGAGAGAGAGTTGCAATTAACACTGCAAGAACTTCCGAGGTATTGGCACCCAAAAGCAGGGTAACGAATTTTCTTACGTTTGTAAATGACGCCCTTCCCTCTGCAATTGAATTTTTTATTGTTATGAAATTATCATCAAGGATTATCATGTCGCTGGCTTGCTTTGTAACTTCGGTGCCTCTGATGCCCATGGCAATGCCTACGTCAGAATTCTTGATGGCCGCGGCATCATTTACGCCGTCCCCGGTCATGCAGACAATATGACGGTTTTTTTGCAGTGCGCGCAGAAGCATAACCTTGTGTTTCGGACTGGTTCTTGCATAGATGTCATGCTCTTCAACTTTTTTCAGCAGCTGCTCTTCGCTTAGAGCATCAAGTTCGGTGCCTGTAATTACACTATCACGGAAACCAAGATCGCGGCCAATTGCTGCGGCTGTGTATTTGTTATCCCCGGTTATCATAACAACACGGATTCCGGCCTTTCTGCAATCCTGGATCGCCTCTTTCACGCCTTCTCTTGGAGGATCGATCATTCCCATGAGGCCAAGGAAAATCAGGTCTGATTCAGGGTTTTTTTTGCCGTTTTCAGTGTAGGCAAAGGCAAGAACCCTGAGTGCGCTTCCCGCCATGTCGATATTTTTCCTTGAGATTTCCTCTGCGTCTTTTTTGGTCATTTTCCTTATGCTGTTTTTGATTTTGATTCTCTTGCACCTTGAAAGTACTTCTTCTGGAGCTCCTTTGACGAAGGAGGTGTCTCCGTGAAGGGTGGACATCAGTTTTCTGTCAGAAGAAAAGGGGATTTCATTGCTTCTTGGATGGTCCTGGCGCAGCATGTCAACATCCATTTTTGCCTTGTATGCAGGAATAAGAACGGCTATTTCCGTGGGGTCGCCCCGGAATCCTTGTTCTGTTTCCCTGGAATCGTTGCAGAGAACTGCACATTTCAGGAGCTGGTCCAGCTGCTCAACTGCGCCTTCCCTGCTAATCAGTTCTCCCAGCTTTGCGAGCCCGGAACCGGAAACATAAAACAATGCTCCGGGAACATACATCCTTGTAACAGTCATGGTATTTTCGGTGAGCGTGCCTGTTTTGTCGCTGCATATAACATCGACAGAACCAAGATCCTGAATAGTGGACAGCCTCCGGGTAAGAGCTTTTTGCCTGAGCATCCTGTTCGTTGCTATTGATAATGACAGGGTAACAACTGCAGGCAGGCCTTCTGGAATGGCAGCAACCCCAAGGGCAACTGCGGCAATAAATATGAAGAGCAGATCCCCGGTTCTTAAAAGGAATTCCGTCGTTACTATTATAAAAAGCACAAAAAGCGTAATGTACATTATTTTCTTTCCTACATCCTCAATTTCGATCTGGAACTGCGTTGTTTTTTCTGGAGCATCTGATATTTCCTTTGCAATTTTCCCAACTTCAGTCTTAAGCCCTGTTTCAACAACAACGGCAGTTCCGCGCCCCCTTGTGATTACAGAATTCATGTAAAGCATGTTTTTTCTTTCTGCAAGAGGCAGGTTGTCTGAAAGTTTTCCCGTTGATTTCAGGGATGGTACGCTCTCTCCTGTGAGGGCTGATTCATCTGCATGCAGGGAAAATGATTCTATTATCCTTGCGTCTGCCGCAACCTTGTCACCTTCGCGCAAAAGCAGAATGTCTCCAGGAACAACATCGTCTGACTGGATTTCCGTTTCCTTTCCGTCGCGCAGTACTGTTGCCTTTGGAGCTGACATTTTGGACAATGCTTCGATTGTCCGTTCCGCCTTGTACTCCTGGAAAAAACCAAAAAATGCATTGGCAATTACTATTGCAAAAATAAGAATGGAATCAAGGTAGTCCGATTCGCCTGGACCGATATAGGAAACGGCAAATGAAACAACAGCTGCAAAAAGAAGGACAATGACGAGGGCATTCTTAAACTGCTCAAGGAAGATCTTGAGTGGAGAAATCCGCTTTTCAATGATTATTGAATTCAGGCCATACTGAGCCAGCCGCTCCTCTGCCTGCAATCCGGTAAGGCCGGATTTGCCGGAATGCAAATCGGATAGGATTTCTTTTATTCCTTTTTCATGCCATTCCATCGGAATCATTTTGCAGGTTCAACTTTAACAAGGGTTACCTCAAAATTCAAGGTTTTATTTGCAAGCGGATGATTGTAATCCAGGGTTATATTGTCATCGGTCTTGTCAACAACACTGAATATCTGTGGCACTCCTGTTTCTGGATTTGGAAGCAGATAACTTTGATTTACATCAAGTGCAAATTCGATGGTTGCAGTGAAATTAGAGGTATTGGCGATTCTCTGTGGAATGCCGTTTAGTTCGAATTCGGCGCCTGGAATGAAAAGATAGAAAAGTGTCACATTTTCCTCATTGAAATCATTAATGAAAACAGTTCCGTATGGGCTTTCAAAACCTGTGCCGTTTGATATGTTTATGCCCTGGGACTCAAGATAAGACCTGGGAATTGTTTCGTAGAAGCTCTTTTCATAATATCTCTGAACAGCGATTATTTTGGTCGGATCATGATTCCCGTATCCTCTTGCCGGATCAACATCATATCTTACAGTTTCATTTACTTTCATGCCAATGGTGTTTATGATTACACCGTCTATAATGCCTTTTCCGAATTCAACGGTAAATTTCAGCGGCTCATACATTCTTCCAGGATTGTACTCGCTGGTTCCAAAAACAAGATCCAGCCTGCTGGTATCATAGATTTCATCATCAATCCTCAGTACATAATCAATCCAGACAGTATCACCAAGCTGAACAGAATAATCCGGACCCGGAACAGTAACATTAGTTATATTCTCGGTGAGATTCGCAGGCGGGGTTACATTGGTCATGTTCGTCTCATTTAGAGGAGGGGTCTGTGCAACACACCCGGCAAAAACCATCGCAAAAACCATCATAAGAAAGATCAACATATATCTCATATCATCATCTCAAAAATTGGGGTTACAGGGATTCGAACCCCGATATGCAGGTTACGGCCTCACATTGCCACATAAGCGGCGGGATCTGGAGCCTGCCGTACTAACCTGGTTATACTATAACCCCAATAAGCAAGGAAAATTAATCCTTACACATTTAAATCAGTATCTTCGCAGCAGCAACAGTATTTAACCGTTGTCGATCATTTCTATCATTATGGAAACAATCCTCTGTTTCGGCATAGACCCCGATATACAGCGAATGAAAGTAGATGTTGACGGCATTTCACACTATTTTCAGGAACTTACGGACAGGCTTATTGAAGAACACCAGATAGCAGCAATAAAACCGAATTATGCTTTTTTTGCCCAATATGGGTTTGAAGGGTTGTATAATCTTGAAAACATAATCCAGCATTACAAAGGAAAAATACCGATAATCCTTGATGCCAAAAGAGGGGACATTGGAAAGACCGGCAAAGCATATGCAAAGGAAGTTTATGATTTCTGGGGTGCTGATGCAGTTACCATAAGCCCGTATATGGGAAAGGATTCTGTTGAGCCTTTTTTAAGGGAGGGTAAAACGGTCTACCTTCTCTGCAGAACCTCCAATGAAGGGGCAGGGGACTTCCAGGAACTGAAATGCGGAAGGAAATTCCTCTATGAAGAAGTAGCCCTGAAAGCTGTTGAATGGAAATGTGGCCTGGTTGTGGGTGCCACAAGCGATTCCATAAAGAAAATTGTCAAAATAACAGATAATCAGGTACCCATGCTGATTCCGGGGATCGGAACCCAGGGCGGCGATCTGGAGATGATCATGAAGGCAATAAAGTCCAATCCTTCAATCCACAGGATAAATGCATCCTCTTCAATCGCTTATGCGCATGAAAAAGGCGGAATGCCGGCGGCAGATGCTGCCCTGAAAGAAGCGCAGAAACTCAACGACACCATAAAAAAATACATGCAGTAGAATATGCAACCGTATGGCTAGCCTGGGAAAAGTCCAGAGAATCAGGGAATCTTCCGATCAAATCCCAGTTTAGATAAATAACATAAATTACAATTAACAGCAGAATGAAATAGATAATTCTGACAGGTTTTCTGGCCAGATATTTCAGGAAGATTTTTATTGGCTTAAGTATTATTGCAGAAAAAAGTTTTCCAATAACTTTGAGCATAAAATCCAGGAGTTTCAGCAGGAATCTGAAGATGCCTTCGTAGAAAGCCGGCCCCCGTTTTTTTGGCTTATTGGTTTTGTTCTCAGTTGTTTTTGATGTTTCATGAGATTGCTTCAGTTCAGGCTTTTCACGGATGATAGCGGTCCGTATTTCCTTTTCGCTTTTTGGTTTTTTCACTGGTTTTTTCCTTGAGTATTTTTCAATTAATTTAGGGTCGGATGCTTCAAGCAAAGTTGGATCATCAATAACTTCCATGGCAGTTGCCGGAGCAAACATTGTAACTTCGCCGGGCTCAGTCTGGTTTCCGTTTCCATCAAGTGTTGAAACTATGGCAACTCCGGGAGAGAGGCGCTTGAGCCTTTCCATAACATCGATATCTGATTTTGGAAATGATGTTGCCAGGGCATTCAGCTTTTTGTTCCCTTTTTGGGTGAAAACCTTTTGCGAGAAGATTATCTTTGTGGAAAGCTGGCCGAGTATTTCATCTGGAAGATCAGTAACGTCCTGAGTCACAAAGAAAACTGAAACTCCCTTGGACCGGATCTGCTTGAGGATTGTAACCATAAGATCGCGCAAGGATTTGTTTGAATCCTTGAAAAGATAGTGCGCCTCATCAAAGAAGATTGCGTATTTTGGCTTTTCAACATCGCCGACTTCCGGGAGTTTTTCGAAAAGCAGCTGCAGCAGAAAAGCAGGTGCAATGGAAACCAGCATGTTTTTCCTTGAATCAGAAAGATTGAGGACATTCATGCCGCTGAAATCATTGAGCTGAAGGCCGGGTTTGCCAAAAAGACTTCCGATGCCGGACTCCTGCATTGCAAGTATCTTTCTTTCAATTACATTGACTGATGACCGGCTCATGCCCCTTTCCTTTCTTTCAAGCATTTCATCCAGGACATCAAGGAGATTTTCAAGGCTGTCAAGCGGAAGGCCGTTTTTTCTGGCATAGGCAAATACAAGGGAAAGATGGCTTTCCTGTGTGGGATTCAATGAAAGCATTCTGGAAAGCAGAACTGAGCCGGCTGCCTGCAGTGAGAATCTCAGTTGAATAAACCTGTCTGAAATGCTCCAGTAGTTTGTTTCTATTCCATGGGGCCGATAGCCTGCCAGTGCGTTTCTTTTGTTGTCTTTTCCCTCAATGCAGAATCCGGAGGCATCTCCTTTTACATCTGAAACGAAAACATTTGTGCCGTTGTCGGCCAGCTGTTCTGCAATTACCTGCATGGTTCTTGATTTGCCTGAGCCTGTGCTTCCGGCAATAAGCCCGTGCCTTGTAAGATAATTTTCCGGAATGGAGATGACAGATTTTCCGCTTACTCCAAGATCGATCATGGAAAAACATTGAATTATGAGTTTATAATACTTTGAGGAGAGTGATAGTCATGTACGTTCCGCCAAAAAGCTCGCATAAAGGGGAAAACGGCAGGCTGCAGATAATAGCAGGCAGCAGAATGTATCATGGAGCTGCAATGCTCACGATCCTGGCAGCAAAAAGATTTGTAGATCTCGTCTATTTTACTCCTGGCGAGAAAGACAGTTATCTGCTTCAGACAGTGAAGGCAATTCCCGAGGTAATTGTAGCAGACAGGTCGGGTGAGGCAGACGCCATTCTTTTCGGGAATGGCATAGGAAATGCAAAAGTAAAACTGCCAAAAACAAATGCAAAACTGGTTATTGACGCTGACGGCCTGAAAAGGATAAGGGGAAAAATCCCGAAAAATGCAATTCTGACCCCGCATGAGGGGGAATTCAAAAGATTGTTTGGATGCGATGGAACAAAGGAAAATGTCAGGAAAATGGCTGTAAAGCACAAGTGCACTATTCTGAAGAAAGGGGATGCAGACATTATCAGCGATGGAAAAAGAATTGCAATCAACAGGGTGCACAATCCTGGGATGACCAAGGGAGGAACCGGGGATGTCCTTGCAGGCCTGGTGGCTGCACTGGCATGCAAGAATGACTCATTTGAAGCATGTGTTGCTGCAGCAAGGGTCAGCGGCGAGGCGGGCAACATACTTATGAGGTATTACGGATACAATTATTCTGCATCTGATATAGCGCATATGCTTCCGTTTGCATACAAGAAAGTGATAAAATGAGGATACAGAATCTGGAGCGGATAGACCGGAAATCGCTGGCGCACTGCGGATTCCAGGCAACTAATGTTGCACAGGCAGCAGAAATCATCGAAAAAATGGAAAAAGAAAAAGCGGTTGTTTTTCTGGCATTTACTTCAAACATGGTGGCCTCTGGACTGCGGGGCTTGATAACAAGGCTTTGCAAGGAAAAGAAAGTCGATGCCATAATAACAGCAGGGGGAAGCCTGGATCATGATCTCATAAAAAGTTCGAAGGACTATGAACTCGGAGAGTTTGTAATGGATGATGCCAAACTGCATCAGAAGGGGATAAACAGAATAGGGAATATCCTGGTTCCTAATGAATGCTATGAATATCTGGAAAAATTCATGCAGAATGCATTCTCTGAACTCTACAATAATGAAAAGATTGTTTCTCCAAGCGAAATTGCAGTGAAAATAGGGGAAAAAACAAGCGACGATTCGTTCCTTTACTGGTGCGGAAAAAATGGCATCCCGGTGTTCTGCCCGGGTATAACCGATTCGGCAATTGGCCTCCAGGCACATTTCTTCAGGCAAAAGAAAAAAGACTTTTCAATTGATGTTACAAAGGACATGAACCAGCTGTCCCAGATAGCCCTGAATGCAGACAAAACAGGCGGCATCATTCTGGGGGGTGGAATCTCAAAACATCATGCAATAGGGGTTAATCTTCTCCGGGGCGGATTCGACTATGCAGTCTATGTAACAACAGCATCACCATGGGACGGATCATTAAGCGGAGCAAGAACAAATGAGGGGATATCCTGGGGAAAAATAAAGGAAAAGGCAAACCATGTAACAGTTGACTGTGATGCATCAATAGCATTTCCTCTGATTCTGGAGCTGTGTAAATGGTGATGCATTTTGTATTGGCATTCCTTGCAGGAATCATAGTCAAGATAGTTGACTGGCTGGAAGATGACAAAAAAAGCCGCCACAAATCAAAATATTTTATGGCGGCCATTTACGGCTGCCTGATAGGATATCTTATTGCAAATGCAAGTTTTGGCATTCTGTTCCTTGCCGCTCTTTTTGCACAGGTGCTGTCAAGAAAGATTGACAGTTTTGCTCACAGGCTTGGATTTCTTACTGCATTCATAGTAATCCTGTTTTATCAGCTTCCGGACATAAATATTCTGATATTCGGATATTTTGTTGTTCTGGCATTTCTGGATGAGATAGACTATGTGGGGATTCTCAGGCCGTTCAATGAATACAGGCCGTTTCTGAAATTGGGTCCCATACCATTTGTCTTTCTTGGAAGGCCCGACTACCTCATAGGAATTCTTGCATTTGACCTTGGATATGAACTTTTCAAAACCCTCCAAAACAATAAAAAGTGAAACACAGACAATAAATCATGGATAATTTTGCCCTCAGGTACCCCTTCACAGATGATGCTAAGCAGGTACTTGAAGGTGCGGAACTGAATTCAAGAATAATAGAAATGGGATTCCAGAGAATAAAAAATGCGCTTGAAGGAAAAGCAGCCGGAAAGATAGTTTATAGTGAAAATGAGATCATTGAGGAAATAGCCTCCTATGCAGCTGCAAGAATGATACTCGGAACCCTGGGAAATCAGTTCATAACCGGAAGGTTTGCAGTCAATGAATCAAAAATTGCAAGAGCTCACCTCAACAAAGAAAATCAGGCTGCGGTAAACAGAATTGCATTGCATTTCGGGATCATCACCAATGAAAATCTTCTTGATATTCCAACCTATCTTAAATACTGTCCAAAATCAACTCCATACAGACTGATCAACCGCAGAATAGTTAGCGGCAAGGTGGAGATAAGTGAAAATGAAAAGCTGAGACTTATAGAAGAGGGAATAAGAAAGCACATGGAGGATATTCCGCGGCCAAATGACCCTCCGGAAGAGATAAAAAAAGCGGGGGAGCGTCTGCTGCTTGAATTGCCAAAGCACCAGACCAGGATAACAGTCAAGGAAGGAGATCACCCCCCATGCATAATGAAATTGTTTGAAAGTGTAAAAAAGCACCAGAACCTCCCCCACACCGCAAGATGGTACCTAGCTACATATCTTATCGGGATAGGAATGGAGGAGGATGCCATAGTAGAAATCTATTCAGGACTTCCTGACTTCAATGAGAAGATTACAAGGTATCAGATAAGCCATGCAAAGAAAAAGGGTTACAGGGTTCCCTCGTGCTCCACAATAATGAGCTATGGTCTTTGCTGTGCTGTCTGCAGAATAGGCAACCCACTGAAATGGCATACCATAAGCAACATACGAAAGGAGGGAATCAGATGAACATCAGGAATATTTTTGCAAAATACTACGAAACCGCAGACATCAGGATTCCTGAGATTGAAAAAAGGGAATTTGGAATTGGCAACAACAAAAAGATAGATGCCAGGCATCTGAACTTTGCAAATGTTTCTGAATTCAGGAAATACCTTTGCATGAATACTCCGATGTTTGTTTCGCATTCCACTGCATACTACAGATTTCCCGGAGCAACGCCCATACAGAAAAAGCACTGGCTCTATGCAGATATTGTATTTGATCTTGATATCCATGCTGAAGGAAAATACGGTGTTTACCCCCTGCTTGAGAATATGAAAAAGGATGTTGTAAGGCTTGTGGAGGATTTCATTGTAAATGATTTTGGAATTGAAAGGCAGCATGTCATGATAGTGTTCTCCGGAAACAGGGGCTACCACGTACATGTAAGGGATCCCCGCTATATGAAGATGGGTGGGGAGGAACGAAGAGAGCTTGTTGATTACATCATGGGGCAGGGATTGAACTATCTTGACTTTTTCCCATCAAGAGAAACTGTACATTCAAAACTTATGGGACCAAGGCCTGATGAAGGCGGGTACAGGGGAAGATTTGCAAGAAAATTGATTAAAAAGCTTGAAGAAGATCCAACGGCAATCTCAAGAATTTTCAAAAAAGACCAGCCAAGAAAATTCTTCATTGACGGAATTAAAGAGGGCAATTACAGCAAGACAACATTGAAGCTGGATGATCTTTTGAATAGATTGTCCTTGATAGCACAGGACCTTTCAGTCGGTACTGTAAATACTGATGTTGCTGTTACGCAGGATCTCAGCAAACTTATAAGAGTCCCGAACAGCGTGCATGGTGAGACAGGGCTGATTGCAAAGATTGTTGATGACATCGAAGCATTCAGTCCATTTGAGGATGCAGGAATCAATGGGGAAAACAGAAGGATAAAATTCATTGAGGATGTTCCTGAACTTGAGATTACAGAAACAAAAGAATTCAGAAAAGAAGATATGGCGGAACTGCCTTTACATAAAGCATTGTTTTTTGTCTTGAGAAAAAGCGCAGTGTGGGCCTAGTCCTTGCAGCAGCGGAAACCAACGGAATAGTCCTTGTAGTCTTTTTCATGGGCTGCAGTGGTATACATGCAGCCGGGTTTATTTTGCGTGGCATCAAGGAAATAGCCGCCTTTAAACTGGGCTTTGCCTCGTTGCGAGAGAGTGCCTACGAGCTCATTTACAGACCCGACCATATCATACACTTCATATTCACTTGTGCATTCCGGATAGCTGCCTGTAACCTCCATACCGATATGGATCTGTGCCAGCCTTTCATCCCAGAACAGTCTTTTGGAGTTGTTCCATACATACATCTCATCTTTTCTTGATGAGCATTTTGGATAAAGGGAAAGATTAACAGGAACGCCGTTCATATAAAGCGTTCCGTCAGGATCAACATTATTGTCAAACTTTGCCCGGCTTCCTTTTTGGCACCGGGCAAATAAGTGAAGAGGAGGGCTTTTAACGCCGAGTGCCCTCTCGAAAACGGACTGTTTGTTGTAATTGCATTTGCCTGGAATTTCATTCCATCCGCCCCATGGATATGCTGCCTTCCTGGCATTTCCAAGACAGGATTTCATCCACTCGTTAATGGTGCAGAGCCTTTTGCCTGCGTTGTAGCATGCCTGCCTTGCAGTTTCATAGCTCATCTGCACCTGCGGAAAAACTCCCGCCTGCGAAACGGCTTTCAGATTGTGATGCTCCGGGGGCATTTTATAGTAGGGATGCCTGGTGCCATCAGGATACTGGAGGTGGCATTCCCATTTGTCAATGCAGAACTGCTTTCCGTCCAGGTCAACCGCCGACATATCTGAAGAGCACCTTCCGGAAGCTCTGGATTTCTGCAGCGCAATTTTCTTTTCCGGTTCAGGAGCGGCGGCCTTGGGCTTATAATCCCTGCAGTCTTCCCTGCAATAGCCCATGGAATATTCTTCGCAGGATTCGTTTTTTGTTATAGTAGAAAACATGTATCTGCCGTCCGGCTTCTTGTCAAGGATGGCAAATGTAACATTTTTGTCAAGTACGCCGTTTCCGCAGGCAAAATCAACAGGACACTGAACTGCAGTTTTCCAGGGCTGTCTTTTTCCGTCGCCGCAGTAGCCGCATGATTCAGGATCATAATTCCTGGACAGCGGATCTCTTTCGCCAAGTTCAGGCTGGCAATTGCCATCCCCTCTAAGGGAAATGCATTTTTCCGGAGCTGGTTTGTAGGTTGCAAGAAGGAAAATAGAAACAGCACAGATGGCGGTTCCCGTAGTAAAATCACTCCAGAAGCGCGTGTTCATATTGGTAATTGTGTTAAAAAAGGTTTAAAAAAGGAGGTTACTGGGGCTTGCCAAGCTGTATCTTCGGCGGAATCAGCGGTGCAGTAAGGTTAAGAACTCTTGCAAGAAGGGTTCCATTTGCACTTCCGCTGTAGTTCACAGCACTTAAAACGACAGTGGCATAGTCATCAGGAATTTTTTTGCTCTTTTTCCATGTGCTTACAATTTCCTTTGACAGTTTCTCATCTTCTTTTGCAATAAGAAGCCCCTTGATCTTGATCTCACCCACATTATCCCTGTATTCGGCCGTGTAGATATAGGTAATCTCAAGATTTTTGTCTTTGTTCAGTTCTACATTCTCAAGCTGGATGTTGATGTTAAGTCCCTTGATTTGCTGTTGTGGAACCTTGTTTCCGCTGACATCAAGTATTCTTTCTCCTACTATCATTTTATCACCAAGAATATTGAACTGTATGGGAATATATTAAAAGCTAAGCAAGAGCCATTTGTTTTAAATATTTGCCAGCATCAACATTCTGATGGCTTCTTTTGATCAAATACTTTCACAACCTTCTATCTTTCGTAATCTCTCAGCCCTTTCTCCGCATTATGTGCCAAAGGAACTTCCATTCAGGGAAACCCACATACAGGAGATAATGAGAATAGTCTCTCCGGCCCTGAGAAAACAAAAGCCCAGGAATCTCATAATATATGGAAAAACCGGGACAGGAAAAACCTGCACCGTGAAGAGGGTAATGGAGGATTTTGTGGAAGCAGGCAAAAAAAGAAATGCAAGCATGCATTATGTAAACTGCAGAATCTACAATTCCAGGTACAGGATATTCCAGAAAGTCATGAAGGAGTATGTTCCTGAGCTCGACAAAACCGGATTCGGAATGCCATTCCTCTATGAAAAACTTGTTGAAACTGCATCCGGAGGAGAGCAGGTGGTTCTTGTATTGGATGAAATAGACATGATAAAGGATCTCGATGAACTCGTTTATACGTTAACAAGATCAAATGATGAAATAAAGGCTGGGGGGGTGACAATTGTCGGCATATCCAACAAGCTGTCATTCAAGGATTCGCTTGATCCAAGATCAAGAAGTTCTCTTTATGAAACTGAAATGATATTCCAGCCTTACACTGCAGAGCAGCTAAAGAAAATACTTGAAGCGCGGGTAAAGGAAGGCTTCGAAAATAACGTTGTGGACCCCTCTGCCATCAATCTTTCTGCAGCCATAACATCCCAGGAAAGCGGGGATGCAAGATTTGCATTGAAACTGCTCAGCAAGGCAGGGGAACATGCAGAATCAGAGAAAAGAAACCTGGTCACTGACAATGATGTTGAAGCTGCAAGGAAGAAGGTTGAGATTGACCTTACCTTTGAGACAATAAGCACTCTTCCGCAGATGCATCAGATTGTACTTTATGCAATAGGATCCATTACAAAATCCGGAAGCAGATACTCCAGACTGGAAGGGGTGGAATCAGATTTCCTGTTCTCTGGAGAAGTATATGAGGAATATGAAAAGATCTGCAGAAGGCTTAAAACAAGGCCAAGAAGCTCCAGATGGTACAAGGAATACCTGAATGATCTTGAGGTTCTGGGCCTCATCACAACAACAATAAGCGGGAAGGGCGTACGCGGTACAACCACTCTTATAAGAATGGGCCAGGGAAGCGATGTTGTTATGTCAATACTGAATTCGCAACTCTTTGGAGAGTAACTATTTTCTGATTCTGAGAAATCCATAAAACAAAGAGAACATGACAACGCCCGCAAATGATGCGATTGTAAGGGAATTCAGATCATCAAGCCCAAATGATACTATAAGAATGAACATGCTTACAAGTGCAAGTTTCAGGAAAAGCGATTTCAGTGAAAGGTCTGCCTGGAACGGATCCACTGGTTTTTCCCTGTGCTTCATGGTTTTTTCCAGAAGCACCGAACTCTTTTTCGGCTGGATTTCAACCGGAGTGTCCTTGCCTGTGAGGTACATAATATCATAATGTGCACAAAAATGCTTAAAAATGTTTAACACTGCTCTTTTTGGCATGTTTTCACTGAAAACAAAATCGCTGAGGGGGAGATTTGAACTCCCGCGTACTTTCGTACACAAGGTTAGCAACCTTGCGCAATACCGGGCTATGCGACCTCAGCAGAAATTTTCCTTCAATAATTCTCAAGGTAAAATTTCATTAAACTTCCTGAGGCTACAGGATTTTCCCCCAGGCTGCGAGTTTCCATTTCTGGCCGACGCGCTTTGACAATGCGGCGTGCATGCCAGGATAAACGGTTGTAGGTTTCTTGAGACGCACAGTTGCAGTCCCTTTGTGAAGTTTTGTTATCAGCCCGACGCCTGTTGATGTATGTATGTTGATTACAATGGGCTCATTATCGTGCAATGGAATGGGACCCTCCTGCCTTTTCAGAAGGCTGTATTCCATCTTTATTTCTGTAACGGGCTCAGGAACTTCGCCGGGCCTCCCGACAATTGAACCTACCAGCGAATCTGCCTTTGTCAATGACGGATCGATTTCTGTTCCGACTGCAACAAGGCCTCCTGCCTTTGCTATTTTGAGGTCATCATTTTCTTCTCGGAGAGCAGTGACTTTCGTTATGATTTTTTCCGGTTTTGCGCCTTCTTTTTTTGCAACCCCGGGTTTTATTTCTATTTCATCGCCGACTTTAAGCGCTCCATTTACAATGGAGCCTCCAAGCACCCCTCCATTAAGTTTCTGAATTGGGGTTCCGGGCCTGTTGATATCGAATGAACGTGATACATACATCCTGAATTGTGCCTTTTCATCAAATACAGGAGCAATCATTATCCTGTCTATAGCTTCCAAAAGAACATCAATGTTCAGGTTATGGTTGGCTGAAACTGGAATAATTGGTGCATTTTCAGCTGATGTTCCCTTAAGGAACTGCTTGATCTGTTTGTAGTTTTCCAGCGCCTTTTCTTTTGAAACAAGATCAACCTTTGTCTGGACAATCAGGATTTTTTTGATTCCTGTTGAATTAAGAACAAGAAGATGTTCGGCAGTCTGCGGCTGGGGGCAGGGTTCATTTGCTGCAATTAGAAACAGCACACCGTCAAGGATGCTTGTGGCTGAAATAACAGTTGTCATAAGGATTTCATGACCCGGGGCATCCACTATGGAAAACTTTCTGTAAAGCTTGCCTTCTTCAGGATTGATCGAAAGTTTGTCCTTGTTCTTGTAGATATGCGCATCTGCATAGCCAAGACGAATGGAAATGCCACGCTTCAGTTCTTCGCTGTGGGTATCTGTCCATTTGCCTGTCAGGGCCTGCGTAAGGGTTGTTTTGCCATGGTCAACATGCCCAAGCATGCCGATATTCATATCAGCTTGCATCTTTTTCCTCTTTCTTTCCAAATAGCTCTTCCAGCTTAGTGGCACCAGCCTTAACCACTTTCGTATTGACCTGGACTATATCAACAGAATAGACGTTTCCTCGTACTATCACTCTTTTACGCTCGCCCTTTTCAGATGCATGGAATCCCTGGCCTTCGGTGGAAAGAATGGATTTCCTCACTGCACCATAGACATTTTCCCTCATGGGGAATCCGCTTCCGTCGCTTCCTCCGGTAAGCTGGAGTGAATAGCCTGCAGCACCAACAAGATTGCCGTCGAGTTCATCGCCAATTTTCTTTCCTATTATGTTGGCCTCTCTGCCTTTTTCAAGTTCAGTCTGGTAACTTTTTCCGCTAGATGTTTCAGAAATTACTATCCGCATTAGTTCACCTCATAAAAAGCAAAAAAAGAATTAGTTGGCTTTCATTTAAAAAAGAATGGGAAAAAAAGGATTATGAATTTTTGAGCTTTGCTTTGTAAACAAATCCATCTTTTCCGAGATAATACATGAAGCCGCCTTCTTTGTCGACTTTCTCGCTGCCTACTTTCTTTTTTCTTCCTTTCTTGTTGTGCTTCATTGGAGCAGCCCAGACGTATCCATCCTTTCCTACATAATAAAGATAGCCATCTTCTCTGCTAATTTTTTCTGATCCGATTTTTTTTCCCATATTGTCACCTGTTTTCCCTCAAGGGTTTGCCCAAAAGAATTCTTTCCCAGGGCTACGTCTATATCCAGAAGATAATTTTTAAATCTATCGACGAAATTCAGACGGGCGTTAAAAATCAAAGGCCTTTTTAACGGCAAATGCCTTAATAATAGACATGTTCTCACTGCTTTGCAGGCCAAAACCCTGCCGGATTCTCATGCTTCTCAGAGACAATGAAACATCATGGCACCTCTCGAAACTTGCAAAAAACAGTGACACCACATACGTCTATGTTACCAAGCTTATGTCAAATTTACAGGGAAAGGGACTGGTGAATATAGAGGTAAAGGGCAAAAAAAGGATTGTAAAATTAACAGAAAGAGGAGTGGGAGCAGCCAACCTCATTCATGAACTTAAAAACAAGCTAGACCACTCTGAGTGAGCTGCTTTTCTTTACATAGCTCAGCACCTTGTCAAAGCCTATGTAATGGGAATAAACAGTTACTTCAATGGCATAGTTTCCTGAATTTGTCTGGCTGTTTGCAAATACCCTTACCGGAACTTCCACGGAGTCGCCGGATTTCAATTCGCCCACTCTTTTCTCAGTGGCTTTATTTATGCAGGCATCGTCAAACCCAAGCATGACACCCTTGGGAAGAAGAGCATCGACAGAAACAAGATGGATCTCAGGGGATTTGTTTTCCACCCTTACAATAAGGTCAACCGAATTCTTCCGGTTTGCAGAAAGCCTGAGGGGGGCAAATTTCAGAGAAACATTGAATGGATTTGTTGATTTCTTCTCAGATTCTGGCTTTTTTTCTTCACCAAATATTGAGTTCCAGATTCCCATATCAAAATCACCTGAATGTATCAGATAGATAAAGTATATAAACCACAGCAAATGGAAATTTTTAAAAGTAGTTAAGTAAAGAACTATTTGATGGAAAATAAATTAGTATTATTTGTAACCCTGGTTCTTGTCGCAGTTGCCCTTTATTTTGTAGCTACTGCTCCAGAGCCGGAAACTGAAGAGATAAAAGAAGTTGATATCCAGGAGGCAAAGGACCTGCTAATGCGCGGGCTGGATTTCGGCAGAGGCACCACAGAATATGATTACTATTATACTGAAATCTCAAACGGATATCCGCTGGAATATCGAATAACTGAAAAAGGCAATATCAGCAGGGTTGAAGTTGTAAACCCACTTTCAGCAAAACAGCTTTATTTCCTTGAAAATGACACCATACTTTGTGTGGATTATGAGAACAGGGCGGTCTGTTCATCGGTCAAGAATCAGGCAGAGCTGAACAATTACGTTGAATCATTGAAAGTCAAGCTCCTGAATGACGAGCTTATCAACAGAAACAAGGCCAGTATGCAGTATCTTCTGGCGCACGGACTGGCGCAGCTTGATCCGGAATTAACTGAAAGGCCCGGATGCAAAGAAATCAGCTATCTGCTGAACTTCACGAACATTACGCTTTCTGAAGCAGCAACTTTTGGAATCAGTTCCAATTCTCCAAAAGTGTTCCACTGGACAATGTGCATTGACTACAAAACAGTAAAGCAAAAATCATTCTGGTATATTCATGAGCAAATGAACAATACATATGAATACCGGTTTGTGTCATTCAATGAGCATCCTGCAGATATTGAAGTTCCTGAAAACATATCAACAGGAGCGATGGTCCAGCTTGAGAAAGAAAGAGAACAGTCCATAAAGCTTTCAAAGTGTTACACTGAAAAAGAAGGCCAGGAAAAGGAAAAATGCATCAGCGACAGGGCTCTGATACTGTCGCTACCGGCCCTTTGCGACCTTGCAGGAGAAAGAAGGGACAGGTGCCTGGTTTCGCTGATACCCAAAACAAACAATGAAACAATATGCACTACCATAATCAACCAGTCATACAAGGATGACTGCTACATTGAGCTTGCAGGCAAAAACAAAAACCAGAGCTATTGCAGCAATGTGATTGATGGCGAGAAAATTGATTTCTGCAATGAAGTTGCAACAAGAAATGAAACGAAGGTGGGCTCTGGAATTGATATTAATGAGCTGTTCAGCCAGATCGAAAGCTATGAAGGAATGGATTAGATGAAAATAGCCATCTTCACCGATACTTACCTGCCCCAGAGAAATGGGGTAGTTTCATATCTTTTGGATGCAACAGGAGAATTATCAAAGAAACATAAGGTAATTATTTTTGCCCCGGGAGGGAAAAAACTGAGGGTTGAAAGGAAAAATGTGACAACCTACTGGATACCCTCTTCCCCATTTCCATTCTATGAAGGATACAAAATTGCATCAATGAATTACGCCAGGGTAAATGAATTGATAAAAAAGGAAATGCCCGACATAATTCATGCCCATGCCCCGGTTGTTCTTGGAGTGCAGGGGATAATATGTGCAAAAAGAAAGGGGATACCGCTTGTGATCACCCATCACACCCATTTTCCGGATTATGTGCCCTATCTTCTCAATGGAAAACTTCCTGAGGCTTTCGAGGATATCAGCGGATATACTGTCAAGAAGCTGATCAGGCATGTTTTTACAAATGCCGACGTTGTCACTGCACCAACAAATGAACTTGCCAAAGAGCTGCGTTCATACGGCCTCAACAACGTTGTCCATTTGCCCAATGGCGTAAAATTAAAAAAGTTCAAAAGAAACCCGAAAAAAGGAAATGCTTTCAGGAAAAAACTCGGCATCCCACAGAACAAAAAGATTATTCTTTATCTTGGCCGCGTAAGTTTTGAAAAGAAGCTGGATATGCTCCTTCATGCATTCAGCATGATAGACAATGCCTATCTTGTAATTGCCGGAACCGGCCCTTATCTTGAGGATCTCAAAAAGCTGGCGGAAACGCTTGGTGTGAGGAATGTCCGCTTTACCGGATTCCTGAAGGACATTGTAGAGGCCTATTCCGCAGCAGACATTTTTGCCTCGCCTTCAGACACTGAAACTTTTGGGCTGACTTTTGTGGAAGCAATGCAAAGTGAACTGCCTGTGGTGGGAGTCTCGAAGCTTGGAGCCAGAGAGATAATCCAGAATGGAAAAACAGGCTATCTTGTTACGCCGGGAAAAGCAAGGGCTTTTGCAAGTGCCCTGGAAAAACTCCTGAAAAGCAGCGATTTAAGGAAAAAATTCGCGAAAAACGGAAAGGAAAGGGCAAAAGAATACTCCTTAAGCAACAGCATAAAAAAAACCGAAGAGATCTACAAAAGGGTGAGGAGATCTACACCATAGTCGGTATTGATGCTGGAATCAAAACAGGCTATGCAATACTGGATCTTTCCGGAAATCTCATAGGAACGGGCTGTGAAAAGGAGGCAAGTGATGAAAAGATCGTGAAACGAGTATCTGAATTTGGCATACCTGTTTTGATAGCATCCGATACTTCGCCGCCTTCTCATTTTGTCTCAAAAATAGCAGCAAGATTCAATATCAGGGTGTTTCATCCGATGAAAAGCCTTACAAAGGCTGAGAAAAGGGAGATAGGAAAAGGGATTGAGGATGTGCATATCAGGGATTCATATGCAGCTGCTGTCAAGGCATACCGGAAATACCAGAACCGGCTGCGGCAGATAGATGCCATGGATGCTGATAACAAGGAAGAACTGAAGAGGAACGCAATATGCGGCCAGAAGATAAGTGGTAATACGCATAAAGAAACATTTAAATACTAAGAATGCGTAATTTATTGTTGTTGGTGATACTTTGGTGGGCAAAAAGAAAGTTGTTAGAAAGAAAACTGTTTCTAAAAAGAAGATTAAATCAGTAAAAAAGGCAGTCAAGCCTGCAAAAAATTCAAGCCCTCCAAAAAAAGAAGTTCCAAAGGACTTGCCAAGGCCTGAGAATATGAAAAGGATTTCAAAAATCCTTCAGGATGCCTACATCAGGCAGAATCTTATAGGTGTTGGCGGGGAAAATGCACTTTCAATCATCAAGAATTTTTATGGCAGGCACAGTGACGAGGAACTCGCAAAGAAGCTTAAGATCAAGATAAGTGATGTCAGGGCTACATTGAACAAGCTTCACAACGAAGGGCTTGTAAACTACAACAGGCAGAAGGACAGCGAAACAGGATGGTATTCCTACAGCTGGACACTGAATCATGAAAGAATGGAAAGATGGGCAAATGACCAGACAAATAAGATTGAAGATGTGCATGGGGATGGAGAAAAATACTATTGCCCTTCCTGTGGCGCAGCAACAATAACTGATTTTGAGACAGCATCTTCAGGAAATTTCAAATGCTGCCAGTGCGAGAGGATGCTTGAATTTTTGGATAGAAATAAAATGCTTGAGTTGTATGATAGAAAACGATTAGGATGAAAATTCAGGAACTGAACTCTTACATGGTCGTTTTCAACAGGGGCAGAGTGCTACTTCTGAAAAGAGGGGATTTCTGGGAATTCCCCGGAGGCGGAGTGGAATGGGGAGAAGATCCCCTGAAAGCTGCCATAAGGGAAACAAAGGAAGAAACCGGCCTGGATACCTATAATGTGAAATATGTTACTGTGACTTCGGCAACCTATGAGAAGGACGGAAATCAGAAGCATTCTGTTTACATTGTCTACAAAGGTGAAACTGATTCTGAAACGGTTAATCTGTCCGGTGAGCACAGGGAGTACCGATGGCTTAACATGCTTGAGGCAAAATACCTTAAATTCGGCCTGAATGCAGAGGGCATTCTTGACTGCATTTCCGAATGAATTCCCACGCCGCTTCTCACATTGACTTGAAATCGATAACCATTTGTTCCAGTTCATCAGGCTTATGGAACAAAAGGGATTTGCTTTCAGATTCCAGCTTCAGGATAAGAGGAGCAACAGATGGAGAGGAATTGACAAGCTCTATGAAATTCTGCTTTTCTGCTTCATTCTTGAACAGCATTATTGTTATTCCCTTGCTGATTGTTGAAAGCGCACGCTTAAGCGAGAGTTTATTGTCTGCATTCCTGTCGTAGAAATGCAGGTACATCTGCTGGCCAACAACTGTGATAACTGAATCGGCTTCTTTGGATTCGTTCAGGCTTGTAAACGGAACTGCATTGTTGACACAGATGTCGCGGATTCTGCGCATCATTGCAAGATAGTCAATTGTCTTCTTGGTTTTATCCTCCCAGGAGACAAGACCATAATAGTTTATGGAAAATTTTACTTTTCCGGCTTTGATAAGCTGGTCAAGAAGCAATTCAACATTGAAATCGGTTATGAATATGGGCCTGCCCTTATAGAATATATCCTTAAAGCCGTTTTTTATTTCTGCAGTTGTAAGAGGGGTGTTTTCCCATCGGTAGTTCTCATTTACTTTCTGGAAGATGCTGAGAATGGTATCTGATGACAGCGGAACCCTTGTTCTGGCAACTGGCGGGAAAACAGGTATATCCAGCCAGTATGAAATTTCTTCCCGCCTTGCAAACAATACACCAAGCCCAACGATGCCTCCGGTAAGAATGATCGTGATCCAGAAAACCGGATTGTCAAAAGGACCTTCCGGTCTTGGCAGGGACACAGGAACATTGACCCTAAGTGCTCCTGATGTGAATTCAAAATTATAATTTCCGTATGGAAGCCTCTGGTTATCTGTTTTTGATCCGACATCAACACGGATAGTATCAACATTGCGGAACTGATAGGATCCGTATTCTCCCCTGTTGACATTTACTGAAACTTCATTAAGGGTAACAGGGCTGCCGTCCATTGTAACGGCAAAAACATAAGTGGACGGATTTGCAGCAGCAGGGCCTTTGTATGTGATGTCTATTGAAACTACTTTCATGTAGGTCTGTGCATGAACGACATTGGAAGAATCCATAAGCCTGACCATGTATTCCCCGCGGTCAAGGTCAACGGAAATATCAAATGATCTTTCAGACTGGGTATTTACCGGTCCCTGGGGGAACAGCTCGACTTCAGTGCCGTTCTCATCAGTAATTTTAAGGAACATGTCAAGGGATGCGGGATTTTGCTCTTTCAGCACTGCATTGAGCCTTACGGATTCTGCCGTGATGCTTGTTGGAACAACCTTCACCCCACCCTGTATAAACAGCTGGTTTTCATCGAATTTTTCAACAAAAGTATAAAGAGTCTGGCGTACCGGAACATTGGATGCTTCTGATTCTCCAATGAATTCAACTTTTATTGTAGCCTTTGGAGCTGTTCTCTCAAAAGAGAACGGCTCGGTATAGAAATAGGATTTTCCCGAATATGCCGTCTGGTTAGCAATGACATATGTTTTTGATTCAGCTATGGGTTCGGCCCAAGGCGTCTCGAATATTAGTTTGGATATGTCATCTGCTGCACTTTTCGCGTCTCTTTTCCATCCGCCGTCAAGAGTCTGCGGAACAAAGATGAATGCTCCATTGCCTCTCTTAACAGAGCTTATTGCTCCATATATGAGCTTGCTTTCCCAGCCTCCGCTTCCAGTTGCCCGGTAAAGCGGCTGGAACAAATTAATATCTGAAGATGGCTGGAGAGGCGTGTTCCTGTCGAACGTCACCGGAAGGGATGCAATCTGAGCCTGTGAAAGGGAATTTACAAGAGTTCCGTTCAGCACCCTGTCAAAGGGCTGCCCCATGTAAATCAGAACTACGCCTTTTTCTGCAAGGGCAGTCATATTCAAAAGGCTCCCATAACCAAGCAGCTCTTTTGGAACTGCACCGCTTGGAACTATGATTATTGCGCCCTGTGGAAGGGATTCGAGCTCAGTCACGGTAATTTCATTGAGGAGTATGTTTCTTGTTTCAAGGTTTGCGCGCAGATGCACAGTGAAATTGGTATAAGTTGTTGCTTCAACCCTCTGGCTGTTCAACAGGAAAATCTCGGAAGGGATTTTTTCCCTGTATGGTGTAAGAACTATGCTGTAGTTGTCTATGTTCCTGGCGCCATATTCCACAAAAACAGCGCCCGTATATTCAGGGAAACCAAGCCTTCCGGAACTCAGGAGTTCGCTGTCATGAAGAACATTGTCTATTAATGGCTTGTCCATAGGCTCCTGGAAAACTTCAGGGGCCGTATGGCCCAGGGAAACAGTTATGTAAAGCAGACCCACGCCCAGTATGATCATGGCAATAAGCAGTGCTGCTCCGATAACTGCAAAATTGAATCCGCCCTGCGGTTTTTCAGGTTCCGCTTCTTTTTTCCCTGCTTTCGGCTTGAGGAATACCTTGATTGCATCCTTTATTCTTTCAACTGGAGGCCGGTCAATCATTTTATAGTGGGAGACATATTCATACTTGCGCTTAACATCGAACTTGTAAATTTTCTTCCTGATCTTAACATTACCTAGGTCCGCCATTATCTTACCACTTCTATATAACCTTCATTTACAAGGCGGTTTAGTGCATCTTCTATTTTTGCCTCGGAAACTTTGTAAAGTTTGGAAAATTCTATTATGTTTATTGAGCCGTTGTGCTCGCTGATCCATTCCTGAAGCTTTGATTTCAGAACATCATCAGAAAGACCTTCCAGTTCCTTTACACGGAGATTTAATTCGTCGTTTGCGGATTTGAGTTCATAGTTGCTTGTTGAAAGAGCCTGGCTCTGCTCGGTAAGCCTCTCCACTTTCTTGTTAAGGTCCTTGACTTCCTTCTTAAGTGAATCATACTGGGTATAGAGCTTTGTGTATTCCATGGTAACTGAATTGGAAAGATCAGTAATTGCACTCTCTATGAGCTGATAAAGAGTCTTATTCTCAACCCGGTATGAGTCTTCAATAAGCGAGAATATGTTGAGCAGATACCTGATAACGTCAACCCTTCTTTTTCTCGGGCTGATTTCGGTGGGAATAGTATATGTAACTTCAACTTCATCTTCCTTGATCTTGGCAATTGAAAAGAGATATGGATTCTTGTCAATGTCGCGGCTCTCGACATATATAACGTTGAGAACATCCTTTTCAGGGGCTATTTCAAGAAAAGATATTGACCTTAGGACAGATGCAAGATCCTTGATTTTTCCGTTCACTAATTTTCCTTTGATCTTAAATCCGTCAACTTGTGGAGGATGGGTTTCTTCCTGTTGTGTTGGTCCTGCCATTATTTCACCTTCTTTTTCCCTTTTGGGGATTTTCCGATAGTCTTTGGCTCGTCCCACTGCAATGCTGGGGAGTATTTAAACAATGGAAGCACCAAAACAAATCCTGATATTATAAATGCCGATATTAGGGCCCACAGGTCAATTCTTCCTGAATATACCATGGAAAAAAGTGCAAGGATCATTATCAAACCTGCAAAAACGCTTACAAAGAGCATGCTTCTTTCAAAGGATTTTCTTCTTTTCAGGTGTTCTTTTACATGGTCCTCGGAAACGTAGAGTTCATTCATCTGCGCTATGCCAAAAATCTTTTTGATTTTTCTGATGGCGTAGATTATCCTGTCTTCCTTTACAGGAATTGCACTTTTACCATCGACATTTTCCTGGGTATAGATGCAGACTTTCATTCTAATCCTCCAGAACTACCTGGCTAATTTCGCGGCCGACTCCGCCGCTCTTTTTCAGATCAACTTTGCCGAATATGTTGATTATGGTAACATCATCAACACCTGAATCCTTCAGGAAATCAGATATGTTTCTTCTTGCAACACCATATCTTTCAAGGGTGATCACCAATGAAATAACATCCATTCTTCTGTTGCCCTTGTCAAACTGCTTTGAAAGGGTTTCTATTCTGTCGTCTGCTAATCCAAATTGCCTTAATTTTCTTCTGAAATCTTCTTTCAGGAATGACACGCTTCTTGCCATGGAAATATCCCTCCTTTGTTTTTCAGTAAGCACTTCTTTAAGGTCGAGGAAGTACTCCTTGCTTGGCTCTTCCCCTTCAATCTTTTCAAGAAGGAAAGTTGACGGGTACGGAGTCTGGGTTGTGAAGGACATGTTGACAGCCGCCTGGCCTACACCAAGCCTGCTGATCTCTTCACGCATAAATGGACTGAAGTTCAGGGATGACTGAAGATAATCCAGGAACCTTGCAAATTTCACTTTGAGTATAAATGTTGTTCCGACGTTGGAGAAGATTGCCTCGCTGATATCGGTAGGGTTCTGGGATGCAATGATCATGCCAAAGTTGTATTTACGGCCCTCACGAACAATCATAACGGCATCGGAATTGTCCTCTTTTCCGATTTTCCATGCTTCGTCCAGAACAATCAGAAGCCTGAGTCCTGACTGGCGGGCGCCTTCAATTGCACCGCTTATCCTCATTCTTTCCTTGATAAACTGCAGCAGCGTCAAAGCAGCCAGGGCACGCATTGTTTCATCAGGAAGGCCCACAAGGTCAAGGTCAACAAGGCCAGATGTTACAAGCCTTTCCAGGTCAACGGTACTTTGCTGTGCAAAGAAATCCTCCCCTGGTTTGGTAAACTGCCTCAGGCGGTAAATCGCGTTTTCCAGCTCTGCCGGGAATTCATAGGATCCCATCTGAGCCTGTTCGGTAAGTACTCTCACAACATCTTTCAGTGTCGGGGGGAGGATGGGCTTTCCCAGTTCATCCTTCTGTTCCCTCTGATCCATCCTGAACTTGTTTTCAAGATAGGTCTTTTCAATGGCCTGTTCTGTAAGCCTTCTTTGTTCCGGGTATTGGGAGATGTCTGTAAGAAGTTCCAGGGTTCTCATGATCTGCTTGATACGGTCATAGGGCTTCATGCCGCCCAGGTCAAGAAGATTGAGGTAGGAACCGCGGCCGAGCGAAACCACCTTGCCGCCTGTCTGTTTTACCCAATCCTTGTATTCTCCTGCCCAGTCAATGATAAGTGCATTGGAATTCCAGACAAATGCCGCCCTCAAAAGAAAAGTCTTGATGAAGTAGGACTTTCCGGAACCTGAAATTCCGCACACTGCTATGTGAGGGTTTGCAACATTCTCATGGGTCCAGTAAAAAGGAGCATTGAATATTTTGGTTCTTCCGATGTAGACAGAATTGGTCGGATCTGCAAAAACTATCTCCAGGGGAGGCTCCGGCGGATGTACCAGTATATTCCTCTTTGAAATTGCAACATTAGGCAATTTGCCCAACCTAAGCCGTCCTGCTAATGCCATTTTCAGATCACGCTCTCTTCAAGCTCCTGTGGGGATGTCGGGAAGAACCTCTCCCATTCAAAGCATTTAAGCATTTCATCGCCGCTAAGCTTTACAACCTCGATATTAAGGGCATTTGCAAGCACTGTTCTCAACTCATTGGACTGGGATCTTACAGCTGCAATTGCAGCATCCTTGCTCATTCCAACAGCAGTTGTCTGGGCATAGGCAATAATCCCCATAGGCTTTACCCCTTTTATAAGACGGGTGAGCTGGCTGTCCCATACGGCAGCTTCACGCTCGTATTTGTCTATCTTAAGAACGTCAGCCTGCGCCTTGTCTCTTTCACGTGCAAGCCTGAGCTGCGCTTCAGCGCGCTTTGTTTCAATCATCTTTCTTTTTTCACCAACGTCTTCCACGTAGAGCATGTATGCGATTTTGGTTACATATTTCAGGTTTGATATTGCACGTTCAAAAAACTGGCTGTATGCAATGTTTTCCTCTCCTGTTTTTTCCGCCGCTGATTCGAATATTTTAATTCCCATAAAGGCAGATGCATAAAAAACGCCATTCCCTGATTTAACAATAACATCCTGGCTGGGAGGAATTTCAAAACCTTCATCGCTCATCATTATGATTTTGGTCCGCTGGGTGATAAGAGGGACAATGATATATCCGTATTTCCAGAACAAAACTCCCATAACCGATCCCATGAAAGCAATAATGCCTCCAATTAAACCGAATATGCCGCCCCCCATGAAAGCAAAGAGAGCCCCTAAAACCCCGACAAAAATTGAGGCGAACATGTAATTCTTAGAACCTGCAGTGGCTACCATAGTCTATCCCTCAGTAAATATCAAAGGAATGATATTAAAATCAATCCCTTACCGCATCCTCCACTATCTTCTGAGCTTTTCCAATATAGGTGGAATAATCAAAAAGCGTGTTTGTTGTTTTTTCATCCAGAATCTTGCTTTCTATAACAAGTTCTTTCAGATGCCGGTTGTTTTTATAGGCTTCCTGCGCCAGGGTCCTGACAAGCTCATGCGCCTCCTGCCTCCCCATGCCCTTCTCCGTGAGGGCAATCATCAGGCGTTCGGCCATGATAAGGCCGTTTGTTAGTTCAAGATTTTTCCTGATGTTTTTGTCATTGAACTCCAGACCGGAAAGGATTCTGGAAATTTCAAGGATCATGTAATGGACGCACAGAAAAGTTTCGCCGAAAATTGCGCGCTCATTTGCACTGTTTGTCAAATCCCTTTCATGCTCCAGGGCAATGTTCTCCAGTGCAGTAATCAGGTTTGCCCGGGGCAGTCTGGCAAGCGAGCAGACGCGCTCGCTTTTATGCGGATTTCTTTTATGGGGCATTGTTGATGAACCCACCTGCGATTTGCCGAACGCCTCTGAAATTTCAAGGATTTCCGTTCTCTGAAGATTCCTGATTTCCTTGGCTATTTTTTCTATGGAAGCTGCCAGAATCGCAAGATCTGCAATCACTTCGGCATGGCGGTCTCTTTGCACCACCTGGCTGGAAACCTTTGCAGGCGAAAGGCCAAGCTCTTTCATCACAAGCTCCTGTATTTCAGGACCCTGCTCACCAAAGGTTGCCATAGTGCCCACGGCTCCGGACATTTTGCCTACTGCAATCCGTTTTTTTGATTCCAGAAGTCTTTCCAGCGAGCGCAGGATATCCTGGTAGTAAAGGGCAAATTTCATGCCATAGGTTGTTGGTACGGCGTGCTGGCCATGGGTTCTTCCCATGCACACTTTGCTTTTGTTTTCCTTTGCCAGTTTTTTCAGAATGGCTGCAAGCTTCCTCCCGTCATCCTCAATAATTGCAATTGCATCCATGAAAATCAGGGCTGTCGCAGTATCTTCAATATCATAGGAAGTTGAACCAAGATGGACATATTTGCCAGCATCGCCTGACTGTTCTGAGAGGGCCTTCACCATTGCCATCAGATCATGATGGATTTCATCCTCTATCTCCTTAACTCTGGAAAGCTGCACTTTCTTTGCGCCTTGCTCTATTTTGGCAGGGGCATCGGGGGGGACGTTGCCAAGCTTTGCATGGGCTTTTGCCAGGGCAACTTCAACCTCCATCCATTTCCGGATTTTGGTGTCATCCTCGAAAACCTTATTCATCCTGGTAGCATAACGCTCTTCAAAAGGAGAAATCGACATGAAAAAAATATCTCATCAAAGGATTAAAAAGCTGCCCACTAAATGGAAATGATCGTAAAAAATGGGGATTAACGGGCCTTTATAAGCAAAATGTGGGAAATCCCGTAAAAAAAGGATAGATTTAAATACTTGAAAGTCCATATTAAATAACAGCAAAAAAAATGGGACCAGTTGAAGTAATAGAAATATTTAAATACATGGAATCCCATATATTATAACATAGGCGAATGATATGGCAGAACAAAAAATAGATGTGGATGAGGTCAAAAACGGCCTTTACAATATGGTTGAGGCAATGCTTAAGATGGGCGGCGGAGAGGAACTCATGATGAAAACAGAGTTGCTCATGCTCGGCATCAGGCAGAGCAAAAAGCTTGAGCCGCATGACACCCAAAAATTCTATGACCTGCTTGTTCTTTCATACATAGGTCCTCAGGGAGATGCTCCGAATCTTGACAAAAAGCTGATGGATGGAATCAGCACGAAATTTATCCAGGGAACAACAGAAAGAGTAATACTTGAAACTGACAGGGACGACAGATATGCAGAATTTGCAAAAAAATGCCTCATAAACGCTGCAAAGCATGGTAACGATATTACAAGAAAATATGCTGCAATCGCACTGGGAGCCTTCACAAATGATGTCCATATCAGGAATTCACTTGTAGATATTGTGGAAAAAGAAACGGGAGCTGCTGCTGAAGGTGCAGAAGCAGGCCTGAGGGCAATCAAGATCAGAACAGAAAGGGAAACAGCAGACGCTGACCGTGCAATGCTTGTTGAAACAGAATATCCTGATCCGAAAATGGTCCAGAGGCAGTTTATTGACAACATATTCAGGGCAGTAAACGCGATCTATGGAGGGACTGTAACTGGAACTGCCGGAAGAATCAATGTGATAACTTTGGCAACCCAGGGAACCAGCATTCCAGTAAAACTGGATGCCCACAGCATCAGGCTTGTGAAAAGAAACGTTGAGGGTGCCCTCATAAGCGCATTTATCAACGGAGATGAGGCTGTCAGAAATGAGGCAATTGAAGGAATAAAAAAGATGGGCAGCGTAAGAATACTTGAGAACCTTGAAGACATTACAAAAACAGAAAGAGATTCTGCAGGAAGTCTTAATCCTCTTGGAAGGAAAGCAAGAGAGATTGCGGAAGGGATACAAAGGACAAGATATGGAAAGACACTGCCTCCTCCGCTGTCAAGAAGGAAGGCAGCTTCAAGGCATGATGCCAGGTTAACCCAGCAGAGTTAAAAGTGAATCATTCAAAATAGCCATATGGCAAAAAGCCGGATTCTGAAGAAAGAAAACAAGGCTTACCTTGAGCTTCCAAAGGAGCTTATGGAATATGACGAGGTAGAGCTTTTTCAACTGAAGGAAGGCTACCTTCTGGTGCCTGTTGAAGTAAGGGTAAAGGAAGCTGAAATAGCCGTTATAAGAAAGCTCCTTGCCATTAAATTTGAGAACCGGACTCCTTCTGTTATTGAAAAGGAATTTGTAGACGTAGAGAAGATACTGCTCAGGGAGCTTGAGAAAAAAGGGCTTGTAAACATTTTCAGGGGGAAAAAATACCCGAAAGGGGTCTATAACATCAATGCAGAGGTTTATGCTCTCCTGCAGGAATCCAAAAAAATTGAGAATCCTGAAGGCCTTGTGCGGGGATTTGTGACTTTAAAGGACAAAGACGATGCATACAGGCTCTCCCAGAAGCTCGGTTCTGAAATGAAAAACGGTACAGTAATAGGAGTGAAAGGTTTTGATGGCAAATTCTATGCAGTGACAAAAAGCTACCTTGAAAGCTCCCGGAAGGATATTGAAAAGGCCCTTCAGGGCGAAATGGACGCAGGCGAAATTGCAAATGCTGCAAAACTGGATCCTGAAGGCTGTATTGCTGTCCTGAGGCTTATGGCTGAGAGCGGGGACATTCTTGAAAAAAAGAAAGGGATCTTCGTGAGAGTATGATGATCAAGGATGAAATTTACGGAACAATTGAGTTCGATGATCTGGAAGAAAGAATCATCGACAGCGAGGATTTCCAGAGGCTCAGAAGGATAAAGCAGATGTCAGTAACAAATCTTGTTTACCCCGGGGCAAACCACACGAGATTTGAGCATTCCCTTGGAACCGCCCACCTTTCAGGATATATTGCAGAAAGGGTGGGGCTGAAAACCGATGAAATAAAAAAAGTGAAGCTTTTCGGCCTCCTCCATGACATAGGGCACACTGTTTTTTCGCATGAGGGGGAAGATGTGCTGAAAAGGCATATTGGCAGCCATGAAGAGATAGGAAAAAAGAAGATCCTTCATGGAGACATTGCAGATATAATATCAGAAAACTATAATCCTGGAGAGATTGCCGAATCAAACATTGTAACTTCGGATATTGGAGCAGACAGAATGGACTACCTGAAGAGGGATGCACAGAACACAGGAGTGGCATACGGCATAATCGACCTGGACAGAATTGTCCATACGCTGATGATGAAGGATGGTGAGCTTTGCATAAAGAAAGGCGGCCTGGCGGCGGCAGAATATCTGCTTGTCGCAAGGTTCATGATGTTTTCAACAGTTTATCTTCATAAGACAGTGAGAATCGCAACTGCCATGCTTTACAGGGCCATGGAAGGCGCAATAGAAGATGGTTTTCCCCCTAAAAGGTTTACAGAAATAGATGATGAGCAGGCCATGGCAGTATTGCTGGAATCTGAAAAAGGAAGAAGATATGCTGAAGGACTGAAAAAGAGAAAGTTGTTCAAGGAAGTATGCTCAGTCAAAACATTGCCGGAAAAGCTTGAGGATGAACTGAAAGAGGAATTTGAAGTCATAGTGGACAGGCCGCATCAGTTTTTCAAGCCTGTCGGATTCAAAGTGGACAGTGAAAACGGGCCTGTGTCAATATCGGAAATATCCAATCTGGTGAAGTCACTGAAAACGGCTGAAGAAGAAAGAATGAAAATACTCATACTGGCAAGCGATGAGAACAGGAAAAAATTCGGAAAAAGCATAATGGCTAAAGCAGGTTAGCAACGTGTACAATTACCACAAGAATAACCACTGCCGCCACAACGAATTTAGGCTCTATGGATTTTCCGCTTATCGCAATATCAGGCGAAGAGCCTATGATGCCGGCAGAACTCATGGGCATTGAAACCTTGTTTGAGGACATATTTTTGATTGTGTTGGGGATGGTATTAAAACCTTTGTCATATCATATCTAGCGTATGGCTGGCGTAGAAATACACACGAATTCCAGGATAAAAAAATTAAAGAAGCCGACAATAATTATAGGGTTTCCAGGCACCGGTCTTGTCGGAAGCGTTGCAGCTTCCCAGATTGTCGATTCCCTTAACATGGAATTTGGAGGCCATATAAGCAGCCCTGATTTTGCTCCCCTCGCTGCAATACACGATTACAAGCCATTGCCTGCAGCAAGAATACATTTTTCGGAAAAAGACAACCTGATAATAATAATTTCAGAAATGACAATACCAGTCTCTTCCTCCAGCGAACTCGCAGACAAGATATTCCAGTTTTCCAAGGCAGTTGATGCAGCATCAATAATCTCGCTTGGGGGAATTTCACTTAATGACGAGCAGGGCGAGGTATACATTGTTTCAAGCGACAGGGAAATGATAAAGCTTGCTACAAGCAAGAAGTTTGCAAAACCAATAAGGGAGGGCGCAACAACCGGAGTAACCGGCATTCTTCTTACAAAAGGAACCCTGGAAAGATTTCCAATCACAACAATACTGGCAGAATCTTCGGAAGAATATCTTGATCCAAAAGCCGCATCGCGTGTGATAAAGGTGCTCTCAAGAATAATAGAGCTTCCGATAAGCACAAGCAAGCTTGATAGGGAAGCCCGTGCAATGTCCGAAGACATAAAGACCGCTGTCAAGAAAGCAAAAATTTCAAAGAAAGGGCCTTCAAGCTATGAAGGCGGAACTATGTACGGCTGAACTTTTTGTAGCGGCAAGGCAGCATTTCTAATTAAAATAGGCCAGGGTATAGTGCAGGGAGCAGGATTTGAACCTGCGAAGGCACTAAGCCGCAGGATTTCCCCTCAAGAAGTTTGATGGAACTTTACCCTTGGAGAAGTTTATCAAAAACATGAGAACAACTCATGAAGTTTGATGGAACTTTATCCTTGGAAAAACCTGGGGAAAGTTCCCTTAAGTCCTGCGCATTTGACCGGACTTTGCTATCCCTGCATAAGTATGAACTTTGCATGATCTGGTTTAAAGGATTTTTGCTTTTTTTCCGTCATGATAAACAGTTTCTTCAAATCGCATGCCGTATTTTTCATAATAGAATGCAGGCTCTATTGCCATTGTTGCACCGGCAATTCTGGCTTTTGATCTAAAGCCAAGGCCAGGGTACTCATGAACATCAAGCCCGATGCCGTGGCCAATAGAATGTATAAGATGCGGAAATCCGGCTTTTTCCATCTGCTTTTCAGCAAACCCGGCAACATCTTTTCCGCATTTAAGATTTGGCAGTTCGTCAATTATGGAATAACAGATGTTCTGCAAAGTTTCGTATTCCTGCCTTTGTTTTTTTGTCGGCTGAAGAAGAAAGCAGCGGGTCAGATCAGAGCAGTAATGGCCATATTTCACTCCATAATCAACCATGACAAGGGAGCCGAGTTTTTTCTTTCGCGCCCTGTAATGAGGATATGAGGTTGAAGAATCAGTTGCAACTATCGGATCGAATGCAGGTTCGAGACCAAGTTCAATTGTTTTCATACGTATTTGTTTTTCGATATCAAGCTCTGTCCCGGCGGAAAAATCCAGTGAGTGAAAAATTTCCCGGGTGAACTGAGCTGCTTTTCTGATTTTTGCGATTTCGTCTTTTCTTTTAACAGACCTTCTGGCAATGATTTCAGCGGTAGCATCCTTCAGGCTGCAGTATTTTTCGAGCTTTTTGACTGTTGCAGCAGCAAGCGAGGAAAAATCAGCGCACACTGTTTTTCCTTTTACAAAGTTTGAAAGCTTATCAAAAGGATCTGAATAAACCACTACCCTGCCGGGAAAATTTGCCTTTGCAAATGCTTCATTAAGCGCGGGAACAAAAAGGATTTTGCTCTTGCCAACAAGCAGAAAGGCATGATCGATATCAAGGCCGCTGTAGTAGTAGAAATTTGAATCAAAACTTTCGCCCCTGTAAAAGATATACATATCTACATCTCATAGGTTCTTTGCTTTCCCTGCTCAGTTTCAACAATAACTATTGTTTTTGTTTCAGCAGCCGGATAAGTAAAGTCAACTGTCTGCCCTTTTCTTATTTTTGACCTCGCAAAAATAATGTCGTTGGATTTTACAGTTATTTTGTGGATATTCCTGTTGGCGGTTATTGTAAGAGTATCGAGATGGTCTCCTTTGCTTTTCCTTGCACTGAATGGCCGGTTTCTTATAATAAACAATACTATCAGGATTAGGATTAGAAGAATTAAACCTCCTACACACGCTTCAACAATCATACGAATCCCAGGCTTGACTTTGATTTCATGGTTACTATTTTTATTCTGTGAGATTTCAGCCGCCGTCTGAGATTTGTGTCGTTGGTACAGACAATTGCGTTGGTCTCCTTGGAATAATTTACTATCCAATCATCTACAGCAGCGTCATTTTTAATTATTTCAATGGGATTTGTCTCAAGAATCCTGAGGGCAAGGCGTGCTGCAATGCCATTTTTTCCTTTTCCCTTTCCTATTTTCTTAAGCTCGCTTATGGTCTGTGATGAAATTGCAAATTTATGGCTCACCTCCAGCATCTGCTCCAGCTCCTTGAAGATGTTTATCTTGAACTGAAAAGGCACAAGAAGGAAGTTAGTATCTAGTATTATGATTTTTGGAGGCATATATCTGCTACGGCGGGGGGGCATAAAAAGCTTCCTTATGAAGATGTGGGAGAATATGTGTAAAAAGGAATATTTATAAACATTTCTTATCTTAATATTGTTATACTCAAGGGGAGAGGGTGAAATAAACCATGATAGAAAAAACAAAAAAAGAAGGTAGAGATATACAAGCCTCTGTGAAGAGGAATGTTACTGCACTGGGCAGGAAAGCAGTATTGGCATCATCAATTATGTTGATTGCAGCGTGCGGCAGCAGGGAGGAATCCAAATCTTCAGATAATGCTTCTGGAGGCAGCTCCGGTGTTGCAGGCACAGGAACCGGCGGCCAGACTGAAAGCGGCGGAACTGCAGGCCAGACTGAAAGCGGCGGAACTGCCGGCAGCGGAGGCACCACATGTCCTATTTCAGCCAGATACAATGTTGATTGCGAATCAACATCTTCAATATCGGCAACCATGGAAGTGAACGAGGAAATGAAAATCGGAACTGAAAATGGGGCAATTTCGCTTAGGCTCGCAGGAGTTGTTGGAAGGAATTTTGAAGTCTCCCAATGGTATGCTTATGACGAAACATGCGCAGACTCTAATGAAGAAATTACAGAGGGAACCTCAAAGATTGTTGCTGCTGGAAGCAAAAGAGTGGATGTAACAGTTCATGAAATAGCACCTGATACAAGCGACGGAAAAATAAAGGTCACTACCACTTTCTCGGCAGTATGCGGGAATCTGCCTGTTGTTGATGGAGGAGCCGGTGCTTCAGGCGAAGGCTGCGGCGCAGTTCAGGAAGAAGGACAGGAGGCAACTTTCAACGTTGGCGACAGCGTCACGGTCGGAAATGTCACATTTGAGCTGGTATCCACAAGCACAGTATCTGCAGTAGTGGCAGTTTCATGCACAGATGCTGTTCCAGGAGAAATAACTGTTAATGCAGGATCAGTTGCAGGATATGATCTTGAAACTCATGAAGCTGAGGTAGAAAATATATGGAGCAATCCGGTTCAGGCCAGATTGAAGCCGTCAGTAAATAATAAATAAAGGTGATTATGAATGGTCGAAAAAATAATCAGGAAAACTCCTGAAGAAAAAAATTCAAATGGATTTAAGAGGGTAAAACTTCTGGCTTCCGTAGCACTCGCAGGAACACTTGCAGCATGCGGCAGCAGGGAGGAATCTGCACCTGGCATACCATCTGCAGGCGGTGCTGTAGGAAGTGCCGGAGCAACATCCGGCGGATCAACAACCGGAGGAGCAGCAAATGCAGGCGGAACAACCAGCAGCGGCGGTTCAACTCAGGCTGGAGGAAATGCCGGCGAAGCAGAAGGAGGAGCTCCTGCATGCCCGGTTAATGTAGAATATAATCTTAGCTGTGATTCACTCAGCTCAGTCCCGAAAACAATGGTAGTCGGAGAAGAAGTCAACCTTGGCGTTTCAAACGGGGCAATAGTAGTCAGGCTGGCAGAAATAACTGGCCGAAACTTTGATACGGCGCAGTGGCACGCTTCAAACGAGACATGCGATCAATATCAGATCAGCATCAGTGAAGGACAAAGCTCGGATCTTTGGGTAGCTACCAATGTAGTCAATGTAAGGGTAAACGAAATTTCACCCGATCCAGTGACACAGGTGGCACTTGTAAATGTTGTATTCTCGGCCGTCTGTGAAGGCGGGGCCGGAGGCAGTGCCGGAGAAGGTGGAACAACTTCCGGAGCTGGAGGTCAGGCAACTGGCGGCACTGGAAACAGTGCAGGCATTGGAGGTTCTTCTGGAGAAGCCGGCGTTGGCGGAATTAGCGGCAGTGCCGGAATGTCTGGTGCTGGTGGAGCAACTGGTGGTGTTGGCGGAGTGTCTGGTGCTGGTGGAGCAACTGGTGGTGTTGGCGGAGTATCTGGTGCTGGTGGAGCAACTTCCGGAGCCGGAGGTCAGGAAACTGGCGGGGCTGGAGGCAGCGTGACATCAGGA
>JAFGPA010000013.1 GCA_016926175.1 Microcaldota archaeon
AAATAAACTTTGATGTCAAAGGAATGAATGTGCTGATTATTGACGATATGATTTCCACCGGAGGTACCATGATCCGAGGCGTTGAGAATGTCAAAAAAGGAGGTGCAAAGAAAATTCTTTGCGCTGCAACACACGGCTTCTTTTTGAAAGAATCGCTGGGCAGGCTGCGTGCAGTTGCAGATGATGTTTTTACTACAAATTCCATCCCAAACGAGGCAGCTAGGATCGATATAAAAACCCTGCTGCCATAATTTTTCAGCGGCTCTTCAGTAGATCAGGCTGAAGCAGATCGGGTCAGCCTGTTATCTTCCTGAATTTTTCTACAAGCTCCCCTGCCTTTTCAAGGGTTTTTGCTTCGGCAAAAATTCTGACATAATCCTCAGTGCCAGAAGGCCTTACAATAACCCAGGAATCTTCATAATCAACCCTTACGCCATCAATATCATTGTATCTTAACTTTTCTTTTTTTGCGTACTCGAGGGCTTTTTTCACCAATTCCGATTTTTCTTTTGCTTTTGCAGGAATTTTTTCCTTTACGTTGTAATATGACGGCAATTCTTTCACCCATTCGGAAAGTGTTTTCCGTTCCAGGGCCTTTACAAGCATCGCTCCTGTCAGAAACCCGTCTTTTGCCAGAGAAAGCTCCGGCCAGATGACTCCTCCGACTTCCTCGCCGCCTATTCCCGCACCTTCCATTGCTTCGCAAAGATAAGGTGCGCCGATTGCAGTATATCTTGTCTTCAATCCTTTTTTACCTGCAGCGTCCTCAACTACCCTGCTGGTTGCAACTGTTGTTACAACATCACCTTTGACATCGCTCCAGAGGATTGAAAGGGCATATACCATATCCCCAATGATGTATTGTCCTTTTTCATCAACGAAGATAACCCTGTCGCCGTCAGCATCCCAGGCAATGCCACAGTCAACCTTTTCCGCTTTCACCGCCCTAATCAGGTTTTCAACATTTTTTTCCGTTGGTTCTGAAGGCCTTCCCGGAAATCTTCCGTCCATGTGGGAATTCAGCGTCAGGATATCGCAGCCAAGCTCCTTGAAGAGCGGTGGCGCAATGACGCATGCAGTTCCATTGCCGCAGTCAAGGATTATTTTTTTCTTTTTTGCTTTCCCTGCCATTTCTATTATTGCTTTAATATGATCTTTCGTTGCATTTTCATAGAAAGAAATCCTTCCGACCCTGTTCCACCAGAGCTTTCCTTCCACGAGCTTTTCGATTTCCTTTCCCCGCTCCTTTGAAACTGCAATTCCTTTTCCGTCAACAACTTTGATTGCATTCCATTCCGGAGGATTATGGGACGCGGTAATTATTACTGCGGCTTCTGCGTCAAGTTTTCTGATCATGTATTCTGCTGTCGGTGAACTGACAATGCCAAGGTCAATTACAGTGCAGCCAACAGAAGCCAGTCCAGCCACAACCGCATTCTTCAAAACTTCCCCCGTCAGCCTGCAGTCCCTTGCCACAACTATTTTCCCGCCATTGAAATATCTTCCGATTCCATAAGCCAGTTTAACTGCAGTTTCAGGGTTAAGCTCCTCGAAAAGCCCCCTTATTCCGTTTGTTCCAAAATGCATGAATAAAAGAGAATCATTCAGAGATTTAAATATGATGGTTGAATGAACTTTGGTGATAATTTGGGAATAATTTCAGAATTCAAGGAATTTCTTATGGAGTATAAGGTTATTGGACTGGCAGTTGCCTTTGTTATGGGTATTGCCATAACGGCCCTTGTCAAGTCTCTTGTCGACAATATCATAATGCCGGTCGTTGCAGTTCTCCTCCCCGAAGGCGGGTGGCAGCAGGCAACAGTTGCAATTGGCCCGGTCGTGTTTGGCATAGGGCCTTTCCTTGCAGAGCTTATCAACTTTGTAATAATAGCATTGGTTGTGTTCATAATTGCAAAGAAAGTGCTGAAAGAGGAAAAAGTAACAAAGAAATAGGCTTTTCTTTCCTTTCTTTTATTCTTTATCCAATGGAAATCCATATTCTTCGGCTATCACATCGTCTTCCGCGTGATGAACGGATCAGCACTCACGTTGCCCTTGTTGCGAGAGCTTTTGGAGCAGACGGCATGACCTATACCGGCCAGCATGATTCAGGGCTTGAAGACAGCATTAAGCGCATCTGCAATAACTGGGGAGGCAAATTTTCCGTATCATATGAAAAATCCTTCAAAAAAGTCATCACATCCTACAAAAAAAAGGGGTTTGAAATAATCCATCTGACAATGTACGGGATACCGGTACAGAAGATGAAAAAGCCCGAAAAAGCTCTCATCATTGTTGGTTCAGAACAGGTTCCTTCTGAAGTCTACCGTCTGGCTGATCAGAACCTTTCAGTGACTGGCCAGCCCCACAGCGAAGTTGCTGCCCTTGCCATTGCACTGGAAAGGCTCAATGGCATGGACCATGAATTTAAGGGAAAACTGCAGGTATTGCCATCCAAATCAGGTAAGCACGTCATAAAAACCAGCATGTGACATCCATTTTTTAATTTTCCCACACACAATAAGTATGTAGCTGCCCAGCCAGCATCAGGAGAACCATAATGACCGGATTTCGGTTAGTTTTTCAGGAAAAACGGGGGAACTCAGGACAATCCCTTTTCCGGCTTAAAAAATTCCTTATAGCTGCTGCCATAGCTTCTACCGCAATTCATTTAAATATGCAAAAGCCAAATGTTGCTATGGCACAACCTGCAATGAAGGAAAAACCAAAAACCCAGCAGCAATTAGGCCTGGAAGCTGCCCAACATTATGCTGATTTCATAAGAACAGGAAAAGAGGAAAGCAGGCAGAAGTTTCTTGATATATACCAGGCAAACCAAAACAATGATGTTTTCTTCAATTCATTTGCAGAAAGGCTCAAGAAAAATCATGCCCCGCTAATTCAGGCGTATGCCCGGAACAATGAGGATGCTGACCCGCTGAAAGTTCTGGATTCAATCGCTGCATTCCACCGTGAATTCCAGAAGCCCGAAGAAGAAAGAAACATGAACATTGTCAGGGTAACCTACGGCTCAGATTTTGTTTCTGAAATGGAAAAAGCAATCCAGCAGCCGGAACAGGCAGTCCGGCCACCTGAGACAAAGCCTGCAGAACCAGAGCCAGCCGAAGCCAGGCCTGCAGAACCAGAGCCAGCCGAAGCCAGGCCTGCAGAACCAGAACCCGTACCCAAAACCCGCGAAACCCAACAACCGAAGAAGGCAGAAGTACAGGCCGGACTTGCAGAAACGGCCGTCGACTACCTAAAACATTTCATAACAACAGGCGATGCAAAAAGCAAGGCGGAATTCCTCAGAATCTGGAGAGAAAACCAGAAGGATGATACTTTCTATGCTGCAGTGGTTGAACTGGTGCGCCAGAACCCGCAGGTTTTCAAGAAGCTTATCATGTCCTATTATGAGCACAACGACCGTGTGCATCCGAAAATGTCCGAAGAGGATAAACTGCCAACACCGGAAAAACTCGTCGCTGCCGTAAGCGAATTTTATGCTGAACTCAGGAAGCCCACTGACAAGCAGAACATATCGAAACTATCGTCCAAATACGGCGCTGATTTTGTAAAGGAAATGGAGCGCATCCAGCAGAAGCACGTTGTCCCGGTAAGGGTTCCGAGTGTTGATGAAATCAGCATTGATTATCTTATCCACACATTCTCGGTGAAACTTCCTCCAAATGCTTCCAAACAGCAAAAAATGGAAGGGCTTGTGAAAAGCATAGGCACCTGGTTTCAGATTTCTGACCGGCGGGAAGCAAACGAGCTTACAACCACTCTCCTCCGTGCCTATTCCATAATGGACAAAAAAGAAAGACAGTCTTTTTCATCATGGCTTATCATGATGGACCCTGCCCAGAGAAAATCCCTGGCAGACCAGGTAAGGGTAAAAGCCTCGGCCAGGACCCTTAGCGTTCCCTACGAATTTGTTAAATCAGAATACCTTAGCTGGTTTGAAAACCAGAAGAATAAAAGCGAGGAAATATCTGATATTGAAAGAAATATAAGAGGATTTCCCTCATACGTAAAGGAAGGAACACTGGAACAGTTCGCCAGGCAATTCGAAAAAGATCCTTCACAGTATAATTTCGGCCTGATCGGAAAGCGCATTGAATATCTTGAGCTTAAAATCCAGTCTGCCCATCTTCGTGGAAAGTCCGGGGAAGCTGAAACCTATGAAAAAGAGAAAAAACAGCTTCTGTCATGGTTTGAATCCATTGGCATAAAAGCAGAAGATGTAACCTCTGCCATCATCGAGATGAATGCAGGGCTATTCACCATCCAGGAACTTTATTATTCCCTTGATCCGGAAAGTCCGGGGCTTATGGAATATCTTGCAGGCATTAAGCCAAAGCCAAAGCTTTTCATGATATACAAGAAAAGGCTCAGCGAAATCGATGCCAGAAGCGGCAAGATATTCGTAGGCGTCCAGGTCAAGGATCCTGATTATCTTACCAAAATCGCTGAAAGGGCCGGTACAAGGCTCACCCCTGCAAGGGTGCAGAAAGGCCAGGGAACATGGCACGAGGAATACTACAAGCCAAATTCACCCTCACAATCTGATGTTGACAGAAATCCTGCTGAAGCACAGATGTATGA
>JAFGPA010000003.1 GCA_016926175.1 Microcaldota archaeon
AAGGAAAAAGGCGAAGGGCTGAAGGAAAAAGGCATGCAGGGGAGGAGATTCGAACTCCCGAACGGACTAACCGACTAGACTTTCCACACTTTTTGGTACAATGCCAAAAAAGATGCCCTGAATCTAGCACATTTGACCAGGCTTTGCTACCCCTGCAAAATTTTCCTGCCATAATTTTTATGGCAAATTCTCCAATTGAAGCAGCTGCTTCAATAAACCACAGAACAAAGTTCTGTCGGCCACTAAATTTCTTGAGAAACTCCCAAGATCTTTTGTGAATGCTGACAAGGTTCAGATTTCATCAAAAGCTCCTACTCTTCAACTTTAATGTATTCAATTGGCTGTCTTGTGAATACACGCATATTAGAAGGCACATTTTTATTAACCACAACCCCTGAATGTATCCAGCAGTTTTGACCGATCATCTTTCCAGGCATGGTTGCTGAAAGCACCCCGAACTTGGTATTGTCTCCGACAACCGCTCCAAGCTTCTTTCTGCCTGAATTCACCCAGCCTTTGGATGTATAAACATTGACATTTTTTTCATCAAACCTGAAATTTGCAATCTGCGTCCCGGAACCAAGATTGACATTTGAGCCCAGCACTGAATCACCAACATATGCAAGATGTTTTGCATTGACATTATCGAAAAGAATGCTGTTCTTGAGAGTTGTTCCTCCGCCAACAGAACAGTTTTTGCCTATTGAATTGTATCCGCGAAGATAGGCGTTTGGACCAATGATTGTTCCTGCACCGATATAACAGCAGCCTTCAACATAGCTGTGGATTATTTTCGCCCCTTCTTCCATTATCACTTTTCCGTTTATTGTTGAATTGACAATGTTACCTGATTTTGATTCCTGTTTTTCAAGAAGAAATTCGTTTGCCTCAAAAAGATCCCATGGATATGCTATGTCTCTCCAGTAGCCTTCTGCAATGACGGCCTTTGCACCGGCAAATAATCCGACAATCTCCTGCTCTCCCCTTTCTGATTTGCCAATAGTTTTCAGGCTGTTGAAAATAGTCGGCTCCATGCAGTAAACAGAAAGGTTTGCAAGGTCTGTTTTGGGGTGCCGGGGTTTTTCCTCAAACAAACTCACCCGGCTTCCGGAAAGTTCAACAACGCCGTATTCATGGGGATTTTTCACCTGCTTGACTGCCAGCGTTATTGCGCCTTCATGGCCTTCAATAACTGACCGTATCACAGAAGCTTCTGTGATGGTATCTCCTGCAAGCACAACAAATGTATCAGAAATTTCATTTTCTGCCGCAAGCAAAGCTGCGCCGGTTCCTTTTTCATTTCCCTGTTCAATGAACTTGAGCGGAATGCCCGGGGTAGTTTTTGAAAAGTAATCAATGACGGCTTCTTTCATGTATTTTACTATGATAATAATTTCCCGGATTCCTGCTTTTTTTGCTTCCAGAATCAGGTGGTGAAGAATTGGTTTGCCGCCGCAATAAAGCATGCATTTTGGCCTTGTTTCTGTCAGGACGCCTATCCTCGTTCCAGGTCCTGCAGCAAGAATTACCGCTTTCATGGAAGTAACAATGTTGGCTTTTTATTAAAGTGCTTTGCATTTCACAAAAGTTTATAAAATATAACATACATAATCTTACTATGATGATAACAAAATCATTGGCTTATAGAAATGGAACTCCTAAAAAAATAAAGAAACTGGTTTTTAACCAGCAGAGAGAAAAGAAAGAAGAAAGAACACATATAAATATAAAATGTAACATATAATTACAGTGCATGAGGAGGTTCGGTGCTGTTGCTTTTATTGCTCTTTCTGCATGCACGGCAACCATGAAAACTGCTCCTGAAAGAAAGCCTCCTGATTATATAGTAAAATCTCTGCCCAAAGAAGAAAACCACTGCACTGTCGAAAAAAGACTTCTCAGGGAAGAAAAACAGGAAAGTTCAATATGCAGGCAAAACAGATTTTTTGTTCTGACCGACAAAAAAAGACTGGTAACGGTTTACAGGGATAGCCCTGAAACAGGATGGGAGAATGTTTCATTGCAGGAGCACACTTCATCAACAGACCTTAGCGATATTTTGGTTACTGGAAATGAAAAATGGGCTTGTTCATCAGAGGATGTCTGCTATTTCTTGTTGCATGAGGGGAAACTTGCTGTTGTTGCACTTGATCCAAAAAAACTCGGGCTGGAAGATGACACCAGAATCTATGATCTTGAATATGATGTCTCAGAAGTGGAGATTTTCAGCTTTGACAAGGATAAGCTTGTAATAGCACCGGTAACAAACCCGGATGGGGAAAATTTCATGATGGTTCTGTGGTTCTCTGATGGTGTTGAAATAAAAAAAGGAGAGATAATCCCTGAAGATTAGATTGCCTTGATCTTTGGGGGATCTGCGCCTTCGCGGAAAGCTTTCTGGTTCTGGATTTCTATCATCGAATAGATTTTGTCCGGAGAAACCTTTTTCCCTTCACTGTCAGTTATGACAATGCTTTCAGGGTTTGACCTGATTCTTTCCTGAAGCTGTACTATGGACAGCATTGGTTGCGGAGCATTTTCCCGTTTCGGACCTCTCAGGCTGGTTTCAGTCTGAACGGCAAAGGTTTGTTTTCCGATAGTGACACTGTAGTTGAATGCATGTTCTGTGCGTTTTTCCTCCTGCCTGGTTTTTTTGGGAACTGTTGTTGGAACAAAGTCGTGCACCCCCTTGCCTCTTTTTGCCAGTGACGGAGCGCGGGTCTGAAGTGAAAGTGTTCTGTCCATCTCAGTTGAAAGTGCACTAAGCCTGGCCTGTGAAAGCTTGCTCATGTCAGAGACTTTGTTTCCCTGAAGAACAGAAACGATAGCATCGAACTGCTCCCGGTAAGGAGTTGTTTCCGGAGACAGCTTTATCACCCCTCCATTAGCGCGTGTTTGTGCTGCCCTAAGTAGATCCTGGGCAACTGCTCCAGACATTTCAGGGTATCTTGCCTGAAGACCAACCACCAAAAACACCGGGACTTCCATTTCTTTCTTTTTTGTTACGGGCATATGATCACTACCATAGATATGCCATGAACATATAAAAACGCTTTTGAATGCCGACGGCAGCTTTTTTAACTGGACACCTGCACTATATAATATGCTTGAACGACAAAAAATAGATGAATTGATATCTAATTACAGTGACTTCAAAATCGCAACCATCTGTTCGCATTCTTCCCTGCAGATATTCAGGGGAGCAAGGGAAGAAGGCATAAAAACCATAGGAATTGTACAGAAAAACAAAAGGAAACTATATGAATCTTTTCCTTATGGGAAGCCTGATGAATTCATTGAAGTGGACAGCTACGCAGATATGCCTGTCGATGAACTTGTTGAGAAGCAGGCAATAATAATCCCTCACGGATCTTTTGTAGAGTATATCGGAAAAAAGTTTGATACGCTAGAAATTCCTGTTTATGGAAACCGCGCAAGCATTATGTGGGAAAGAAGCAGGGAAAAAATGTTCAGATGGCTCAGCAAAGCAGGAATTAAAACTCCGAAGATAATGACTCCGGAGGAGATTGACAGGCCAGCCATGGTAAAGTTTCCCGGTGCAAAGGGCGGACAGGGATATGTCATTGTAAGGTCAGAAAAAGAATTTTATCAGAATGTAAGGGAAAAGGAATTTATGATACAGGAATTTCTTATCGGGGTTCGCGCTTATCCGCACTATTTCTTCAGCCCTTTCGGTAAAAGCGGGTATCAGACAAAACAGGGGCATCTGGAATTGCTTGGAGTAGACAGGAGGGTGGAAAGCAGTGCTGATGAGATTGGAAGGTCAATAGCCATTGGAACAAAACCGAAGATGGCATTTACAGTTGTTGGAAACGAGCCCATGATTCTGAGAGAGTCTCTTCTTTCAGAGTATATGGAAATCGGAAGAAATATAAGTGAAAGTTCATTTGATCTGTTCGGCGGCATGATAGGGCCTTTCTGTGTTGAAACAATAATAACTGAAGAGCTTGAGATATATGCTTTTGAGATAAGCGCAAGGATTGTAGCCGGAACAAATGTTTACCCTGAAGGGTCCCCATATTCAGTGTTCTATTACAATGAGCCAATGAGTACAGGCAGAAGAATTGCAAGGGAACTGAAAATCGCCGCCAAAAACAAAAAACTTGCTGAAATCGTTTACTGAGGTTTTTTATTTGGAAATACCAAAGCACATAGCAATTATCCCCGATGGAAACCGGAGATGGGCCAGAGAAAAAGGGATAAGCAGGCAGGAAGGATATGCAATCGGGATCAGAAAAATAGGAGATGTGCTGAAATGGTGCAAGGAGCATGACATCAAAATGCTTACCATGTGGGGATTTTCCACTGACAATTTCAAACGGGACAAGGATGAGATCGGGGGGCTTTTCGAATTGTTCAGGGAGAATTTGAAAAAAGCCCTTGAAAGTGACGAGAAAAACAGGCATGATGTCCGTGTCAGGTTCTTTGGAAGAATCCATCTTTTTCCTCCGGAAATAAGGGAAATGATAAAAAAAGCAGAGGAAATCTCATGCCGGAACAGCGGTTATCACCTCAATCTGCTTCTTTCCTATGGCGGCAGGGAGGAGCTTATCGATGCTGTCAATGATATAATCAGGAAAGGGATAAATGAAGTTGATGAAAAAACAATTTCAGATCATCTTTACACAAAAGAAATTTCTGATCCGGACCTTATAATCCGGACGTCCGGTGAGCAAAGGCTTTCCGGATTTATGCCATGGCAGAGCTGCTATTCGGAATTCTATTTCTCCAGGAAGCTATGGCCGGACTTCTCAAAGGAAGACTTTGAGGATGCTCTGGAAACATATGCAAAAAGGAAGAGGCGGTTCGGAGAATGAGTGCAGACAAATAAAGTGCTTTGTTAAACCAATATAAAAAACAATTTTGAAACCGGTAAAGGCGGGGAAAATTGACTGGATCTTCCCGCCCCCGAAAACCTGCAAGAATCGAATCAATTATAAAAGCTTTTCATAACAGAACTAAAGTACATGCCGCAGTAGCTCAGTGGGAGAGCACTCCAGGTTCTTTTTCTTGGAAAAAAGATCCGGTGAAGCTGAAGTCCCATTAGTTAAGGAGCCCGTTTTGGGCCGCCTGTTACTATAAGGCGGTAACGGAGGGGTCGCTTGTTCAAATCAGGCCTGCGGCATATTTATACCCCTGAACGATTCATTTTTCACGGTTGCTGTTTTTTAAACATAATGACCCAGAAAGTGACATATCTTTATAAATATTAATTATCAAATTACTTTTTATGGTAAGCAGGCAAAATGTCGCCGGATATTCTGTTTCTTCAGCCTTGCTTCAGTTGGCCTGATGGCCAAACAGTATTTCTTTCCTCTTGATAAAAATTCCCGTAATTTTTTTCCTTCGTATAAAAAAGGTGATTATTATGAACTCAAAACAAAAAATCGTAAATGATTTCAGATGGTGGCAACACCACAGGAAAAGGTATTTTGAAAAGATCAAGGACTATGCAGACGGATTTGTCAGTGCATTTGCCCAGCCGGACATGGAGCATCTTTCAAAGGTGAAGATTTTTGATACAACTGCCAGGGACGGAATGCAGATGTCGCGGGCATTCGTACCAAGCGAAACCTCTCCGGAAACCATCCGGGAAAACAAGCTTTTTATTATTGAAAAGCTGGCCGAGATGGGGGTTCCAACCATTGAAGCAGGGTTTGCTGCGGCAAGCGAGGAAGAGCAGGGCATCATAAGAACTGCAAAACAGCTTGTCAGCCGGTTTGATGCAAAAATTGTTGCACTTGGAAGGACCGTGCGGGGTGACATTGACGCAATTGTCCGCTCTGAAGCTGATGTTGCCCATATTTTCTCTTCGGGTTCAGCTCCGCATACATATGTCAAATTCGGAAAAATGCCTGATGAGATTATTCCGGATATTGAAAGGGCTGTTGTTTATGCAAATAGCTGCGGATTTGGAGAGATAGTAGTTTCACTGGAAGATGCAGTAAGAACCGATCCGGACCATCTTGTCAAAGTGGGAAAAATAATCAGGGATATTGCGGGCGACAAGGTGAAATACAATATTCCTGACACTGTAGGAGTTGCGGATCCGGTTCATATGTTTGCGTTAATCCGGTTTCTCAGGGAAAACGTGGGCATAGGACTCCAGGTGCACTGTCACGGAGACCGCGGACTTGCCGAAATGAATTCGATTTCAGCTGCACTGGCAGGAGCTTTGGATATCCATGTAACAATGCATGGCATGGGGGAGCGGGCAGGAAATGCCGCACTTGAGGAAGTGACAGGATTTATGATGACACAGTATGGCATCAGAATGGTCAATATGGAAATGCTTCCAAAAGTATCAGAATTTGTTGAAAGCAGAACCGGAATCCAGAGAAAAATCAATGCTCCCTATGTTGGAAAGCTTGCCTTCTGGCATGAATCAGGAGTTCATGGGTCAGCTGTCAATAAAGGCGATGAGATCGGATATAACCGCAGGGGCGGAATAGATGGGGGAAGCGTTTATACGGCATATAATCCGGAAATAATAGGAAGAAAAGAGCAGGTCGGTGTCGGACCTCTTTCAGGGCAGACAAATGTGATATGGAAAATGATTGACAGCTTCGGCATCACAATCAATGACAAGGAAGTTGCAACAAGAATTATCACAAAAGTAAAGGACCGCTCGGCAAAAATGCCTGTCAGTGATGCAGATCTTGTCCTTATTACCTATGAATGCGCCAGGGGGCAGGAATTTAACGGACTTAAGATCAGTGACTGCAAGATTTCCACATGCATGAATAACGGGTCTGAAGCAACCGTGGAAACTGAGATAGACGGCAAAGCGGTAAAAGGCACAGGGCACGGAAACGGCCCTATAGATGCTGCCATTCACGCAATCATGTCAGCTATCGGCCGTGAAGATGTAAAAATCGAGGACTACGACAGCACATCCATTGGAAGGGGAAGCGATGCTGCGGCAAACTGCAGAATAACAGTTCAGATAAACGGGGTCTCGATGAGCTCATCCGAAATACACACAAACACTGTTATGGCAGCAGTAAAGGCGTTTGAAAAAGGATACAATGCAATATGCGCAGTAGCAGAAATGAAAAAGACTAGCTGATGGCCTGGATTTTTTGGAGTAAGAGCGGGTAGCTGGTATGTCCGCTTCCCTCATTAAGGTGGCCTCCGTTATGCTCCACGATAAATTCAGCTTTCAGGAGAGAAGCAACCCTCTGGCCTTCTGAAAGCGCGATAAATGGGTCGTTATCGGAATTGATTGCAATGAATTTTTCTGATTTTTTTCTTATTTTTTCCCAGTCAAATTCCTTTTCAACGAAATTCCGGATTTCGGGGATATCAAGGTCTTTTGCAAAGCCTGCAACAAGGATTGCGGCTTTGATTTTTTCATTTTCACCAAGGCTTTCAAGCAGTCTCAGGACAGTGGGGCAGCCTAAGCTATGGGCAATCAGAATCCATTCGTTCTTTGGATCAAAAGAAGGAACCTGTTTCCTGATTTCCGCAAGCCATTCATCAAGGGATGGGTTATTTGTGTTGGGAAAATCCGGAGCGACAACGTGGATTCCTTTTTTCCTTAATTCATCTGCAAGCCACCCGCGCCAACAATTTCTGGAGCTGCCGCCCCAGCAATGGAAAATAAAAACTTTCATAGAAGCTTCAGCCCTCCAAAAACAGAATCAAGCTCTTTTTCATTCCATGGACCTGCTGCAAAACAGGTAACAGTTCCGGGATCAATCTGGGTATGGCCTGCATCCCTGATTAGCTCGGCTGGAATGCCCGCATCCTTTGCCTTCTGGAAAAAATCGAACAGCTGTTCTTCGCTTTGCACTTTGAGAACCACTTTCATTTGCCCTTCCTGTTCCCATGCTTTTGCAATGTCAGGATGATTTTTGCTTACTTTTTTGTATGCCGAGAGGGACGCGTGGGATGATTGGGCAGCGATTTTCCCTTTCCCCATTTTAAGATCAGCACGGATTACGATTGTTTGCTTGTACATGGTTAAGAATAGAAACAAAGGATTCTAAAGTTTCCAGTATTTCTTGTTTTTTATGAAATTCTTCTGCGCTCCAAGCAATTCCAGGATAAATGATTCTTCAGAGCGGTGAAGCTTGCGCAGTATGCGGTCGGCTGTCTGGGGGCCGACGCCATAGGTAGCAAGGGCAATCAGAGCCTTTTTTCCATAGGCATTGATCAGTGCTGCCGTAAATTCAAGATCATCCCCTTTTATGCCAAGGGTTTTTTTGTTGCATTTGTGGCATCTGATTTCATCAGGTGCCCCTGCAAGATGCATGAACCTTGTGGCTCCGCAGCCGGTACATGCAAGACTAAGGGTTTTAGACAGGACGTTCTCCCGGAAGGCTGAAACTATTCTTTCGCGGGGCTCAAATGCGCCAACTGATTCTCCGGAATTAAGCCTTGATATGCCAATCGCGGCAAAGAAGCTTGGTTTTTCCCTTTCATCGACAACCAGGGCCATTTTCCTGCTGCGTATCAAATCCAGCACTTCTTCTGTTTTTGGAACATCAAAATATCTGAAGAAAATGGAACGGACAGTTTCCTCATAGACAACAGAATAGCGCATGGCTGAAATGAACCTGTGCGAAACATTTGCGTCCTCGGCCAGCAGTCCGAACATCCTTCCCACATGCAAAAACTTGAATCTGAGCAAAGCAGAAGTTCCAAGAACTTCGAGAAGCTGGATCTTCACATTGCTGATGGAAAGAAAGGCTTTTCGGATATGCTCCTGCTTCAGTGGATAGGGAAGCTTGATCATTATCCGGTATGGATCGGCAATAGCCCACACGCTTTCCCCAAGAAGATCGGATAATTTTTTCGAGAATATCCTTGCAATGCCTTCGTTTACCTTATTGCCAAAACAGGCATGGACAACTATAAGGTCCTGAATTATCTCTATTATCACTTTTTTGTCATCCGGAAGAGGATCTGTGGGTTTTGCTGACCTCATTTTTCCCACTTCCCGGGCAACTTCGAATGAAACAGGGATCTCCTCTCCTGTCCATGATGGAACCATAATTTCCGACGCCGCAACAGGCTCTGCAAGAACTGCATCCTGGGTGATGTCAACAACAGTCCAGGGCTTGCCCTGGGAAAGGAAACTTGAGCCCGTCTCAAGATTTACTACAAACTCCTCATCAAGCAATGAAATTATTTTATTTGAAGATATATCTTTCATGAAAAATCTTTTTGTTTTGGGTATTGTACTCAGGAAAGTGTAGTAGTATTCCCTTGCCCTGGGCTTGGCTTTCAGATGGATATCCTTTTCAGTTTCATCATAGTAGAGTATGCTTTCGCCATAGAGCTGAAGGGCGACCATCCTCAGCTTATCATAGCTTAAACCATAGGCATAGGAACGGGAAAGAATATTGTGTGCATCAGCAAGCGTGATTCTGCCCCGGTCAAGAAGTATCCCGACAAGCTGGTGTGCAACAACATCCATTGCCCCTTTTTCAACTTTTTTTTCTTCCAGGAAACCGTTTTCCGCAAAAACAGCAATTACCTTTGATTCAAGAAAATCATCAAAATCAGATGTGAAGATAATTCCTTTTGGAAGTTTTTCCATGCTATGGCCTGATCTTCCGATTCTTTGGATCAGACGAAAGACCTGATGCGGGGACCCATACTGCATAACCAGGGAAACCTCTCCAATATCAATGCCGAGCTCCAGGGAGGATGTGCAGATTACTGAGTTGATCTTTCCTGATTTGAACTCGTCTTCTGTTGACAGACGGACATCTTTTGAAAGGGAGCCGTGATGAACTGCTATGGGCGCGCCTATTTTCCTGAGAGACGCTCCAAGCTCCTCTGCAGTGCTTCTTGTATTAACAAAAATAAGGGATCTGTGTTTTCCTGAGAGCTCTCCTATCCTTTCATTGCTTTGCTTTTCTGTTGTGATGGCCATTTTCCGGTTTTTACCTGCTTCACAGAGGGCATATGCACGCTCTCCAAACACCAGCTTTGCCGCTTCTGATTCATTGGCAACAGTTGCACTGATGGCAATTCTTTTGAAATCTGCAATTTCCGAAAGCCTTTCAAGACCCATGGAAAGCTGTGCTCCCCTTTTATTGTCAACAATATCGTGGACCTCGTCAACAATGACGAATTTGATGTTTGCCATGTGCTTTCGCATCACCTTCCCCATCATCAGTGCCTGCAGGGATTCAACAGTTGTAAGCAGTATTTTGGGGGGGTTCTTCCTGTGCTTTGTCCTTGTTGCCTGGGTGGTATCGCCTGATCGGATGTCATGGCTGACCTGAAGCCTGTCGCACCACCAGTTGAACCTTTGCTTCAGGTCCCTGGACAGTGCACGCAAAGGGGTTATATACAATGCACAGATGCCTGTGCTTTTTCCCTGGATTTTTTCCAGAATAGGAAGCAGGGCCGCTTCGGTTTTTCCTGAACCTGTGGGCGCAAGAATAAGGACATTTTGCCCTGATAACACTCGCGGAATGGCAAGTTTTTGTATTGGAGTGAGCTCTCCAAATCTTTCCTTGACTAAATCTGCAACTGTCATCACATATAAATTGAACAAATGGATATTTCAAACGATGCCAGCTTCAGAATATCTGGATCTCATCATAGCCCCTTTCAGGTTTTTTTGCAGGAGTTCCCCTTGGAATTCTGATGGACTCCTCAAGAGGCAGCTGAAGCTCAGGCTGGATTCTTGGCTTTTCCGGTTTCTGCGGAATCATCCAGGGCGGAAGCAGAGGCTTCTGTCTATCCTGTGGCTTCATAAGTAAGATTATGTTATACATGTTTTTTAAATATATGTAACATGATTCTCTTTATAAAATTTCCACGAGAGAATGCAGAAATGACAGAACCGGAGATTGAATCTTTCAGAGAAGCCGGAAAAATGGCTTCAAAAATCAGGGAAGAAAGCAAGGCGCTGATAATGGTTGGCGAATCCCTGCTTGATGTTGCTGAAACAATTGAAAAAATGATAACTGATGAAGGAGGAAACCCTGCATTTCCAGTCAATATTTCAATCAACGACATAGCCGCCCATTACACACCTGGATTTGGCTCGGAGGAAACCCTTGGGGAAACCGATCTTGTAAAAGTTGATATGGGCATTGAGATTAATGGAGGCCTTTCTGACACTGCCTATACCATTGACCTTGGAAGCCAGAACGAAAAGCTTGTAGAAGCATCTGAAAAAGCGCTTGAAAAGGCCATTGAAAGCATCAGGCCCGGCGTACCGGTAGGAGAGATAGGAGGCATCATAGAAGAGACAATCAAGGGATATGGCTACAATCCCATATCAAATCTTTCAGGACATATGATAAAATCCAATGAGCTTCATGCCGGCGTGGAAATACCAAACATACGGACAAATGACAGTTATCAGCTGAAGGAAGGTGAAATCTTTGCTGTGGAGCCCTTTGCAACAACAGGCCAGGGCCATGTTGAGGATCTGGACATGGTAGAGATTTTCTCTATATATTCGCCGGCAAAAGTAAGAATGAGGCAGTCAAGAAAGATCATTGATCATGTGATCAACAACTATGGCATGCTTCCTTTTGCAGAGAGATGGATCAGGAAGGAATTCAAGTCAAAGCTGCTGGTAAGTGCTGCTCTGAAGGAACTGCTTGAAAATCATTTCATCCGCGGGTACCCGGTATTAAGAGAGGTTTCCAGGGGGCTGGTTTCGCAGAAGGAACACACCATACTGATAACTGCAGACGGCTGTGAAGTGCTTACAAAATGAAAAACAGGCTTTCCAAACTGCTTTACAGCATGGTATGGCCAGTCTATGATATTTTCTTCGGGGCAGGAACGCCCTTTGTAAAAAACATGAGGAAACGGCTCATTGAAAAACTCGAACTGAAAAAAGGGCAGAGGGTTGCCGACATTGGGATAGGAACAGGAGCCAACGTTCCATTTATCCATGAACAGATAGGGCCGGAAGGAGAGATTTTCGGAATCGATATTTCAAGGGAAATGCTCAATAAATGCAGGAAAAACCTGGATAAATGGGGAATTAAGGCTGATCTGATGCTTGGCGATGCAGAGGAGCTTCCCTATAATGACAGGAGCTTTGATGCAATCCTTTGTTTTGGCATTTTCAATCATGTTGACAATCCGGATAAGCTGCTGAAAGAAATAATGAGAATTGCAACCCCGGGTGCAAAAATAGTAATAGGCGATGAGATCTTTCCTTTTCTGGCAAGGATCCCGAAACTGCCTGAGAATGCAGTTGATGTCAGGAAATCCAGGGACAGTGGAATTTTGCCTTTCTGGATTGTGGAATTTAAAAACAGAAAGTAGATATATAAACAGGGCTCGTAGCTCAGCTTGGATCAGAGTGAGTGGCTTCGAATGCCGGCTCCAATGGTGGAGGACACCACTAGGTCAGGGGTTCAAATCCCCTCGAGCCCGATTTTTCTAATTAA
>JAFGPA010000014.1 GCA_016926175.1 Microcaldota archaeon
AAAAGAGCAAAATAATACAAAATATAGAAGCCCTCGGAGGGGTGTAACCTCTTCTTACCTATTTTGAAATCCATCGAGATACGAAGCCCTAATCTTAATCCAAGACTATATTTAAATCTCTTTTGTTCTATCATCTACAGGTAACAAAATTGTTACTTGGGTGTGACGATTGAATCTATATGAAATAAAAGAATTGGCTGAAAAAAGTACGAGAGCTGTCTTTAGTGTACAGCAGCTATCAAATCTTATAGGAACATCAAAAGCCAATGCAAAAGTATATATGGAAAGGTTAGTCAAGAAAAAACTTGCAAAAAGAGTTCAAAGGGGGAAAATCAGTTTTTCTTTTGATGATTTTGTAATCTCTACTCAAATTATTGAACCTTCATATGTTTCATTAAGATCAGCCCTGCTTTTCCATAATCTTATTCAGCAGATTCCAAAGAATATTGAATGTGTAACAACAAAAAATAGTATTAGTATAGATGGAATCAAATATCATAAGATAAATGAAAAGTTGTTTTTTGGATTTAAAAAAATAAAAAAAGCAAATAGTTATTTTTTCATTGCAGAGCCTGAAAAAGCATTTATTGATTTGGTATATCTGAATATGTTGTCCACTCAAGATATACTTGAAATAAAGGAAAAACTAAATCATTCAATACTTGAGAAGTTTATCAATAAATATCACGGAAAAGGAAGCAAAAAACTAAGGGAATTATTATGATTGACAAAAATGAATTAATTAAAATCTCCAAGCTTTTTTCCCTTAAGCCATGGCAGCAGGAAAAACATTATGTTCAAACATTGACATTGCTTTCTCTTGCTGAGCAACAACTTGTTTTCAAAGGAGGAACCTATCTCTGGTTTGCTCATAATTTGAAAAGATTTTCTGAAGATCTTGATTTTACTGAAACAGGGAGTCTAAGAGAAGATCTTCAGGAAAAAGTATCAGAAGACCTAACATTTTTTGGTCTTGAAAATTCAGTTAAAACAATTAATGAGGATGATCTAACTCTATCCTTCAGAATAAGTGCAAAAGGACCTTTGAATACTTCGGATACTGATCTTTGTTATATCTATGTAGAAATAAGCCGAAGAGAAAAAGTGATTGAAAAAACACTGCCAATCAAAATAGATTTTCCTGCATATCATCTTCCAACAAAAATAATCGCTGGCATGTCATTGTCTGAAGTCGCAGCGGAAAAAGCCAGGGCAATAATAACAAGGAACCGGGCAAGGGATGTTTTTGATCTTCATTTTCTTTCCAATAAGATAAAATTCAATAAAAATCTTGTAAATGAAAAATTGTCTTTTTATGATCTGGAATTCTCAAATGATCTATTTTTCGAAAAGTTAAGAGAGAAAAAAATATTATGGAAAAAGGATCTTCAATCTCTTCTTTTTGAAGGTCTTCCAGATTTTGATAAAGTTGAGGATGAGCTGACTAAATGGATTAAAATTTTATAAACTTAACACTAATGTTAAGTTCATTCAATTAAAATAAACTTGATTGAAATCGGATTCCTTTATTTAAAAAATAAGACTAGCCCTCGGAGGGATTTGAACCCCCGACCTACTCCTTTCCTGTTTCCTGCAGCCAGTTTCCGGATCAGGAAACCGTAAACGGGAAACTACAAGAGAGTCGCTCTACCGCTGAGCTACGAAGGCAACGCTGATATTGCGCAAAAGACAGCACTGACTATGATTGAAAATATTTTTATACTCTCTTCCCTAAGTTCAAAACAGTTCGGTGGGAATTATGGACATTGAAACAAAGATCGGCCTGGTCAGGAAAAAACCGGCTGAAGAAATAGTTACAGAGGAAGATCTGAGAAAAATATTCGAAAACTACGAACATCCGCAGCACTATATCGGCTTTGAAATATCCGGAAAAGTCCATCTCGGAACAGGACTATGCACTGCTTTGAAGATCCGGGATTTCCAGAAAGCAGGATTGAAAACCAAAATCTTCCTTGCAGACTACCATTCATACATCAACGGCAAGCTTGGAGGGGATCTGGAAAAAATCCAGAAAGTTGCCGCAGGGTATTTCAAGCACACCTTCCATTCACTGGGGCTGGAAAATGTTGAATATGTTCTTGCAAGCGATCTGTATGACAAGGAATACTGGAAAGAAGTTCTTACCATAGCAAAGGACACTACAATAAAGCGGATGCTGAGATGCATAACCATCATGGGAAGAAAGGAATCCGATGTAACCTCCTCAGGCGTTATTTTCTATCCTGCTATGCAGGCAGCAGACATTTTTATGCTGGACGTGCAACTGGCCCACTCAGGAATGGACCAGAGAAAAGTTCACATGCTTGCCAAGGAGCTTTCGCACAATTACAAAAAGGATTTTGCCGCACTCCACCATCATCTTTTGCCCGGGCTGCAGGGGGTGCAGAGGATGAATCCTGATGAAGCCGTTGATCAGAAAATGAGCAAATCAAAGCCTTCAACGGCAATTTTCATCCATGATTCCGAAGAAGAAATCCGGTCAAAGATAAAAAAAGCATACTGCCCTGAAAAAACAGTTGAAGGGAATCCACTGATTGAATATGCTGAATATCTTTTTCTCAGGGATAAGCCCATGAAAATTGAAAGGCCGGAAAAATTCGGCGGGGATCTGGAAATACTGGATGCAAACCAGCTAAAAGAGGTCTTCTCAAAAGGAAAGCTTCATCCAGCGGATCTCAAAGCAGCAGTGGCCAATGAGCTCATAGAAGCATTAAAGCCATCCCGGGAATATTTTGCAAAGCACCAGGAATACCTGGACCAGCTGCAGGTAAAAGACATAACCCGCTGAAGTGAAATTATGGAAGAGCCAAAAAAAGTTTCAGATGCGTTTCAATCGGTCAATGTTGCACTTGACAGCTATGATGACATCTTCTCAGATTTTGATCCGTCACAATATCAAACCCGCCTGCTTTCGGCTGATTTTCTCAATGAGCTGAAAAGACGCTATATTGAAACCCCCAAAGGATCGGTTGCGGTTACATTCACATTGCCCGGGTCTGTCCGCTCTGAAAAACAGGAGGCCCTTATAAAAAAGAGGCTGAAGGACTATTTCAGGGGGAGGCTCAAACATCTGCATAAGGCAGGGCAGGAGCGCCTGAAAAAAGGTTTACTGCGCGTAGCCCTTGGCCTGGCAGTTTCCCTGAGCCTGCTCGCCCTGCCGCCAGAAGTGCAGACATTTGTAGCTGCCCTGATATCTCCATTGCTCTGGTATCTGATGTGGTCAGGATTTGAATTCATATTTGATGCATCGCAGAAAATAGGAAGGCAAAGGAACTTTATGGAAAAATTCCTCAAGGCAGATTATCATTTCAAGAATGAGGAGGACCTCCTGCAGAATGTTTTGAGCCACTGATTGAAACCACTTATATTCTTTTCCATTGTTTTTTCTTTATGCGCATTTCCCTGATTTTCCTGCTGCTGCTTTATTCCTGCTTTGCATTCACCATTGAATCATACGAAAATCATGCTGCAATTCTTGAAAACGGCGACGTCCTGATATATGAAAAAATCATTTTTGATCTTGACCAGCAGTACAATGAAGGCTTCAGGTCAATAAGGCCTGCTGAAATCAGTTCTCTTGATGATATTGTTGTAACTTCCGTGCTTGTTGACGGCAAGCCAAGCGGCTTCAGGAAGCAGATGTATGATGGCAACTATGAAATTGTCTGGACCGAAACCCGCCCCGGCACAAATACCGTTCAGCTCAACTATACTTTGAAAAACAAAATTGAGATATTTGATGATTTTGCGCGCATCTGCTATGAGCATTATGGCGCAAACTGGGATGCTTCAACAAAACAATTCCGGGCAACAATGACCCTTCCGGAATCCTCCCGCAGCAAGGAAATCCATTTTGAGATCTATTCAGAAAAAAAGGGAAATGCATACCTGGATGATCTTTCCATTGTTGTTGAACTGGAGGGCGTGCCTCCAGGAAATTATGTGGGCGGCTGCTATCTTTTCGACAAGGGCATTCCTGGAAAAAGAATTGAAGGATCGGCCCTTGAAATCCTTGAAAACGAGCGCGAACTTTATGGCTCCGGGCCTGTAGTTGAACCATCTCCATCGCCATTGTTCTGCTGCGTTCCTGCATTCCTCCTTTCAGCAATATTTGCGCTTCACGCATATGTGAAGAGAAGGAAGCCGAAATACCAGGAATCCATACTCCCTCCGTCAGATGACAATCCAATAGTTGCAGCAGTGCTTGTGAACAACGAAATCCTGGAAAAGAATGCGCTCGCAGCAATAATCCTTGATCTCATCCGTCTCAGGATCATTGACATTATCGAACTCCATAAGGATGCCGTTTCAACAGAAAAGCAAAGGACAATACTCATGCTGAAAAAGCAGGAGACGCTCAGTGCCCATGAGCAGGCTGTGGTTGATATGATATTCTTTGAAAAGAAGGAGGTTGACCTTGATGAGCTTGCCAAAGAATTCAACAAGGTCAGTTCCAAAAGCGCTGCAGAGAAGCATCCTGTTTCAGAAAAATTCAGCGGGTTCCAGAAGTCACTGAAGGCATTACTTAATTCCACCGGCTCCGAGAAGCTGATAAAATCAAAGAACAACAAAACAGGGGTACTTGTATTCCCTGCATTCCTTTTCTTTGCAGGCGTGATATTCCTGGCTCCATTTTTCTTCCCCGATGATCTTACGGAACTGATATCTGCGGCAATCCTGCTCATTGCAAGCATCATTGCCTATTTGTTTGCAGCATTGTCCTACATTGCACCAACCCCTCCGAAAGGCAGCGAGGAGAAGTTTGAGAAATGGGATGCTTTCAGGCGCGGCCTGCAGTCAAGCAGGATAAAAGAATATCCTCCGTCATCTGTTGCGATATGGGACCGGATACTGGTATATGCAACTGCAATGGGCCTTGCAAAAAAAGTTGAAAAGCACTTCCCGGAACTTGATGATCTTACAAGGAAGCGCATGGAAAAGATGGAAGGAATCATGGCAAGTTCCTTTGTTTTCTATTCATCTGCAACTTCACTCTCCAATCTTTCAAGGCACGGCAACAGGAGCGGATTTTCAAGAAGTTCTTCAGGAGGCTGGAGCTCAGGGGGCGGAGGCGGCTTCAGCGGAGGAAGCTCGGGAGGCGGAGGGTTCCGCTAGCTTTTGCACTCAAGGAAATTGGCCAGAATCCTTCCTCCATGGTCAGTGTGCCAAACTTCTGGATGGAACTGGACCCCGTAAATATGCCTTTCAAGGTGCTTCATCGCTTCAATGGCGCAGGCATCAGAATGTGCCAGCGCTGCAAACCCTTCAGGGACTTTTACTACCTGGTCATAGTGGGAAACCCACACTTTGAGTTTTTTCGGGATATCCTTGAACAGGACATCGCCATCATCAATCTCTATTTCCCCAAAACCATATTCTGCGGAACTGCCTTTCTCGACCCTGCCTCCAAAAACATGCGCAATCATCTGATGGCCATAGCATATCCCGAGCAGGGGCAGCCTGATTTCATTATCGCGGACTTTTTCACATATCTTTGTTCCTATGTTCGGCGCTTCCTCATAAACTGATTTCGGGCCGCCTGAAATTATTATTTTTCCAAGCCCTGTTTTCATCATTTCCTCTACTATTGAATAATCAGCCTTTGCATAAAGCATCTCGGCATCCTGGCCGAGCTCCCTGCAGTTCCTTTTGATCAGATGAGTGTACTGTGAGCCGTTGTCAATAATCAAAATCATGGGAATTAATAAGGATAATAGGGAATTTAATCCTTGTCAGCAATAATTTCCATTGCAGTAATCAGTTCCCGGTCTTTGGAAAGGGCTCCGAGCATTTCATAATACTTTGTCCGGCATGAGTTCAGAATCCCTTCTGTTGCCTCTTTAACTCCTGACTTTGCGTTGTTTTCTGCAGGAAGGCGGCCAAGAGCCAGTTCCAGTGCTTCAGCACATTCAATATTGTCATACCCTTTCTTTACCTTCCTGTCATTGATGACTCTTTCGATAACTGCATTGAGCATATCTATCTCTTTGCTGATCATATCCACCATTATTTCAGCACTTTCGCCCTGCTTCCGGAATATGGCATTGTAGGCGGGATCTATGGAGATACTGGGTTCCATGCTTATGTAGTGGGCTTTCCTGTCAAAAAGATCGATCAGCACTTTCATCTGGGGCCGGGCGTCCTTCCTGATCATTAGCATCATGTCCCATGTTCCGTTCTCGTAGCTTTCAGGAGGCTCGCTTTGACCTTTCTGTGCAATGCTGTCCTTAATGAATGACGCAACCAGTGCGCAATTGCCATGGGAAGCACAGAAAACCCTTCCTATCCTTCCATCATTCCTTCTGTGCAGGGTTCTTTCACTTTTCCAGGATCTGGTATTATCAAATTTTTTGCACAATTCAGAAAACTCTTTTGGTGTTACTTTCTGGATCATAGACTCCACCTTTTGTTTTTTTATGTCAGCTTATGTTTATTAAACACATGCATGGCCAAAATGCATATTGTGCCGGCATCTGGGAAACTGTTATAAACCTTTCCTTCTAAAGTTCCTTTACTCGGGGTGCTAGCCACATTGCTGGCGTTCTAATTTATATTCTGGGTGGTCCTGCTTGGTAAAAAAGAAAAAACAAGAATCAACTACAATTGACGTTTTGTCTCATAAACTGGTTTCCGAAATGAAAGTTCTTACCGAAGCTGAAAAAGCAAAAGTTCTCAAGCAGTATGGCATAAATGAGAGGCAGCTTCCAAGAATCCGATCCACTGATCCTGCGGCAGCAGCGCTGAAAGCAGAAACAGGGAATATAATCAGAATACAGAGAGACGATGGTACAGGAAAATACCTGACCTATCGCGTTGTTGTTTAATTTTTCGGGTGAAGTCCATGGTTGAAGCTTTGATTGAGTCTTACTTTAAATCAAACTCTCTGGTGAATCAGCAGATTCTTTCCTACAACAAATTTTTGGATGTTGGAATTCAGCAGGTTGTTGACAGGATTGGAAAGGTGCAAACGAATGTTGAAGGTTTTGAACTCAAGCTCGGGAAAGTAAGGATTGAGCAGCCCAGGTACTATGAAGTGAAGGGAGGCTACAGGCAGATTTTCCCAAGCGAGGCAAGACTGAGGAACCTGAGCTATTCGGCCCCCATATTCCTTGAGATAATACCTGTTTTCAACGGAGTGGAAAGGCCGGTTTATTCAGATGTGTTTGTTGGCGAAGTGCCAGTCATGCTCAAATCCAAGCTCTGCTATCTTTCCAACATGAGGCGCGATGAGCTTATTGAAAACGGCGAAGATCCTGATGACCCGGGAGGATATTTTGTCATCAACGGATCGGAAAGGGTACTGACATCCATTGAAGACCTGGTTCCAAACAAGCTTATGGTGACAAATGAAAGAAATGGCATAGTCTCCAAGATATTCTCCACTCATTATGGTTTCAGGGCCAGGTGTGTTGTTGACAGAACCCAGGATGGCATTTTCAATGTTGAATTTCCGTCAACCCCGGCCGGCATACCGCTTATTCAGATGCTCCGCGTTCTTGATTTGGAAACAGATGAAAAAATACTGCATGCATTCTCTGATGAAAGGCGCATCTGCAATGATGTCATACTGAATCTCGAGAATGAGCAATCCAAGACAAAGGAAGAGGCAATAGACCTGCTGAGCAGGAGGCTTTCACCAGGCCAGCCCCCAGAATTCAGGATGAACAGGATGGAAAATCTTCTTGACAACTATCTTCTTCCACATATTGGCGTTGACAAGAGTGCACGCCATGACAAGGCAAAGTTCCTGATACTGATGGCTGAAAGGGCGACAAGAGTTTCATACAAGGAGGTTGCTCCGGATGACAAAGATCATTATTCCAACAAGCGCGTAAAGCTTGCCGGGGATTTGATGGAAGAGCTGTTCAGATACGCATTCCAGTTCCTGATAAAGGATCTTGTCTATCAGGCGTCAAGGGCAGATGCCCGTGGAAGAAGGCTGCAGGTTCATACCCTGATCCGGCAGGATGTCCTTGGTGACCGTGTCAAATATGCAATGGCAACAGGAAACTGGATTGCAGGGCAAACAGGAGTCTCCCAGCTTCTCGATCGTGTCAGCTATGTTTCAACATTGTCTCATCTGAGGAGGGTTATCTCCCCGCTGAGCAAAAAGCATCCGCACTTCAAGGCAAGAGACCTTCATGGAACCCATCTTGGAAAACTTTGTCCAAACGAAACCCCTGAAGGTCCGAGCTGTTCCCTGGTGAAAAACCTGGCCGTTATGGCTGAAGTTTCAATTGGCGTGGATGAAGAAGAGATTGGCCGGGTTTTGAAGGCCTATGATGTAAAGGAGTGAGAATATGGCAAAAAAGAAAAGATCAGAAATCACAAACATATTCCTTAATGGCAGGCAGGTTGGCAGCCATCCTGATGGCAGGAGCCTTGCAAAGCGTCTTCGTGAAAGAAGAAGGATGAATGAACTTTCAAGCCAGGTAAACATATATTATAACCTCCGGCTTAACGAACTTCATATTCTTACAGACAAAGGGCGTGTAAGAAGGCCCTATGTGGTAGTTGAAGACGGCAAATCAAGACTTGCCCCCGGCGTTCTTGCAAGAATCAAAAACAACGAGCTTTCATGGCATCATCTTGTCAAAATGGGGATAATAGAATATCTTGATGCGCAGGAAGAGGAAAATGCACTGATAGCTCTTGATGAGGAATCGCTGACTTCAGAGCACACCCATCTTGAAGTTGATCCTGCCAATATTTTTGGCGTTGTTGCAGGGGTTCTTCCATATCCTGAGCACAATTCCTCTCCAAGAATTACGATGGCATGCGCCATGGCCAAGCAGTCCCTTGGCATATATTCAACAAACTTTGGCCAGAGGTATGACACCCGCGGGTATGTAATGTACTACCCCCAGGAACCAATGGTACAGACCAGGCTGTACAAGGCCCTGAACCTTAAGGAAAAATCCGCAGGCCAGAACTGCATTGTTGCGCTTACAAGCTATCATGGATACAACATGGCAGATGCAATTGTTGTGAACCGGTCTGCAATCGACCGGGGCCTTCACAGGATTGCAATGTTCAAGACCTACGAAACTGAGGAAAGGATGTACCCTGGCGGCCAGAAAGACATTATAGAACTGCCTACCCCGGAAGTTGTGGGCTACAGGGGCGAAGAATCATACAAGAACCTTGCAGAAGACGGCATTATAATGCCTGAAAGCGATGTTTATGGAAAGGAAGTTCTTGTGGGAAAGACATCCCCCCCGAGATTCCTTGAGGAAATATCTGTTTTCGGAACAGTTGAAGAGAAAAAAAGGGAAAGTTCTCTTTCTCTGAAAACCGGAGAAAAGGGAAAAGTGGATTCTGTTCTTATCACGGAAGGGCCAAGCGGAAACCGGCTGGTGAAAGTGCGTGTAAGGTCCATCAAGGTTCCTGAAATCGGGGACAAGCTTGCGTCCAGACATGGACAAAAAGGTGTTATTGGACTGAAAGTATCACAGGAAGACATGCCGTTTACAAGCAAAGGCATAACCCCTGATCTTGTTGTCAATCCGCATGCCATACCATCACGTATGACTGCAGGGCATCTGCTGGAAACGCTGGGCGGAAAGGCAGGTGCAATAGGCGGAATGCTGATGGACGCTACTGCATTCAGTGGAAATACTGAAGAGCAGTTCAAGGCAATACTCAAGAAAAACGGCTTCAATGAATTCGGAGAGGAAGTCCTCTACGATGGCATTACAGGAAGAATGATCAAATCAAAAATATTTATAGGAAATGTTTACTACCAAAGGCTTCATCATCTTGTTTCAAACAAAATGCACGTAAGATCCCGCGGTCCTGTCCAGCTGCTTACGCACCAGCCAACTGAAGGCCGCGCAAGGGAAGGCGGACTCAGGTTCGGAGAGATGGAACGTGACTGCCTTATTGGTTACGGAGCCAGCATGCTTATCCGTGAAAGGCTTCTTGAAGAATCCGACAAAACAACCCTGCATGTCTGTATTGACAGCGGATGTGTTGCCACTCCGGATTTCACACAGAACAAGAACTACTGCAAGCTTGGGCAGTCGGATGATTCCGAACCTGTTGAAATGAGCTATGCATTCAAGCTGCTTCTTGACGAGATTCAATCTCTTTGCATATTCCCGAGGATAATCCTCAAGGACAAAAGTTAGGTGATATTCATGGCCGAAGTTCGTAAAATTATTGGACAACTGAAATTCTCTCTGTTCTCTCCAGAGATGATCCGGAAAATGTCTGTTGCCAAGGTGACAGTGCCGGATACATATGATGATGATGGCTATCCGATTGACGGAGGTCTTGTTGACCTCAGGCTTGGAGTTGTTGATCCGGGTCTCAGATGCAAAACTTGCGCAGGCACTGTGAAAAACTGTCCCGGCCATTTTGGCGTCATTGAACTTGTGCGTCCTGTTGTTCACGTTGAATTTGCAAAGCACCTTCTTTATGTCCTTAAAAATACCTGCCCGAGCTGCCACAAACTCCTGAAAAAAGGAGACATAAAGGATGTTGAGGTGGAAGCTGAAGAGAAATCCGAGCCGGATAAAAAAGATGCTGCCAAGGCAGAGGCAGCGGTCGAAACCGTTGAAAGAAAGAAAAAGAAAGTAAGCAAGGCATGCGTCCACTGCAATGCAGAGATTCCTGAAATCAAGCTCATCAAGCCAACCACATTCATGAAAGAAAAGGATATGCTGCTTCCGAATGACCTGAGGGACTGGCTGGCAGGAATTTCTGATGCTGATCTCCGCGAACTCAGCTTTGATCCATTGTATACAAGACCGGAATGGATGATCATTACTGCATTGCCTGTTCCTCCGGTCAATGTGAGGCCTTCCATTACCCTTGAAACAGGTGAAAGGTCAGAAGACGACCTTACGCACAAGCTGGTTGATGTCATCAGGATCAACCAGAAGCTCGAGGCAAATATAAACGCAGGCGCACCCCAGCTTATCATTGAAGACCTTTGGGAACTTCTTCAGTATCATGTTACAACCTATCTCGATAATGAAACTGCAAACATACCTCCGGCAAGGCACAGATCCGGAAGGCCACTGAAAACCCTGGCACAGAGGCTGAAAGGAAAGGAAGGGCGTTTCAGATACAACCTTTCAGGAAAGCGTGTCAATTTCTCTGCCAGAACTGTGATATCCCCTGATCCAAGGCTCAGGCTTGACGAGGTCGGAGTTCCCCAGTCAATTGCAAGGGAGCTTACAATTCCGCTGAATGTTACCGAATGGAATGTTGACTACTGCAAAACTCTCATACTATCGCCGGACTATCCAAGGGCGGTATATATACTCAGGGCAGACGGAAGAAGAATAAAGGTCGGCGACACCGATGAAATGAGAAAAGAGCAGGCCGAAGCCCTGAAAGTAGGATCCGTAATAGAGAGGCAGATAATTAACGGCGATATTGCATTGTTCAACAGGCAGCCATCCCTTCACAGGATCTCAATGATGGCACATGAGGTAAGGGTGATGCCGGGAAAGACATTCAGGCTCAATCCGGTTACTGTTTCACCATACAACGCAGACTTTGATGGAGACGAAATGAACCTGCACATAATGCAGACCGAGGAGGCGCAGGCTGAAGCAAGATATCTTGCAAAAGTTGAAAAGCAGCTTCTTTCACCAAGACACGGCCATGCAATAATCAAGCCGCAGGAAGACCATGTTTCAGGGCTTTATTTCCTTACCCATGATGATACCACATTCTCAAGGGACGAGGCGTCAAACCTGCTTTATCTTGTCGGCATAAACGAGCTTCCAAAGTCAGATGTCAAAGGAGGGAGATATTCAGGAAAGAATCTCTTCTCACAGCTCCTTCCTGACGATACCAATCTCAGGGTGATTTCAAAGCTTGGAGATGAAATAATAATAAAGAACGGCGTTCTCCAGAAAGGCGCTATTGAAAGCAAGGCAATGGAAGGGGAACTTCTTGAAAGAATGTTCATTGTCCATGGACCGGAATACACAAGAAATTTCATAGACAGCGCAACAAAAATAGCGCTTGAGGCGCTTTCCTATCACGGCCTCAGCGTATCTCTCAATGATTATACAATATCGCCGAAAGGTGTTGAAAAGATCAACGAAATTGTCGGAAAAATGAACCGGGAAATTGACAATCTTATAATGCAATATAAGAACAAGTCGCTTGAGAGATCTCCTGGAATGACACTGCAGGAAACCCTTGAAGGTCTTATCATGGAAACGACAACAAAGACAAGAATCGACGTCGGTAAGATAGTTGAAAGCGACCTTGGGAAGGACAATCCATCAGTTATCATGGCCAAGATCGGAGCAAGAGGATCACTGCTTAATGCAATTCAGATGTCAGCACTTGTTGCACAGCAGACTGTAAGGTCAAAGAGGCTTGCAAGAGGCTATAAGGGAAGGCTTCTGCCCTATTTCAAAAGAGGGACTCTTACAGGCGCAGAAAAAGGATTTGTTTATTCATCATTCCAGAAAGGGCTTACGCCATACGAGTTCCTTGAGCACTCCATGGGCGGAAGGGAAGCCCTGGTCAATACTGCCATCAGGACTGCCCGTTCAGGTTACATGCAGAGGAGGCTGATAAATGCACTGCAGGACCTTGTTGTCTACGATGACATGTCTGTCAGGAATGCCGACATGAGTGTGGTACAGTTTATTTACGGCGGTGACGGCAAGGACCCGATGTTCTCATCAACAACTGCAGCAGTTGAGGGAACAAAACAGGATGATGTTGATACTGCATAGGTGATGATTATGAAGAAAACAAGCATTTTGATTCCTCCATATGAGGCTGTTGGAGTTGTCAGTGCGCAAAGCATTGGCGAACCCGGTACGCAGATGACCATGCGTACTTTCCACTATGCAGGTGTTGCAGAACACGTGCCCACCGGACTTCCAAGGCTTATCGAGATAGTGGATGCAAAAAAAGAACCCAAAAAGCCGATCATTGATGTATATCTTAAAAGCACATACTCGAGAAGCAGGACAGAAGCTGAAAAAGTTGCAAAGGAACTTGCATCAGTTTTTGTCAATGATGTTGCTGATGTTGAGGATGACCTCGAGAAGCTGATGATCAAGATCATCTACAATGAAAAAGATGCAAAGTCGCAGGCAATTACCTTTACAATGCTCAGGAAGGCAGTTGAATCATTTGACGAGAATCCAAAAATAGACGGCCAGACAATAATCATAAAGCCCAGGAAAACCGACGGCAAGAAAGAAAAGAAGATAACTGCAAAAAGCGTAAGAAAAATGGCACAGAAAATAAAAGGGGCAATTGTACGCGGCATTCCGGGGATTTCCAAGGCAGTAGTGATAAAAGGCGAGGAGTACTTTATCCGCGCAGCAGGATTCAATATCCTTGGCGCAAGCGAGCATTCTGCAGTTGATCCAAAAAGAATATACACCAACAATATCAAGGAAATTGAAAGGGTTTTTGGTATAGAAGCTGCACGGAATGCAATAGTCCGGGAAATCAAGGATGTTCTTGACATGCAGGGGCTTTTTGTGGATATAAGGCATATTATGCTTATTGCAGATGCAATGACATATGACGGCGAGATCAAGTCAATCGGAAGGCACGGCCTTTCAGGAGAAAAGGTCGGCGTTCTGGGAAGGGCGGCTTTCGAAGAGACGATCAAGCACCTTATCAATGCAAGTGCATTTGCAGAGGAAGAAAAACTTATAGGTGTTACTGAGAATATCATTGTAGGGCAGACGGTTCCTGTAGGAACAGGAAAAATCAGGCTTGTTATGAAGAAATAATGGTGAGCAGAAATGGCAGAGGAAACAGAAGAAGCGGAAGAGACAACCGAAGAGAACGTTGAAGAAGAAAAAGCACCCAAGAAGAAAAAGTTTGTCAGAAGAAGAAAAACCAAAAAAGAAAGAGAGAATCCCCTGACAACTGCAGTGAGGCTTGCTGTTGAAAGCGGAAAGGTCGATTTCGGATCAAGAAAAGGAATCAAGACAAGCCTTCTTGGCGGAGCAAAACTTTTTGTCGTTGCATCAAATACTCCGGATGAAACAAAAGTCAAAGTAGAATATTATGCAAAGATTTCCAAAATTCCCGTAATCGTATTTCAGGGAAGTTCAATGGAACTCGGATCTGTCTGCGGTCGTCCGTTCCCGATAGCAGTTTTATCCATATTCGATGCTGGAGCTTCCAACATACTGGAACTGGTCAAATGATTTTATGGTTGAACTGAACGAGGATGACCTTAAGATTTTTTCAACTTTTGAAAAAATAACCCATGTGATGCCTACTGATTATGTCATATCCTCATCATCACTGGTTTTTCTTGTGAGCGAAGAAACCCTGGGCAAGGCAATAGGAAAACAGGCTTCCAACATAGAGAAACTCAGGAAAATGTTCCGGAAGCGTGTTGTTATTGTTGCAGACAAGGAAACTCCCGAGGATTTCCTGAAAAGCTTTTTCGGCAATGTCCAGATACTTGACATTGAAGCAAGGAATGTCATGGGAGAAACGGCACTGATGATGACTGTTGATGAAAAAGACAGGGGTATTGCAATAGGCCGTGACGGCGAAAGAATTAAGGCCGCAAAATCGCTTTTAAAGAAAAAATTCAATGCAACAGTACACGTAAAAACAAGAAAGTCCCCGGTGTAATCCTAGTTCCTGAGAAACCTGAATTTTCTCAAGTCTGTCAGCTCAAAGGTCACATCAATTGCCGATCCGGGCCTGATAGTGTCTGCATTTTCAAAAACCTTCCAGACAACCCCTGCAACGTCTTCAGGCTGATAAGTTGCCGGCCTCTCAAACCGGGATGACCACATTTCTGTCTGGGTATCTGAAGGGCATACTGAAAATACTTTTATGTCTTTCAGTTCCATGGCCAATGATTCAGTGAATCCAATCACCCCGAATTTTGTTGCGCAGTATACTGCCATCTTCGGATATCCGCTTTTCCCTGCACCTGACGCAATGTTTATTATGACGCCTTTTTTCATTTTTGGAATCGCAGCTTTTGTGAACATCATCAGGCCGCGCAGGTTTATGTCCAGCATGTAATCAATTTCTTCAGCCGGACTGTCAGCGAATTCCCTGTATCCGAGCACGCCCGCATTGTTGACCAGGATATCAAAGCCATCAGCTTTTTCCATCAGCTCTTTTATCTGGCTGTCGTCTGATACATCACAGACAAAAGATTGAACATTCACTTTTTTCCCAAGTTCTTTTCTTGCAGTTTCAAGTGTTTTTGCGTTTCTTCCGATAATTATCAGATCAATACCGTTTTCCGCAAATTTCCTTGCTATGGCAAGTCCTATCCCCCGGCCTCCTCCTGTAATAAGCGCCTTCATCTGCTCACCCAAAGCGATATCTCGCTTATTGCTATCCTGTTTCTGACCATGACTTCGTGAAGATCAGTTTCTTCTTCAGGAGGGGTATGAATTCCGCTTGTCCAGAAATACGGCACATTGTTGGGATCGTGGCGTTTTTCAACAACCGTTCTGTAGTTTTTTCTCTGGAGCCTGTTCGTGTAAAATATTTCTGCATCCAATGGGTTTTCAGGAAGATTGACATTGAAAAATTTGTCTGTGCCAAGCTTTGGCTTCAGTTCCTTCACCACCCTCAAAACAGCGTCTATAAGGTGCTGCTCATTTCCCCAGTTCTCATTTTTTCTCCAGTCATGGCCGGTTTTCTGCAATGAAAATGCTATTGAAGGTATCCCTTCAAGAGCCGCCATCCAGCAGGCGCCCACAGTTCCGGATCCTATTATCGGGCCAAGGCCGCAGTTGTTGCCCCAGTTGATCCCTGACAATATAAGATCCGGCTTTTCGAATTCTCCTGAAAACAATGAAAAGACAATGCAGTCTGCCGGGGTGCCGTTCAGTGTGTAAAGGCCATTGCCGGCATCATGCACCCTGAGCGGCTTGTGCAATGTCAATGCCCGCGAAACAGCGCTTCTCTGCCTGTTTGGGACAATTGCATATGCTTTGCCGAGCTGCTTTGCCGCTTTAAGCAAAGCCCTTGCACCAAAAGAATCTCCGTCATCATTGCTTATCAGTATCATGGCATTAACCTTGTTCTGTCTCTGGGAAACATCATGCATTCCCTTATGTTTTCCTGGTTGCAGATCTTCATAACAAGCCTTTCCAGCCCGATTGACCAGCCTGAATGGGGAGGAGCGCCGGTCCTGAATGCCTTGATATAGAATTCAAAGCCTGCAGGATCAAGCCCTCTCTTTGCCAGTGCCTTTTCCAGGAGTGCAGGTATGTGTATACGTTTTGCGCCGCTGGAAATTTCCAGCCCCCTGTAAACAAGATCAAATGCATGGCAGATGTTTTCATCCTGTTCTGTTGGCATGGAATAAAATGCCCTTATCTCCGTGGGCCAGTCATATACGAGATACAGCTCGTCATTAAGGACTTCATCAAGTTTTTTCTCAGCTTCCCTTGTAAAGTCCCATCCGTGCTTCATCTCAAATCCGTTGCTGTTCAGTTTCCCAATGAGCTCTGTGTAAGTGTATCTTGGAATCTTTGCCGGAACAGTTACCTCTTTTTTGAATGCCTCTGCAATTTCATTCCCCACTTCTTTCTTTACCCTTTTCAGAATGTGCAGGGTTGTCTGCTCAAGAATATCCATTGCTTCATTGTGGTCAGCAAATCCCATTTCAATGTCCATCTGGGTTATCTCATTCAGGTGCGAAGTGGTGTTGTGCTTTTCCGCCCTGAATACCGGCATTGTCATTGTTACCCTGTCAAGCCCTCCGATCACTGCCATCTGCTTGTAAAGCTGGGGAGACTGGACAAGGTAAGCTTCATTTTCAAAATACCTGAGTTTGAAAACATCAGCCCCGCCTTCAGTGGCTGCCCCGGTAATTGCAGAAGGATGAATCTCAATAAATTCCAGCTCTTCAAGCTTTTCCCTGAATGCCCTTGCAGCAATTGATTTTGTTCTGAATATGAGCGAAATATCCTTTTTCCTCAGGTCAATATACCTGTAATCTATACGGGTATCGAGTTCTGAGGGCACAACTCCTGTGGGGTCTACCGGAAGCTTTATCTCAACGCTGTTGAGATGCTGATAGTCCTCTGCAGCAATCTCAATCCCCCCGTTCTTTTTTTCCCTTGCCGTTCCAGTAAATTCAACAACATCCTCCCTGTTAGGACTGACCCTGTCCATAAGCTCATCTGAAACATCCCCTTTTTTGAGAATTACCTGGACCACCCCTGTCAAATCCCTTACAAGCACGAATTTGAGCTTTCCCAAATCCCTGAAATCATGAACCCAGCCGGCTATTTTTACCTTTTCTCCGACTTTAATGTTCCTAATATAGCTTCTTTTCATATTTACACTCTCAAAGATTAGCCTTTTTATTCTTATATTCATAAGTATATTATTAAAAATAGGAGATAACTCATGGACTTCCTCCTTCCGATACTCATCGCAATGCCCCCGGCCGCCTTGTCATTCATAGGCGTATCCCTAATGCTCAGCGTGTTTATTGTGGCATTTGCATACATGATCTCATATTTTATGCAAAATCCCCAGCTTACTGCACTTGCAAAAGAGGAGCTCGCAGCACTTTTTTTCTCGGTTTTCATTATCATGTTCTGGTTTACTTTTGACACTTTTCTAAATTCTATTACTCTTAATCTTGTGGCCGCGAGCCTGCCTTCGGAATGGCAGGGTTTTGCAGCTGGCGGGGGCCAGATTGGGGGCCTTGCATCAAATCACATTGACCTTGCAATTGCCAGCATTGAAATAATGATCTCAAAGCTCAAGGATGTATATATCGATCTTTATCTTTATGAAGCGCTTATCGGGTTCCTTTCCACCATCAGCTTCCCGCTGGGATCTCCGGTTCCAGGACTCAATGTCATATCTTTTTCACTGGCGCCGTTTGTAGGGCTTACCCTTCTGAGCAATGCCCACACAGTTGTTGTCGAATCAGTGGGGTATCTTATTACCCTGATATGGGCAAAGGAATTCTTCCTTTTATTTGCAAGGGATGCAGTTCCGCTCTTTCTTCTGCCTTTTGGGATAGCCCTGAGGGCATTCCCATTCCTCAGAAGGACAGGGTCAAGCATAATCGCTCTTTCATTTGCATTCTACTTTGTGTTTCCCTTTGCACTGATACTTTCAAACTACCTGATATTCGATATCTACAAGCCGGCAGATTTCACTTATAATCCTTCATCGGCAAGTTTCTTTGGATCCGAAGCGACAATAGATGGTGCAGAGGACACAGTCGAACAGTCAAAGGACCCGACCAGCCATCTGCTTGGGGAGTTTGAAGCTCCAAGCATTGTGGAGACTGCACAGGGCGAAAGCGATAGTGAATGCTATGGGAACTATCTTACAAGGTTCTTCTGCAGTGCCAAGCATCTTGCAAATACTGCAGTTGACGCAGTAACCGGATTCATCAGCACAATCTGGAATATCTGGAAATTCATGATGGGCATGACAGGGGATTTCTTCTTTACCGGCTTCAATAATCCGCTTATGCCTCCAAGCACTTCTGCAGGCCTTTACTATTTCATCATCCGTGAGCTGACAATATTAAGCCCATTCATAATACTTGTAATGTTTACCACGGTTCTTGAAATAATCATAACAGTCACAATGTACAGGAACGTATCCCTGCTGATCGGCGGTGAAGCCGAAATAATAGGACTTACAAAGATCGTGTAGCCATGAAGAAATTATTTTTGTTTTTGCTGACGGTTTCCATTGCGCTGGCGCAGGGCCCATCAGAAATACTTATTGAACAGCTTTCCATAATCTATGCAATAGCCGGGGCCATGATAATGCTCATGGTTGTTCTTGCAGCAGCAGCCTATGTTATAGGAAACTTTTTTGGTGCCGAGACCAGGGCAAAAGCGACCGTGTGGGCGCAGGGAATGCTTGTTGCAGCCGGCATATCAGTTATGGCAATAGTGATGATGAATTTTATCGTTCCCGGTATCCTGCAGGGCGGATCGCAAGGTGATATAGAAGTGGTTACTCTTGCAGACCAGCTAAGGCAGCTTGGCCAGACCGTACTTGCAAGCCTGATAGTCCTGCTTGTTGTTCTTTCTGCAGTAGCATATGTTGTAGGGCAGGTTACCGGAGCAGAAACAAGGGCAAAGGCGACTGTATGGGCTACAAACCTTCTTACCGGGGCCATTATCGCATCAGTAATCTATGCCCTGCTTTTCATGCTGCTCACAAATTTCAGGGGACTTCTTGCCGGAACACCCGTGGGCCAGTATGCTGACGTCATAATAATAGTTGCATTTTTCGTATCTTTCTTCATTCTTATCACATACCTTCTCTCAAAAGTTTTCAAAATCCCTGAATGGGAGGCCTATCTTAGCGTGGAGATGTCCAATCTTATATCCTCATTCTTTATTGTTGTTTTCGTGGTCGGACTGTTTGCTGCAGGGACTGCGGTTTCCCTTATGTTCGGCGCGGATCCAAGCCCGCCCAAGGCTGCAATAGCTTATCTGCGCAACGATGTAATCGAAAGCGTTCTCCAGGGCCTCATAGATGTTTACAAGATCCAGGCATGCACCTCAATATTAAACACAATCAGCAGGAGAATAGGCGAATTTGTCCTTACATCCACCTACAAGGTCTTTCCCGGAATCGATACTTTTGTCAATATCACCAGCATGCTTGCCATGGGGCTGGTTTCTGTTTATGCAAGCCTCTCGGTGCAGGTAGCGCTTCTTTATCTTGTGGATCAGACAATGGTGAATTTCATCCTTCCTGCAGGCCTTATCCTGCGGTTCTTCCCGCCTACCCGTGATGCAGGGGCATTCCTTATCTCGCTTGCCTTTGGCTTTCAGATAATATTTCCGACAACCTATCTGCTGAACGGAATGATTTTCAATGAAATAGGCGCGACTGTCTATGAGTCGTCAGCCGCCACATTTGTTATACAGGATGTCTGCGGTCCTTTCAAATATGGCCTTTACGGTGTTGTGATAAATCCAAGCGTCAATCCGGTCTTCAGCTTCTTTCCCGGCGGACAGGCTGCAGGAACTATACTTGCACAGATCTTCTCAGAAGGATTGCTGAATCTCATGACAATGGGCCAGTTCACGGTTTTCATGGAACAGATATCAAAGCTTTCACTGCTTTCACTGTTCCTTCCTGCGCTCTCGATGCTTGTTACCATAGCTTTCATAAATGCTATGACCAAATTTATTGTTGGAAAGATGTGATATGGCTACTGTACTGGATTTTTGGGGGGCATGGCTGCCTGTTGCCGGTGCTGCAATGGGACTTACAGTCGTAATCATATCCATTATCTGGATGCTTTCAGAACTCCTGCAGAATGACAAGATGAAGGGCTGGGCCAAGATGGAGCTTGTTGAGGTTTTCTATTCTGCAATCATTCTTTCCATGGCAATTACCGGACTTCCTATAATTGACAATGTTATAAAGACTGCCCTTATAGGGGATGGCGGCAGTGCAATGACCTGGGTGCAGTATGAAGTTGATGGAGCAGTACAGCCATGGCAGCTTACCAACATCTGCAATTTTCAGGATGACCGCATAGGAGCGGCAGAAACTTCGGTTTATCACGGCGTACAGTCCTGCCACATGCGGCTTGGCATATGGTATCTGCGGGAGATATTCGATGAGGCAAAAAGGTTTGCATTTGACATTTATCTCAGCTATATATTCACTTCCATGCTCGCAGAATTTACCATCAACATAGAATTCATTTTTGAAAAGGCAGGGTTCTTTACATTCACCCCCTGGAAGGGTTTCTTTACAATGGGCAATACAATAAAGGCACAGGTGTTTGACTGGGCCATAAAAATCATGATGATCACCAAATTCCAGGAAATCCTGCTGCGTTTCATTGCCGTTGCCCTGTTCCCCGCACTGTTTGTGATGGGAGTAATACTAAGGACATTTGCATTTACCAGAAGGCTTGGAGGTCTTCTTCTTGCCATGGCACTGGCGCTTTATTTCTTTTATCCTGCTTTCTATGCATTCGGGGCAATAGTGATGATGGACATCAAGAATGATCCGGCTGTCCGCAATGCATGGCTCTCTCCTGACAATCCCGCCAACCCCGGAAACTACGATATTGATCCATTTACAGGGCCAGAGGATTACCCCAATCCGCCCATAGCAAATACTATGTACATGCAGGGCAACTTTTCCATGATAGGAGGTGACGGCAATTTCAATACTGAAGAAGCCTCGCGGAGCCTTGAACGGTATGAAGGCTATACTGATGCACAGTATTTCAATGCCCTGGAACAAAAGGAGGACGGCACCACATTCACATTCAATCTTGGGGACCGCACAGCCTATGAGCAGTCCACTGATGAAGAAAGAAAGGCGGCATACCAGAATGCATATTCCAAAGGCCTGGAATGGTTTAATGACGTTTCAAAGGAAAACAAGTTTGACCGATTCGTCACATTTGCATGGGAGCCAAACGGGCCCATAGATACTCTTTCAAGAATCACATTCTGGTCATTGTTCTTCTCGTTTTTCAGTATAATAGGGACCATAGCGGTAATCCGGTCGCTGTCGATAACCTTCGGCGGTGACATTGAGATTGCAGGACTTACGAGGCTGATATGATGGGAAAATCTATCCTGCTGCCGCTTATTCTCCTTTTGCTTATGCCTTTTTCTTTTGCCGCTTCGCAGGGTGACATGGGCGATTTCTTTGATGAAACCGTTGACAGCATGGAAACACAGGGCCAGCTCTGGCTGGAAGGGCAGGCAGCCGGACTTGGAACTGGCGGGGCAGTATTCGGAAGCCTTCTTGAGACATTCAGCCCGTCACAGTGCGGCGATTCATGGATTACAACTACGAATATTTTCGGTACATGGATTGCACCAGTAGCACTGACGATAATGATAGTTGTCATAGGAATCGCAATTCTTTACATGGCAGGGCAGCTTTTCAGCTCCCCGAACCTGATTGCAATATCAAAGGAGGAGGCGTTCCAGCTTGGCCTTACTGTTTCCAAGCTCATAATAATCATAGCCGTGCTCAACTCCGGCGAACTCTGGTACAGAATCGCAAGCGCCGGCATTGCAGATCCAGTTTATGCAAACAACAATACCATGATCGATGCCTCCATGGCTTTTTCAAGGCTCATGGCAAAGGAAATGATCGACCACTATTCAATGCTTCTTATCTACAACATGGTGATCCACACTATATTCTCATCAACGATGTGGTTCGGCGTTACCTGGCGTGCCATGTATTCCTTCAATCTTGGCCCTGTGCTCAAACCGCTGATAGATATAGTCGGAAGCGCACTCCAGTTTTTATCGCTTGGAGTAAGCGAATGGATGCTGCACATAATAACATTGTGCATCCTGAAAAAATGGGCCTGGGGGCTGTTTATCCCAGTCGGAATCCTGCTTCGTTCCATTCCCTATACGCGAGGGGGAGGGGAGGCTCTGCTATCCCTTACATTCGCCCTCATACTTTTCTACCCTTTCATGTTTCTTTTTGATTATGAAGTCCACAAAGTCATGAAGTATAACCTTACTGATGCAAAACATGCAATGGGCGCATTCCTTGAAAAGAGCGGACTGCTTGCAGTTTTCGGAACAGTGCTTATAATGGTATTTCTTCTTGCAGGCGTATTTGTTCCGTTCTTCCTTGGCGGAGCCCTGTCTCTTGTATTTGAATTGATACGGAGTGCCGTCTATTATATAGTTATAATGAGCCTCCTATTGCCATTCCTGAACATTTTCATTACACTTACGGCAGCCAAAGAAATGGCTAACTTCTCGAGAGTTGATGTGAACTTCCTCTCATTCCTGAAGATCATCTGAGGGCATTCCATGGCACTTTGCACACCTGATTCAATTGTCGGATATGGCTGCGGCGGGAACGGCCTGGAATTCTTTGCGCTGTCTGCAGGTGCAGCCCTGGTAACATCGGCAGCCCTGCTTGCAGGCATGTATCTCTGGGCCACATTCTTCAGAAACCAGCAGATGGATGCTTTTGTGAAAACAGAGCTTTATGAGCTTTTCATTTCAGCCATTCTTGTGGTCATGCTTGGAATTGCGGTTGCTGCAATGGTAAATATAAAAGTCAGCACCATCATACCCCAGGCTCTCTGGCCTGAAGACATATCCTCAGATACGACAATATATGCGGCCAGCGGAATGTATTTTGAAAAAGTAGGGAATGACATGAAGGACTGGCTCAGGGTCAATTATTTCATCAACACATATGTTGACCAGGTGGCGTCTGTAACTCCATATACCCGGCCTCTGGGGGTTGGTCTTGTAGCATCTCCAATGGCAGGGCTTGCATCGCCAATCAAATCACTGCTTTACAATATGACTGTAGCGCTTTCCATTGCATTCATAATAAATTCCGCACAGAGCCTGGTCTATGTTTTTGCATTGCAGGCATTCCTGAAATACTATCTTCCGCTGGGGATATTCTTCCGGTGCTTTACTCCAACAAGAAGGCTTGGAGGGGCACTGATAGGGGTTGCATGCGCATTCCTTTTTGTTTTCCCGGCGCTTATCACGCTTTCCTACAGCATGTTCTACAACAGGGACAGCGGCCCTCTGGTTTCCTTCGGAAGCGTTGTCCAGCAGTATTTCTTCACCGACACATCCACAGGAAGCTTTTGGGGGCATTTCAGGGATTTCTATCATTCAAAGTTCACAGATGTTGGGACAAGCGTTACAGATATCATGGCAGTGGGATTCGGAAGCATAGGAGAACTGTTCCAGAAGCTTCTGGGCAATATATTATTTGTTATAATGATGTTTCCAATCACCATCGTATCGATGGCATTTGCAATAGGATTTGTAATTCCTGCATTCAATATCCTTATATTCACAGCTGTCGCCAAGAATCTCAGCAAAAGTTTTGGCGATGAGATTGATGTGACATCGCTTACGAGGCTGATATGATGGGTTTCGGATCAAGCTTTCTGAATACTGCGGATTTTACCACTCTTTCCATGGCAGCCGCAGCCATCTCTGTCATAGCTTCATCCATGCTTATCATGATTTCAAGGCTGTTTGCACTAAAGGATCTTGAGCAGGTTGCAAAAACAGAATTCGTCTATGCAGCATCAACAGTCTTCATAGTCGTGATGGTTCTTGCCATTGTCAACGTTGGAGAGCGGGCCCTTGCAGCTCCGGATTCATCACTTGCCAGAAGCCTTTACCTTATATCCTTCGGTTGCCCTGTTAACAGCATTGCCGTCTTTGATGCAAATACCCTGATCGACTGGATGAAACTTTATCTTGAAACTCCTGCAAAATGCGTGCAGTCATTCATGGTTGTTCTTTACGGCCTCAGCGTGCCTGTTGAGGCAATGGCATCAGTTTACATGGAAATATTCATGAGCGAGCATGCTTCCGGGTTCGGCGTGAAATGGATTGCAGAGCGTATAACAAACACAACCCAGTCGATGTCATTCTACATGTACATGTTTTACCTTCTTGTTCATGTCCTTAATTTTGTTAAGGGCTATGCAGGATTCTTCTTTTCCATAGGAGTGATACTGCGTGCATTTCCGCCTACGCGGGGAGGGGGGGCATACCTTATGGCCATATCCTTCGGCCTTTATTTTGTCTTCCCGCTGGCATACATACTTGTGGCAACTATGGCGCTGCCGCCTTCTGATATAGTGGTTCCTGAAATGACAACCGACATGGCAGGTTCCCAGGTCTGCCAGAGCAGGGACGGCAATTTCCAGTATATCTGCGCCCTGCCTGAAGTTACAAGCCCCCAGGACTACGGCTGCGGAGCATCCATCGGAAAAATGAACGACTTCCAGGCGCAGCTTGAGGAAAACGCGTCCATCCTTGAAAATATGTTCAATTCCAAGATCCTCAGCTTTACAAGGCATCTTATTTCTGCAATCTGCATACTGCCAATGATTTCCATGGTGATTCTGCTTACATTTGTGCTCAACGCAACAAATCTTTTTGGCGGCAACATACCTGAAATCGGAAGAGGGCTTGTGAAGCTCATCTAGCCAAACTGATATGTCCGTATGGCTGTTTTGCAAAAGCTTAAGACACTGAATTCCGGGAATATTGCGCTCACATTAGATTAATAAAAGTTGTTTGAGCATGAGCATCATGAAATACGTAATCGATACTTCGCTGTTTGTGAATCCGATTTCCAGAAGCCACTTTGGCAAGACGCCTTCTGATGCCGTAAAATCATTCATAAAAAAAGCAGAACAAAAAGGCCTGCAGATATACATGCCGCCTTCTGTTTTTTCAGAACTTGCAAATTTTGTTGATGCCAAAACAATGAATGCGCTTGATATTGCAATAAAGAAAAGATCACCCAATACCTATGCCATTTATCTCCCTGCAGCAGTGCTCTATGATTTTATAAATGACATGCGCACGCGCGTCAACAGGGGGATAAGGCTTGCAGAGGATTTTGCAGCGGACAATACGCCGAACAATGATGAAAAAATCCGGAAACTCAGGGAAAAATACCGGGGCGCAATGCGGGCAGGCATCGTTGATTCAGTAGAGGATTTCGAGATGGTGCTTCTGGCAAAGGAGCTTGAAGCCACCCTGATAACATGCGATGAGGGAGCGATAAAATTTGCAAACCAGATAGGAGTTGAATGGCTGGGTGCCGACAAGTTCTATGATCTGATCAAAAAAAGCTAATCTGTCACTCCTTTTCCATTTGCATATGAAATCAGCTTCTTGCTCGTTGCCGTATATATTTTCCTGAACCTTATGCGGATTCCGTTTTTTTCTTTCCTTTCGAATATCTTCTCGACATGCACATCCCTGCTCATATGCTCCATAATATCATCCCAGATTTTGTGCGTGTCAATCAGTATCTCAAATTCCTCGGATATGCTTTCCCCTTTTTTGGCTGCATGGACCGCCTCTGTCAGGCCGGAATAAAAAGCCTCTCCAAGAAGCGCGGCATGCTTTTTCCTGTCAAGCCTGAAATCAACTATTGAAAAGGATGAACGGAGCACCCTCTGGTAAAAAAATCCTATTGGCATGTCAAAGAGCATCTTCGAGGCTTTGGAAATGTCATCAATGTCTGCAAAAGGAGTGACATATTTGATAACCTCCCTGCCATTTTTCAGTAAAATCCCCTCTTTCTTTCCCTTGTTTAAGTCCAGCATAAGTTTTTTCAGGCCATTTATTTTTTCGAATTTTCCGAAGCAAGGAACCCCTTCTATGCCATATTTCCTAAGAATCCCGTATCTTTGGCCTGGCTCGATATAACTTCCGTCTCCTGCATCGATATCGAATATGAGAAGCTTAACGTCGAATTTTCCGGTGGGCCTGGTGTAGGGAGTATTGCCTATCATCTCCCCGCAGAGAACATATCCGGGATTATCTGCAAAGAATTTTTCCAGCCTCATTTTCCTTGCCTTCTCAGTAACGAAAAGACTGAGGAACCCGCCCCGTGAAAATGCATATATCCTGCCCCTGACAGATGCGATCCTTACATTGAAGCCGTCTATTTTCTCTTCAGCATAGACCGGGAGAGCAATATTTTTCTGAATTCCTTTTTCAAGGGTGAAAATCCTCTTTATATGGGGGTAGCCCCAGATTACCCTATCGCCTATTACCACGGTTCCGCGTTCGATTTTTTCAAAAGGGCTGTTAACCCTGTAGTACGAAAGCTCCCCATTTATTTCTTCTACCCTGCCTTTTTTTATTCCACGGAGTATCTTTGATTTCATTGTTTTTCAAAAAGCAGGCTAAATTAATAAGTTTTACCAGGGCACTTTTTTCAGTCCTGCCCGGTTGGCAAGGAAGTTGGCTGCCGGATGCAGTATTATGGTGAGCCCGAAAAAAAATACAAGGTTGAAAGGGCTATAAAGGTCCTGTACAAACGGCCAGGCAAAAGCGAGCGCGACAATAAGAAATATGAAAGTGTCAGGGAAAAAAGGGCTTCCGGATTCCATTCCAAGCCTTCTCTTCAGGAAGCTTCCCAGGGAATCCCCCACAAGTGTTCCAAGGGCCAGCATAAGCGCCCCTGCCATCTGCTGTTCCATGGATGCGAAAAACGGGAGCGGATAAAACCATGCAACTATGATCCCTGCAGTTGCCCCCGCAAGGGTGCCACCTGCAAATCCGCGGATTGTTTTTCCTTCTCCAAGAATTCTTTTTCCATTTAGCTTTATCCCAAAATCCAGCGGAGCCCCGCCTCCAAGCACGACAGGTGAGGAGTTTGCAATATATGCAGGAATCAGAAAAACAAGAAGATCAAGCATTATAGTTGATCTCCGGAAAACCTTTTTATTTGTATCTTGCGGAACAATACCATGCATAATAAACCAGCCAGAAGCAGGCTGATTCTTGAAACCGGGCTTTTGCTTGTTGCTGTATTCCTTGCAATTGTTGCAATGTTTTTCGTATTTTCAGCATTTAGCACAAATCTCGTAGGAAAGTGTGTTGCTGTTGTTGATGTAAACGTTCCCCTTACCATAGAAGGCGCTCCGCCATCCCTGTTTGATGGAGGGATGCCTGGTTCGGAGGAATATGCAGGCATAATACGTTCGCTCAACAAAAGAGATGATGTTGGAGCAGTTGTTTTTGTTTTCAATTCTCCTGGAGGATCTGTTGTTGCCACACGCGAAATATACAATGCAGTAAGGGAACTTGACAAGCCAAGCGTATCATATTTCCGGGAAGTTGCTGCATCCGGTGCATACTATGTGGCATCAGGGACAGACTACATAGTTTCTGATCCAAATGCCCTGACAGGCAGTATGGGAGCCATTGCAACAGTGACATCAATGAGCGGGCTTTTTGAGAAACTTGGCATAAATGTTACAACTGTGACATCCGGACGCCACAAGGACATAGGCTCGGCATTCAGGAACGTTACAGAAGATGAACGTGAAATCCTTCAGGCCCTGATTGATGAAGTTTACCAGGAATTCCGGACAGTGGTCCTTGAAAACCGCAGGGCGGCTCTCAATCAGGAAAAGTTTGCTGAAGTTAGTGACGGCAGGATACTGAGCGGAAGGCAGGCAAAGGAAGCAGGCCTTGTTGATCAGCTTGGATCAAAGCGGGATGCAATAATGAAGGCAGCCGAGCTTGCCGGAATTGATGCAGAATCCATAGATGATATCCGGGTATGCCCTATCCAGACAAGAGGCTCTGAAGGCGGCTTGTTTTCAGTGGAATCAATTGCAAGATATTTTGGAACCCAGAATCCTGCAATATCATACAAGTGATTTTGTGAAAAATCCCTATGTCATTGGCTTTTTTCTTGTTTTCCTTATTGCCATAATTCTTGTAATCGACTTTTCTCCCAGGCAATACCATTATCCTGAACCCGAACAGCCAATATGCATTGATGGTGAAACAAAATCCTGCATTGTTGGATCATGCAACGGAACAATGGCATGCAGAAACGGAAAATGGAGTGTTTGTAAGTGGGAGATATTATGTGAACCCGGTTCGCGCGTTCCATGTTCCTCAGAAGGCTGCTTTAACGGAATAAAAATATGCAATGAATGCGGCACCGGATATGGCAACTGTACTCCAATATTGCCATGAACTACGACTTTTTTCATTTTGTGGCTAAAAAATGAAAAATACGTCCGGACATATGCCTTTTAAATGATTGCTTCTCAAATGGGATATCATGAGAGCATTCATATTCTCTTTAGATGCCTTTATTGCCTTTACCCTTGCACTGGTGGCCATTTATTCGCTGATATTCTTTTCAAGCGTGCCATCTTCATACTACTACCTTTTGACACAGGGACACTTCCTTTCACGGGATGTGCTCATGGCTTTGTCAACTACAGAATGTACTGATGACTATGGGATATGCGCAGCTTCAGGGTCAGTGCTTGACAATATAGCTTTCCAGAAAAACCAGACCTTCCAGCAGAATCTTATCATGAATACCGTAGGTGGTATGGTTCCTGACCAGTTTGGCTATCGCGTTGAGATAAGTTCTGATAACGGCAATACGTTTTCCCACATTTATGATACGGCCGATAATGCAGATGATCCGCATGCAAAAAGAAGCAGTAAGCTTACCGTTTCCTCCCAGGTTGTTGCATTCGGATATTCAGGAAAAGTGCACAAGCTTAATGAGTCGCCATACAACTATCTTTCCTGCAATGGGGGCGGCATAATTGACGAAGACCGGAATCTTATTTATTCAGGAGGTATGTCCGGCTGGGGCATAATAACCTGCGGAATTCTTGAACTGACCGGAGCCGGAGGAGAAACTGAAAGCATCAGCATAGGAAACATTCATCCGGATAATATTTTTGGAGGGGAAATAGTGCCATCATCAGATGTGAAAATTGTGAAATTCCTGGTATACATATAAGGTGATCATGATGGACAAAAAAGGATTTTTATTCACCGTAACTGTCTTCCTTGTGCTCACCTATATCCTTCTTACCATATCGGTATGGGTAAAGGGCATTGAAGCCTCGGAAAGAACATTTGCGGATTTTTACAAGGAATCTACTGTTGAGCTTGCCATAGAGCAGATAACACCCGAAAAACTTGACAATGTCACCTACATAATAATGAACCGGAATCTTGCAAGGCTTAATGATCATGTTGTTTATGGCCCTGTCAGGGATGCTGAAAGCATAGATCTTGTGCTGGGAGACCTGCTTGCCAACGGCTCCACCAACAGTGATTACTTTTTGGACCGGGGAATTCCTGACGAATCAAATTCTTCCCTGGCTGCATGGGCATCAAACCTTAATGCTTCACTTCTTGCAATCGGCGTTTATATAAGCAACTTTGAAGTTTCCAGCTTTACAGCATCGCAGAGCGATTACAGGCATTTCAATTATTCATTTAACATAACCCTTCATATGAAGGATTTCACAAACACATCTTCAGTTTCAAGGACATACTCCATTGAAAATGAAATCGATATCAGCGGTTATGTTGATGCCGCACTTGCAAGAGAATCAGGCAAATATGGCCAGACAATCTACAGGCAATTCTTCTTCCATGATTTCTATGGAAGCCCATCGGACATTGAGGCAAATGAAATCCGGGCAAACATATATGGCGGCCAGGGCTGGCTTTACGGTCCTGTTGCACTTGCAAACGGAACTGCAGATCATATACAGGAAGCGAGAAACATATTCCCTTCAAACCGGGAACAATATATCCTTGTAGGCACCTTTGACGAAATCAGAGGGCTTGGCCAGGAATTCTACGGGCAGTTCGGAGGCTACATAATAACAGATGCGCCTGAACAAAGTCCGGACAGCTGCGGCCTTGTTGAAAGCAATACCTTTAGTCCTGTGATATGTGATGAAAGCCAGCTTGCAATAGGATTCCCGCGGCTGGACAAGCCATTCATAGTGGCCCCTGGATTCAGGGCTGAAAATGCAGAATTGTGCCCTCTCCTTGATTCAAGCGGAACCCTGTCAAGATGCCTGCTTTTCATAAACAGCTACGGGATTGATGAAGTTTCACAATCCCCGGAAAGAAAAAGATCTGCCGGTGATTCAGGTATTTATACTGTTGAAATAGTCCGTGACTATGTTATGTGCGGCTATTACACAAACAATGATGCTGCCCCTTCCTTCCTGCAGAGAATGCTTGATGATTCCTATTCCCTTTCAAGTGAACACGGAATCGAGACATTTGTTATTGGCAATTACGCATCTGATGCAGAGGTTTTCGATACCCACAGCAGGCTTGACAGGGAACTTTACCATGTTGTCGGGCTTAAGATCCGCGGACTTCCAGGATGCAAGAATGCCCAGTCATGCGACGGCAATGAAATTGTCGGAGTATTCGCTCTCAGTGAGGATCATCTTGACGATTACGGGCTTGAAGAAATAGCATGCGAGGGGTGCGACTAATGAAAGGACAATCATCGCTTGAATTGCTTGTTACAGTCGGAATAGTTATTGCATTCACGGTTCCTGTGTTGTTTTTGCTTTTATCAGCAACCTCTATGGGATATGACGATACTGCAAAGGCGCAGGCAGATGCATCTTCAAGGTCCCTTTCAGATACAATGAATTCCGTATATTCCCAGGGCCCAGGTGCAAAAAAAGTGGTTCTGCTTAATGTCCCGGCATCAACGCAGGAAATTTATGCGGCAGATGGCGAAGTGGTTGTAACAATAAAAACAGGAGCAGGCGAATTCAATGCAGCTTCCCCGACAATTGCCCGGATAAGCGGAGGTTCGCAGACACTTGGGGGCAAAACAGGACTTTTCACATTAACTGTTCAGACAAACGATCAAGGAAAGGTGGAATTAATTGAGTAGGGGACAGGTAGCAACTGAATTCATGGTATATACCGCAGTTTTCATGTTTGTGGCAATTGCAGCATTCCTCATCGTGAATCAGCTGCAGACAAACGAAATTCCTTTGCAGCAAAACAAGGTTGCAAGGGAAATTGGCGAAGGATTCGCTACCGTAACCACGCTCTCTGTGAAAGGCGGGGAAGGATTTTCATACAAGTACGGCGTTCAAAGGACAATCTTCAATATTCCATACACCGTGCATTTCCTTGAAAGCAACGTTATCATACTTGAATGGGAAGGGAGCTATGGAAATTACAGTGCATCCTATGACATTCCGCCCTATAATTACAGGTTTGAAGGATGCCTGTCTGACAGGAAGTTTGTGAGCAATGAGTGCTCAAGCACATTAATGTTTGAAAATGATGGTGAGTATCTTACCATAACCCAGGTGAATCAATGAAAGGACAATATTTCAGTTTTGATGCAATTATCGCTTCGGTGATATTCGTTTTGGCACTTGTTGCCCTCTTGTCATACTGGCACAGCGTAATGTCTTTCCTGGAGTTCCAGAATGACGCTCTTTCAAAGGATGCCGTAAAAATTTCAAACAACCTCTTCATGCCGTCTGCACCGTCATCCGAGTGCAACAGAATAGAAAGGCTTGGTTTTGCCAACAGCTGGAACGACAAAAAGCTCAATGAGTCGATACTTACATGCGCAGCAGGTAAAAATATGGAATGGCTGAAGAACAGGACCGGTGCGTCTTATGATCTTTCCATAAAAGTGGAAAATCTTGCCGACAACTCAGTAAGAGTTATTGGAGGATCTCCGGAGGATGTGCAAAATGCCTATGAAGTTGCCAAGCTCAGGCGGCTTGCAACTGTTCAGAAGGCAAACGGAGAAACATACCTGGCTACAGTTGACATCAGCATATACAGATGACCCTGCCGGAGAGATAAAGCCGTCGAATTCCATAAAGTTCCAGCTCTTGGCTAAATCCGGCTTTGAGCCTGTCGGGGGAATTCCACGAATCCGGAATTGAGCATGTCAGGATGATTCTGCGGTGCAGCACCTGAGATAGTCCATGACTTCCCAGTTGCTTCTTGATTTTGCATCATCAAGAGCCGATCTGCCCCTAAAATCCCTTGCATTTATATCTGCGCCTGCTGAAACCAATTTTCTTACGGCTTCAAGTCTGCCATATCTTGCGGCATTCATGAGAGCCGTTTTTCCATAGCAGTCTGTTGCATTCACACAAGCGCCTGCGCCTATCAGCACATCCATGCACCTGAGCTTTCCAAAAAGAGAAGCCTTCATCAGGTGTGTTTCTCCCATGTAATTTCCATTGGGATCTATTGCCTTCTTCCTTATAAGTTCTGACAATCTTTCTGCATTGTCATCCAATATTATCGCTTTTATTTCATGGCAGACATTCATGAGAATTTCATCAGTTTTTGGTTTTATGGAGTTGTTAATTTTTACTGCACTGGATTCCGGTGATCTTGTCTTTGCTCTCATGAGAAATTATGATGATTAGAATTATTTATAAAATAAAAGAAAAAAATTATTTGGATTTTGTTATTATCTCGATGTTCTCAGGCACCTTGTTGACATTGCCGATCTTCAGGCCTACCAGCATTGTTACGCCCTGTCTGGAGGCAAGGTCTGCAAGCCTCTGCGTTATGATTCCGTCAAAAACAATCGCATGCACGTCCTTTTCCTCACCGAGAGCTTTGATAACATCCCTTACAGCGACTTCTTTTACCCTTTCAAGGTTGCTGTTGTAGAATCTTGCCCTCAGGGAGTTTGAAAGCTCCTCAAGCTCTTTCATGAGATCGTCCTTGCTTACCTTGACAACCTGGGCAGTTTCTGCCTGCCTGGGCGCCCCTTCCTCTTCCCTTCTTTTTCTTACTGATCTGGGCTCCCGTTTCCTTTCTGCTTCTGCCTCATCAGGCGCTTTGAATTCCCTTTTCCTTTCAGGCTCCGGTTCTGCCTCATCAGGCGCTTTGAATTCCCTTTTCCTTTCAGGCTCCGGTTCTGCAGCTGCCGGTTCCTGCCGGGGTTCAGGGATCCTTGGTTCAGATCTTCTGTCCTGGAATCTTTGCGGAGGTTCCCTTCTCTCAGTTTTCTTTCCATTCTGCTCGAAAGGAATCTTGTTTCTGAGGTATTTGATTATCTCTTTTCTTGTAAGTTCCTCAACCTCTGTTCCTGTAGGTGCCCTTGCAACAAAGTCAATGTCAACGCCGCCCTGCACCAGTTCGTTCAGGATCATATCGCCGCCACGATCTCCATCAAGGAATACAGTAACCTCTTTTTTCTTTGAGATTTCAATAATTGTCCTTGTGACCTTTGCCCCGCCTATTGCAGCTACGTTTGTTATGTCATTTTTAAGAAGATTTATGACATCTGCGCGGCCTTCAACCAAAATGACATCATTTGATCTGTCAATGGACGGCCCTGCAGGTATCCTGTCAGGTCCATATGTTGAAATTTCAGCAGTCTTTACTTCGTCCCTGACCATCTGTGAGATCTCCTTGCTTTCAGGAATTTCGGTATTAAGGAGGGTCTTGAGAAGATTCTTGGCGCGGTCGACAAGGTGCTTTCTCTTCATGTTCCTTGTATCCTCAACCTTGCTGATCCTAAGCTTTGCTTCGCATGGTCCTACCCGGTCCACTGTTTCCAGCGCAGCAGCAATGATGCATGTTTCAACCATGTCAAGGCTGCTTGGTATCTTGATGACACCCATTGTCTTCCCGCTTTTTGGAGCGAGATCAACCTCTATTCTTCCGATTCTTCCGTTTTTCTGGAGATCCCTGAGATCAAGCTCGTCTCCAAGCAAACCTTCGGTTTGTCCGAAAATTGCTCCTACTACGTCCGGCTTTTCAACCAGACCTCCAATTTCTACGTCTGTATAAATCAAGTATTTTACAGTATCTATGTATGTTTTAGCCATTTATTTCACCTTTCAATTCTTCATAAGCTCTTTTAGCTTCCTCGAAGAACCTTATGTTCAGGAGATGCGCAATATGTTTCCTTTGTTCCAGATCTGCACTTATGGAAAGAGACTCAAGCTCGTTTTTTGCCATTATGGCAAGCTGGTTCCCTCTCCGGTCGAGATCTGTGAGGATAAACACTTTCGTGCTTTTTACCTTATTGCAGCTTTGGCGAAGGTTTCCTGAAATTGTAAGCACATTACGAAATCCCAGCTGTTTCAGGGCTTCCTTATCGCGCTTGCCTTCAACGAAAACTGTTTCGCCTCTAAGCTCCTCAAAGATTCTTTCTAGTTTCCTTATTTTTTCATCACTTTTCAAACTATTTCCTCCGGGACCGGAAGAGAGAACAAGTAACTGTGCACTGTTGACCGCCTCCAAGAGGCCTTTCTTCCCTTTCGGAAAGCAAGTTCCTTCATAGCTTAAAGCTCAGGTGGCCATCCATGCACAGTATCGGCATGATTACGATAGCGCAGCTTTTTCTTCTATTAATTCCATCACAACCGGGAATATCTTCATGATATCCCCTTCACTTACTATGCCTACGAGCGTGTTATCTTGGTTGACTACTGCCAGGCGCTTCACCTTATTGTCCTTCATTGCCTTTGCAGCATCTTCAATGCTACTATCTGGTTTCACTGCCTTGAGCGGCATCGACATGATTTTTTCTACTTTCAATGACTTCGGATCGACGTCCCTTGCAATTACTCTTCTTACAAGGTCTCTTTCTGTTATAATCCCATGCGCGTGTTTTTCCGAATCAATTATGATTACTGATCCTACGTGATCCTTTTTCATGATTTTAGCCACATCAAGAGCAGTTTTGCCGAGCGGAACCATTACAACAGCAACTGTCATAATGTCTCCTACTCTCAAATCTGATCCCATGTCCTAATGGATGCTTGGAAATCATTATAAATGATCTTGCCAAAACCATTATGACGTTTTTTAACTATAAAAAACACATTATATAGAACAAGAGTGCTTAAATACCTTCCCTTTTTACTATTTTTTACCACAACTCCAAAAACAGTCCTGCTGCATCTGTCTGGCAGTCCAAACGCGTGTAAATATTTTATGGATGATCATTCCATGTTTTCAGGCAACAAATTGCTGCTTTGGCACGATAACCCTGTTTTTACATGAAGGAATTATACTTTTGCCATGCGCAAACAGGTTTAATAAAAGCATAGACTCATTTTTGACCGCTTTTTAAAACAAAATACAATATTTAATCTTTTACTTCCAAATTCCGTCGTATGGACACTATTGAATCCAAGTGGATCGCTAAATGGAATGAGGCAAAGGCCTTTGAATCCGATCCTGATCCGAAAAAGGAAAAAAGATACCTGACTGCAGCGTTTCCTTATCCTAATTCGCCCCAGCACATAGGGCATGCAAGGACCTACACCACTACTGACATCTATGCAAGATATCTAAGGCACAAAGGCTACAATGTTCTCTTTCCAATGGCATTCCACGTAACCGGCACGCCAATCCTTGCAATGGCAAAAAGGATCGCGAAAAAAGACAAAGGCGTTCTTGATGTTTTTGAAAATATCTACAAAATTCCGAGAACAACGGCAGAATCCCTTACAGACCCACGCGATCTTGTCACCTATTTTTCAAGGGAAATCGAGCAGGGGATGCGGGAAATGGGATTCTCAATCGACTGGAGAAGGAAATTCTACACTTACGATCCGAAGTTCAACAAATTCATACAATGGCAGTTCAGAAAGCTCAAGGATCTTGGCTATCTTGTAAAAGGCAAATATCCGATTGCCTGGTGTGCTGCTGACAGCAATGCACTGTCCGCACATGATACAAAAGGCGATGTTGATCCTGAGCTGGAGGAGGTTACTGTGATCAAGTTCCCGGTTTCCGGGCCTTTGGTTAAAGGAAATGCCTTTCTTGTTGTAACGACCTACAGGCCGGAAACACTTTACGGAGTTACCAATCTCTGGGTAAATCCGAAGACCGAGCACGTCCTGGCAGAATATCAAGGCGAAAAAATAATCCTGACAAAAAATGCATTTGAGATTTTGAAACTGCAGCTTGGCCTTGAAAAAGCCGAAGGGATTGACACAAAAAAAATCTTTGAAATGAAGCCTTTCCATCCTATAACCGGCGAAGAAGTGCCGATATTCGAGGCATCATTTGTTTCTCCGGATATCGGAACAGGAATCGTCATGAGCGTTCCGGCCCATGCGCCGCTTGATTATCTTGCTCTCAGGGACCTGGGCAAATCTGATATGAACATGCCCCAGGTTATTGAACTGAAAGGCTATGGCAAAGCTCCTGCAAAGGATGCAGTGGAAAAATTCAAGGTGAAAAACCAGGATGACCCCGAGTCCGAAAAAGCCACCAAGGAGATCTACACCCGGGAAAACCATGAAGGCATCATGGCGGTAAGCAAGTACAAGGGCATGAAGGTTTCTGAAGCAAAACTAAAAGTGGCTGAAGACCTTAAATCAGAAAACAAGGCATTCCAGATTGTTACAATCGCAAACGGGCCTGTATTCTGCAGGTGCGGAAATCCTGCAACAGTAAATATTCTTGATGACCAGTGGTTTATTGATTATGGAATTCCGGAATGGAAGGACAATGCAAAGAAATGCCTGCAGCAGATGAACTGCATTCCTGCCAAATCAAGATCTGAATTCGAATATACCATTGACTGGCTGAAAACGAGGCCGACTACACGCTCATCCGGTTTAGGCACGCCATTCCCTTTTGATGAATCCAAGATGATCGAAGCTTTGTCGGATTCCACATTATATATGGCATACTATGCCATTGCGCATCTGCTTGAAGATGTTGATGCTTCTGAAATGGATGAAAAATTCTTTGACTATGTCTTCCTTGGCAGGGGAACCGGAAACCGGAAACTGGAAACTCTCAGAAACAGCTTTCTCTACTGGTATCCTGTTGATTCAAGGCACTCTGCAGGAGACCTTGTAAGAAACCACCTGACTCTGTACATATTCAATCATGTTGGAATTTTAGAAGAAAAATTCTGGCCAAGGCAGATTGTCACCAACGGCTTTGTCACTATGGAAGGGTCCAAGATGAGCAAATCCATGGGAAATATCCTGCCCCTGAGGCATGCAATCAGGGAATATGGTGCAGACATCATCCGGTTTTCAGTTGTATGCGGAGCAGATCTTGTGAGCGATTCTGATTTCAACAAAAGCGTTGCTGACGGTGTGAAATCCAGAATGGCCCTGATTGAAAAGCTTATAAGTGAAACAAAAGGGCCAAAGCCGCCGGCAAGAATAGACAAGTGGCTTCATTCCAGGCTCAACAGGAAGATTGAGCGGGCCCGGCAGCTATACGAGGAAGTGGCCATAAGGCATCTTGCACTGGAGATATTTTACGATGTTGTTGCAGACCTTCAATGGTATCTGAAAAGGACAGATAACCCAAATCTTTATGAATTTTTTGAAAAATGGGTAGTGCTGATTTCACCATTCATGCCTCACTATTCGGAAGAATACTGGGAAAGACTGGGCCGCGATCCTTTTGTTTCATTTCAGCCAATGCCAGAAGCCGACAAATCCAGAATTGACGATTCAATTGAACTTGGAGAGGAACTCATAAGGAAAGTGCATGAGGACATTGAAAAAATATCAGGGATAATCGGAAAAAAACCCCAAAAAGTGCAGATATTTGTCGCTGCTCCATGGAAAAGAGAGCTTTACAATATTGCCAAACAGGAAAAAAAATTCGAGATTGTTATGAAAAATGCGGCGGCAAAAGGAATGCCCATGAAAGAAGTTCAGGCAGTAGCCAAACAATTCATGAAAAATGTCCATTCTTTGCCTGAAATAATTTCTTCCGGAGATGAAATGGATGCATTGCAGGATGCACTGAAGTTCCTGTCAGCAGAGTATTCATGCGAAGTTACGGTGGCCCAGGAGGAAAAAGGAGAACACCCGAAAGCAAAGGCAGCACTGCCGGGAAAGCCATCTATTGTTCTGGAATAATTTACAAATAGCCATTTACTAAAACATTTATAAAAACAACCGGTGATTATACTATCATGAGAAACAAAAACCCTGAGAAAGGATTTGTTATTTATAGGGGCTGCAGTGCGTCCCAGTTTCATCTTGCGAAAAAAGCAATGCCCCACCACGATCTGTTCCAGGAAGAAGTTGCAAAGCAGGCTGCAGAAAAATTTGACGGCAAGTCTGTTGTTGTTGAACTTGGGGTCGGCACAGGCGAGACCACCCAAGCTCTTATGAGAATCTGCAATATGCGGAAAATAGGCGCTCTTTATCTTGTGGAGCGGGAGATTGATTTATTGCGTCAAATCCCGGCTGAACAATACAAGAAACATTGCAATGCCACTGTAATGCATTTCCGCAATTTTATTGATTCTCTTGATTCTCTTAATCCGGATGTTGTATATTCTGCGCTTACAATCCACAACATGCGGCATGAAGATCAGATTGCATTATTCAGAAAAATCCATGAAAAGCTGGCAAAAGGCGGAAGATTTGTTGACGGCGATGTAGTTTCCCATGAAGATCCCCGGAAGCAAGAAGCAGTCTTTGAAGCTCAAATGGATAGATTCAGGGAGCATCTGCCTGCAAAACTCGCCCAGCAGTGGATTGCCCATTACAGGAAGGATCGTGATGAAATAGGCCATGTTACCGTCTCTGAACTGAGACGTAAACTTTCGGAAACCGGCTTCTCAACCCGGGTTACTTTCAGGGAAGGGCTGGAAGCAGTGCTGGTTGCAGACAAGGTCTGAGTTTTAAGGCTTTGGGCTAATAGTTCTTTTTATGCGTTTTCTCAAAATTTTGAAAAACCAGGGAGAGCAGGTGCGGCAGGAGCTTATTGCCAGCAACCTCCTTTCCAATGACTATCCTATAATAGCAGAAGGCCAGTTTATCCTGATTCCTGTCAAATCCCATTACAAGGATTATGCTGTTGTTGAAATGGACGCAGAAAAAAGGCCTCCGCAGTATGCAACCCTGAAGGAATCCCTGAAAGATATTCTTACTGAGGAACAACTGAATGATCTTGTCACATCATTTGACATTATCGGTGATATTGCAATTGTTGAAATCCCCGAATCGCTGAAATCAGAGGAAAACCAGATAGGTAAAGCATTGCTGAAAGTTCACAAAAATGTGAACTGTGTTTTCAAGAAGCTGAGTGCAATGGAAGGAGAATACAGGATAAGGAAACTTAGCCATATCGCAGGTGAAAACAGGACAGAAACCACATACAGGGAACACGGCATTGATATGAAGCTTGATGTTTCAAAGGCCTATTTCTCGGTCAGATTGTCCCATGAGAGGGGCAGAATAGCAGACCTCGTCAAGCCCAGGGAAAAAATCCTTGTTCTTTTTGCAGGTGTCGGTCCATTTGCCCTGGTTATTGCAAAGAAGCATCCCGACTGCCGGATCACGGCAGTTGAGCTAAATCCTGAAGCTGTCAGGTACATGAAAGAAAATATTGCGCTGAACAGATTCAATATTGAAGCAATAGAGGGCGATGCAAAACAATTCGCCGGAACCGGCTATGACAGGATAATCATGCCATTGCCCCATTCAGCCCACGAATTCCTTGATGTTGCAATAAAAGCGGCCAAGCCCAGAGCCACAATTCACTATTATGCCATTGTAGGGAGCGAAGATCCCGTCGAGAATGCGATGCAAAAAATTCCTCCGGGCCTGAAACTTGTTTCTTCAAAAATAGCAAGGCCTTATTCTGCAGATCTTGTGCAGGTGGTTCTAGATATGATAAAATCCTAACAGGAATCCTGCCAAAAGGAATACTACCATCCCAAATACAATGGGCGGCAGTGCCGGCAGAACCATCTTCTTGTTCCAGACAAAATGAAGGAATATTGAAAATGAAACCACGGCTCCAATAAAGACAAACACGGTGGCCACCGGGCTGAATGTCATTGCAGAAACTTCCAGCATTACCGGAGCAATCATGTCGCCCGTTCCAAGATCGATCCTTTTTTTCTCTCCTGGCTTTGCTGTCGGAACCTTGGCAGTTACTGTGAACGCAAGGTTTTTCCTGACAACAAAATTGGCCATTTCCACCATGTGCTTTGTCTTGAACACTGCAAGGTAATCATATATCGAAAGGAAAACAAGGAATATTATGAGCGGCACCAGGCCAAGGGAAATCCCGAAAATAACTCCCGCGCCGGCAGTTGCGAATATTGCAGCTGCATTCTTGAATCCCGGCTTTATCAGCTTGAGAGACGATAATGCAAGGCCCATGATTATTGCCCCCAGGGTGCTCAGCTCCATGCCAAGAAACAGCCTGATGAACGCATAGAAAACAATGGATCCTGCAGTTGCCACGAGCGCAAATTCCATTAAAACAAAAACAAGCTCGTAATGCCTGAGCAGCCTTATCATCAATATCATGGCCGCTGCTCCCATAAGTATGTATACAATGAAAAACAGTGCATTTGCAGGTTCGTTAGCGTCTGTTGTAACTATCAGCTCCTGCACATATGGATTATGATCCATGTCCAGCAGTATTGTTACCCCAGTAAAAATACCCAAAAGCTGAGCAACTATGAACAACGCAATCATTGTAAGGATAAGCCTCATTCGCCCACAATCCTCACATGGCCGTATTCCTTTTCGTAGATTACGCCTTTCCTGAGCATTTCACTGATTATCTTTTTTGCAGTTGCATCGTCTATCCCGTAGGATTTGGCATCTGAAATAACTTCTTCCACGTCTGCAGTGTCATTCTTTCTCAGGTGCTCCCTGATGATCTCCAGTATTGTGTCCGCCCTCTGCAGTTTTTCCCTGTCTGATTTTGACCTTCCTGTTGCTACAACATCAACATCAAACGCCCCGGTTTCCTTGTCAGTCATGATCTGGGACATGACATAGTTAAACAGTGCAATTGCAATATCAGCATCTTCCCCGTCTACATCACTGCTTAATCTCAGCTTCGCATGAGCCTCTGCCAGCCTGACAAGCCCTTCAAGATATCTTGGAGTGATTGCAACTGATCCAACATCCCTGCTTTTTCTTCTCAGGTCAACATAAAATTCCTTTATTTTATCAGATGCTTCCATGGATAATTTTGGAAACACGGATCTTCTTGCATATGATATGTATTTTCTCAGTAGCTCCTTTCCGAATATGTCTGTCTCTTCTTCGGCTTCATTTCGGTGTGTTGCCAGAATATGCGATGCCAGCTTGGCATCCTTCTCTTCATCAAGCACATCTACAATTGGGAATATCAGGTCAAATCTTGAAAGCAATGTTGGCGGAACATCGAACTGATCTCCAAGATTTTTTGTCTGGTCAAATCTTCCGTATTTTGGGTTTGCTGCCGCCAGAATTGCAGTTTTTGTCCTGAACTTGGCAACAATGCCTGCCTTTGCCACTGATATGGTCTGCGTTTCCATTGCCTCGTGCAGAGATGCCCGGTCCTCCTCATCTATCTTGTCAAATTCATCAACCTGTGCAGAACCGCCGCTTGCAAGAACGAGGGCTCCTGCCTTCAGTGTCCAGCCGCCATCCCCCAGCTCATCCCTTTCTGCGGCAACAGTAAGCCCGGCACCCGATACGCTTTTGCCGCTTACATAAATGCTTTTTGGGGCAATTTCGCTCACGCTCTGCAAAAATCTTGATTTTGCAATACCCGGGTCGCCTATAAGCAGAATATGAACATCATCCCTGATCGGAGCCCCGCCCTTCATTTCTTTTCCCCTGGTTCCACCGAACAGCTGCAGGGCAATCGCCTTCTTGACCTCAGTGTGGCCATAGATTGAAGGGGCTATTGACCTTATTACAATGTCAGTTATGTTGGGATCCTTTGAAAGTTCCAGAATCTGCTGTTCATCCTCTTTTGTTATTTCAATTTCTTCAAAGTCCCTTCTGAGGCTTGTGACGGAATTGACTTCAATATACCTGCTGAATATAAACTCCTGCTTCTGCCTCATTTTCATGGGCGGCTTAAGCCTCAGAATCCCAGTTATCGTAATGTTGTCTCCCGGAGCAACTTTGTTTACAAGATCGTCCTCGAGAAGGAGTTCAATATGCGCTGCGGGGGCCCCTCCCTTTACTCTTTCAAGCAGTTCCTGCACTTCCGCCCTCTGGATATCCAGGTATGTCCCTTCATCCTCCATTATCTTAAGGGAGATCTTTCCGCAACTGCCGCATTTTTTTGGCTGGGTGAAATTTTTACTTACAAAGTACTTGCTTACATTGTCGCAAAGGTCGCACTTGTATACTGCCACCTTCACCCGGTGCATTATTTCCGCCCTTTTCGTCACGACGCATTTAAATGAAACGAATTCATTGATATTTCTGGATCCGATATTCTGGATCATTTCCTCTGCAGGAAGATTCTCAAATCTTATATTGGGCTCAAACCTGGCGCCTACAGGCACTTTGAAATCAAGCTGTAAAATTGCTTCCTTTGCAGCTTCTATGACAATGTCCGGCTCCTTTATGAGAGCATCTGCAAGCTCAGGATCAAGCTTCTCAAGGGAGGCATAGTCTATGTAAAGGCTTTTCTGTCCCGGATACCTGTTCAGGAGATCGTAGATCTTTTGCCTGTAAGTGGTGTTGAAGAATTCCTGGAATTTAGTTATCTGAGCTGAAAGATCCACCTCCATAATAGCACCTCAAAAATAGTGGAAGTTTAATATGCAGCGACCCATTAATAAAGCTAATTCCGCACAAAAATTAAAAAAAAGCAACAGGCTAATTTGCCTGCGTATTGCCTATCAAAGTTGCAATTGCAATTCTTTCAGGAGCACCCGGCACTTCATCCGAAAACTTATACTTTATTGCAAGCGCTCCCTTGAAATTGGAGCCTGCAGCAAGCATTACCGGGTTTCCGGCACCATCAACGCATATTACTTCCTGCGCTATCTCTGCCCCTGTTGCACCTATGCTGATGCTGGATCCTGAAGGCATGGGCTTGTTTATCATCAGTCCATTGTCAAAATCCTCTCTTCTTATGTCTCCCGTTGCCTCAGATGAGCAGAGCACTCCGGTTATTATTACGGATTTGCCCTGCTGGTTGTCAAGCTGGAATATCAGTTTTACCTGGTTATTTTGATCAGAAACAAGCACGTGATTTTTGGTACTGCATCCGAATCCCGGCTGGTTAAACTGACATGTTTCAGGTGCCTGCAATGAAGGCAAAACAACTGCAACGAGTATTGCGAGCACTATGAGTATTACAAACAGTGCAAGACCATATGTGATGAGGTATTCCATCACCGCCTGTCCTTTTTTGTGGTTCATATTTCAACACCTTATGCTATTGCGCTAAAAAACGCATCTACAATGCTGGTTACAAAGAAGTAAACAACATATGATAATATTAATACAAACGGGAAGTATTTCATTCCCTGGCCCTTTGAGCCGGTTCTGATGGCACTGACTATGAATGATGATATAAGTGCCGTAACAAATATCGTTGGAATTGAAAACCAGAAGAAATCAGAAGAGCTTATCACAGGCGCACCTGCAAATCCTCCGAATGATGAGAACGGGGTTCCGCCAAGCCCGGATGTTTCAGGTATGATGTTCTCAAAAACCTGTATAAGTTTGGCAGCTACTGCAAAAAGGAACGGGGTTCCGGCAATGGCAGCGAACAAAACAAAAATCTCATAAAGGACAAGCGATGCCGCTATCTCCTTTTTCATAATTATGGTATTCCTGACGTCATCAGAAGTCCTTTCAAGGACATCAGTCAGCTCGCCTCCAGTTGCAGAAGCCTGCTTGAGAAGCATTATTGTTCTTTTGAAAACCCTTGAATCAAACCGCATGGCAAGCTTGTCCAGCGTATGCTCAAGCGTTTCGCCGCTGAAAGAGCTTTTCACTATTGCCTTTACTTCATCGGAAAGCACGCCGAATTCAGGCTTTGCAGAATACCACATGGCCTGGTCAAGCGCCATTCCTGCCTTGATATTTGATGCGACCAGCGTGAGGAAATCCGGCAATGCAGTTTCAAGCTTGTTTCTTCTGTTTTCTGCATTCATCAGCAGATATGTGGACAGCAGCGCCATTGTTGACAGGTAAACAAATACAAATGAGAATGCCAGTGCAGCGGCCGCAAACACCGGAAACGGCAGTTCAAATGAAATTATTTCTGTGACTGCATTATATACGGGCGGATAGAAAAGTATCAGCAAAGTGAGAAAAACTGTTGCAACTATAGCATTCAGCGCTACATAGCCTGCAAATGAGTCTGCAGGCATGTTAATCCCTGCTATGTTGATTTCTTTTTCAAGGTTCTTGATCCGGGTTCTTGTAAAGAAAAGCCTTCCAGCGCTTTCAAACATTGTATCTGTCATTTTTACACCTCAGATAAGATATTTCGGCCTGGAGCTTTCTATGAAGCCCAAAAACAGGAACTGTATGAGTGCGATCATCACGAATACTACAAGCAGCAGACCGGAAGAAAATCCGAAGCTTCCTCCGCTTATGGCTGCTACTATCACTGTTGCAAGGACTACTCCCAGAGACGGAACTATTATTCCGAATACCATGTAGAACATTACTATCGGAGTGAGCTTGTGGCTGTATTCCTTGAGGGAAATAAGCTGCTCTTTTGAAATCTGGTCAAGGACACTTTCAAGTGAGTCGCCTATATCAGCTCCGCTTGAAAGGGCATTGGATATCTGCATCAGCATTCTTGTGAAATATTTTGACGGGTTATACTGTACTACCTCTCTTATGGCCTGGGTTGTCGGGACACCAAGAACGATCCTGTCCACTATCTTTGCAAATTCCCTGCTTACAGAGCCATAGCCTGCTGATGTGCCGACAAATGTGTCAAACAGGGGCATGCCGGATTTAAGTGCAATGACGATGTGCCTTCCTGCAAATACTATCTCATAGTCAAGCTCCTTTTCCCTTCTGATGCGGGCTGCTTCCGGATATAGCATCAGGTATGAGAAAATCAGCAATGGAATTCCTGCGAGAGGCACTATGAGCATGAGCAGGAACATCACAATGTCAGATGCAAGATTTCCAGCCATAGCATCAAAGAGCATTATGTATGTTAATGTTATCAGGCCTGCAGATATTAGAACCGTTGATGAAACAACCTTTTCAAGGAATTCAACCGGGGCCTGGGGCATCTCAGCAAGCTTCAGTTTCTTCTTAAGCTCGGAATCTCGCGATGCCAGCACTTCGGCAACTGAAGTGAAAATTCCTTTTGGTCTTTTTTCGTTCATGCTAGTCCTCCGATCTGAAATATTTGCTTATGGCGCTCTCCTTGAGCCCCTTCTCCTTTGCGAGGAGGATCTTTGCCTGGGATATGGCTTCTGCCTTTGCAATCTGCTTCCTTTCATATTTCTTGTAGTAGTCTGAATTGTGCGAATGCAGGTAATAAAGAAGAGTTCCCTCGTCCATGTCATTGATCTCCCTTACGATCAAACTTAAATCCTCCCTTTCATCGCTCTTTTGGAATACGTCCTCTCCAGTGACCTCAATCAGAGTGTCGATCTCTTTTGCAATTATCTTCTTTATCTTTGCAAATTCTGCAGGATACTGGTTTTCTATGAATTCAATGCGCTCTTCAACTTCACGAAGCGATTTCTTGTCCTTGCACGATGTCTTTGCCTTTTCAAGCTCTGCAAGATGCTTCTTTTTAGAGAATCCCTCATATTCGCTTATCACCTGGGGCAGCTGCTCAACCATGGAAGTCACGGAAAAAACGAATTTCTCATATATCTCTTTTTTCTGCTGTGGATCATCAGCATTTGAAATGTCATCGTAGAATTTCTTTTTTATTTCCAGTACCTTATTTTTGTATGAATCAATGATTTTGTCTTTCTGCTGTGCTATTTCGGTTTGCTGTGTTGAAAGTATTGTTGCAATCATTGCAGCCCCTCCAACCTTTGTTCCTTTTGCCGAAACCAGCATGTTTTTCAGAACAGTTATCTGTACCTTTATCTCAGCCCTCCTGTTGTGGCTTTTCTCCTTGAAAAGCTGCTTGGTAAGCTCGAGCATCTTTTTCTTGAGAGTTAGTTCATCTATTTTTCCTTCAAGCATTTCCTTTATCTTTTCCTCAACATCTCCATATTTCTGATCAACTGCTTCTTCCTGTTTTAGAGCGGGAGGTATTGCCTTTACAACCATTTTTTCAGGTTCCCTTTCTATCTTCTGCACAGGCGTTGTCTCAAACTGAATTTCTGAGGATTTGGGCCTTTCAAATTCAATATCCTGTTTTGGCTTTTCGAATTCTATTACCGGCGTTTCCACCATCTGCTCCGTTTTTGCCACCTGCTCCGCCGTTTCCAGCGTTTCTGTGGTCATTTCCTTTAATCTTGATTCAACTTCTGCAGTTTCAACTGTCTGCGCTGCTTCCGGAGCTCCTTTTGCATAGATGTCCAGCTTTCTTGTGCTTAGGATTTTCTGGGACCTTTGATATTCGTTTATCAGGTCCTGGTAATTAATGTCAACATATTCAGCAGGAGAAAGGTCTATTGTTTTTTCAATATCTATATCGCCCTCATATGAATTGTATTCAACCGCTTTGCCTTCAAGCCTTTTCGCACTTTCTATCGCTGCCCTAAAATCCTCCAAGCTCATTTTCACACCTTAAACTCCCAATCCCTGTTTTTTGATACTGCCGCCATCACTTCTTCCGGGTCCTGATAATATCTTGATACAATTGCCCCGACCTGATCGACATTTTCATATTCTTTTCCTACCATCCAGTTGAGGATCTTAATTTTTTCATCGACATCGGATTCAATTTCCTTCTCCCCCATTCCAGAATACAGCGAAAGGGTATTGGCAAGCCGTTGCATTTTTCCTGATCCCTTTACCTTATCGGTTTTCACATCCCACCTGTAAAGAACATTGGGATTTCCGGTGTTGCTGATTTCTGCAAATTCAAGCACCCTTCTGATGTTGAATCTCCTGTGCCTGAATGTTACAACAACACCTGCAAGCGCATCAAGCATTTCATGAGGGACATTAATCGGAGGGTTGGTAAGCCTTGATATTGTCTGCTCTGCGTTGTCCGCGTGCACTGTTGCATATACGCTGTGGCCGGTATGCATTGCTTCGAACATGACTTCTGCTTCCCTCTGCCTTCTTATTTCTCCAACGACTATTCTGTCAGGCCTCTGCCTTAATGCATTGACCATGAGGTCAAGCATTGTTACTTCGCCCTTTCCTTCAGGATTGGGCTCACGGACGGTCATTGGAACCCAGTGAAGGAAAGAGGGCAAGGTAAGCTCTCTTGTGTCTTCTATGCTGATTATCCTCTGGTTTGCAGGTATCAAACCTGCCATCGCGTTCAGGAAAGATGTTTTACCGGAACCGGTTCCTCCGGAAACAATTAGCGATAGCTCGTTCTGCATACAAAGCCATATCAGTGCAGCAACTTCCGGGGAAACTGTCTTTGATTTTATAAATCCTGTGATTGTCCAGGGATTCTTTGAGAATTTTCTTATTGTAATAGTGTTTCCAAAGGAGGATATCGGGAACAGCGTTGCATTGACACGGTCTCCAGAAGGCAGGTGGGCATCCAGGGTCGGATTAAGTATGTTTATCTGCCGTCCGACTTTTCTTGCAATCATGGATGCATAGTCATATACTATCTCCTCATTCTTCAGTTTCAGGTTTGTTTTGCACCATCCGAATTTCTTATGATAAATCCATACCGGATCGCTTGAATTGTTGATTACTACCTCTTCGAGATCGTTGTCTGAAAGAAGCGCCTCTATCTCTCCGAGACCAAGTGTTTTCTGGAGAAGATATACTGCAAGGACCTCTTTTTTGTCGTCCGGCAGTGAAGGGAAATTTCTTGACAATATTATTTTTGCAGTTGCAAGGAACTTTCCCTTTACCTCTTCAAATTTTTTCGGATCGAGTATGTCTGTTATGTCAAGTTTCACTTCAGTTACGAGTTCCCCCTTCAGCTTTGTTTCAAGGATGAGTTTTGTGCCCTCTGCAATCCCCGGAATGGTGACCTCATAAAAAGGAACGAATTCGCTCTTTCTCCTGATTATCTTCACTTCAACAGGCAGCCCTTCACTGCTATATCCATATGCTGAAAGCAATGCGACTTTTGGCCTTTCTTCAGTTTTTTTAATCATTCTTCCCACAACCTTTTTATCAACCGCTTGAGCTCCTCACGCTTTTTCCTGAATTCCAGCTCTTCATCCTTTGTAAGCTCAAGCCTGGTTCTTATTTCATCTTCTTTTTCCTGAATGTCTGCGCTTTCCATCCCTCCAGTTCTTATCTGGAGAAGTTTTGCTTCCCTGGAAAGCAGTGTGATCCTCTTACTGAGATTGTCAGAGAGCCCTACCAGCTCGTTTATCTGATCTTTGATTTCGTCAAGCATCTTTTTCTTGTTTCTTACTTCCTCTGCAATCTTAAGCACATCCTTAAAATCTCCGCCTTTTAACGTTGATTCAAGCTGCTTTGCATCTTTTCTGATGCTTTCCTTCTGTGTAACTGCCTCGATGCCTATCTTCCTGATCCGTTCCTCCATGTCATCCAGCTGCTTCCCATAGTTCCTTATGGAAGGAACGATCCTTTCCTTTATTTTCTGGAATGTCAGGTAAGTGTTTTTCTCATCCTCCAAAGCCGTTTCCAGCGTGTCGATGTCCCTGCTTGTCTGCTCTATCTTTTCATCCATCTTTTTTGCAAGATCTGCAAATTGCCTGGATGTTACCTGCTTTCCACCTACTGCTTCAATAAGCGTTTCAAGCGATTCGTATTTCTTTTCAAGCTCATCCTCGCCGCTCTTCAATACCCCCAATTCACTCATAATTTTTTCCTGGGAGGGGAATCTCTTTATTATGCCCTTTGCAACTGACACGGAATCGTCCAGGCGGCTAACCAGCTCAAGTTCATTTTTTGCCTTTTTTGTAATCTCTTCCATTTTCCCAAGCATCTTTTCTGCCTGCTCGGACACCAGCGCCACTTCCTCCCTCATCTGATGTATCTTTTCCTCCTGCCCCATCACAGATTCAGCAACATCCCTGAGTATCTGGGAGCTTTCCTGCAAGCTTATCATGTCTTCCCGCAGGCTCTGATTTCTTGATTTAAGGGTCCTGAATTCACCGTTCAGGGTTTCCATTTTCTTTTTTATGTCGCGAACAGAAGGAAGGGAAATATCCTCAGGACTTTGGGATTCTGCTTTTTTCCTCAGGTTCCTTATATCGTCCTGCATCTGCTTTAATTCGTCACGCATGGTTTCAAGGCTGTCAAGATGCTTTTTGCTTTCGGTGCCTTCAACATTTATGCCACCCACATCCTGCTTTACATCCAGGAGCCCTTTTTTCACAAGCTCCAGTTCCTCCTTCATGCGCTCAAGTTCTTCTCCTCCCATCAGCAGGCTTCCCTGTGTAAGCATTCCGCCTGCCGGTATCGGCGCAACTTTTTTCTCGAGCTCTTCAATTTTTGAATAAGTTTTTGCATAAAAATCCGTGAAGCTTTTATGGAGCTCATCTATCTCTCCACGCTCATCTGCCATTTTTGATTTGAATGCATCTACCTGCTTCTGGATATCTTCCTTTTCTTCGTAGAATGACTCTGTTTCAGTTGCTACTTCTTCTGCAGTGGGCTTGACCCAGAAAAGGTAAATTTTCGTTAGCCGGTATTCTATTCTAAGAATTCCCTGCTCTTCAAGTACCCTGGACCAGTCTTCAATTGATTCCGGAGGTATGTTAAGTATGGAAGATGCATCCTCAAGTTCGATTCTTTGTTTTTCCTTCACAAGACGAACAAGTGCATCTACACCTGTAGTGATGAGCAGCTCGTCAAACTCCATGCGCTATATAAAGGTAACTATGTTAATAAACATTTTGCTAGTTATTCTAACGTAATCATTGTGATATTTATGGCAAAAGGGGCAGAGTACAGGATAAAAAAATTAGAAAAAGGCCCTCTACAGAGATTCAAGAATCAGAATCATCTCGTCAAGAAATTCGGTGAAGTGGGCATTCAGGTGTATAAAGCCATTACCGGCAAGAGAACTACTGCCGAGCTTCAGAAAGACCTTGACATTGAAAAGAACCTTTTCGATCAGATAATTTCCTATATGGAAGAAGCCGGCATGGCTGAACTTGAACCTCTTGGAGAAGCTCCAAAATCCAAAAAAGAGCCAAAAGAGCTGGAGGAGCTTCCTGAAGAGCCTGAAGAAGAAGAGCCTCCCCTTGAGGAAGAGCCTGAGCATGAGGAAGAACCTGAAGAATCCATACCTGAGAAAAAGCCGAAAAAGCCTGCCAGGAAAGCTGAACCAGATGAATTTGAAATTCAACCTATCGAGTTTGATGAAATAAAACCAATTGAAACTGACATTGGGGAAGAACCGCCTGAAGAGCATGAGGAAGAGCCCAAAGAGGAGCCTGAAGAAGAACCAGAAGATGAATTCAAGCCCATATCTGCAGGGGAACCAGAAGAAGAACCTGAAGAAAAGCCTATGGAAGAATATGATGAAGAACCTGAAGAGAAACCCCTTGAAGAATACGATGAAAATTCAGAGGAAGAACCTCCAATTTCAGCTTTTGAGCAGGAAGAGGAGCCGTATGAAGAGGGATCCGACCTGAGTCCTGTTGAGAAAATCATTTCAGATAAATATGGCGATATAGGCCTCAGGGTTTATGCCTTAATTGACGGCCAGAGAACTGCAGAAGAAATAATGCAGGATACCGGCCTTACCGAAACCAAGCTGGTTGAAATTCTTGATTTTATGGATGAGCAGGGCATAATAAAGCTTGATTATCCAAAGAGAACCGGGGGGGGTGCCCAGCCTCCATCGGGAAGGAGCTTTGCCCAGGCACCGCCGCCTCCAAGACAGGAGGAAAGCAGCATGGGCTTTGTTCCGATGATAGATAATGATGAGCGGCTTGATGATGCAAGAGGGATACTTTCTCCAGTTGAAATGCCAATAAAAGCTCCTGTTGACATTGTCAAGTCAGTGCAGATGAAGGCAAAGATAATGCTGAAATTCGGCGAAAAAGGCAACAAAGTTCTTCAGCTCATTGACGGAAAGAATGATACTCTGGATATATCCCTCAAGCTAGAAATTCCGCTTTATGATGTTATGGGAATTCTTACTTTCATGCTGCAGTCAGGCATGGTTATTATGAAGCCACTTGGCCGTGCGGACGTCAGGAAGAAATATGGAGATGACGGATATTCTGTTTACAAGAAATACGGAAAAGAGGGCCTCATGCTCTATGAACTGATAGGCAAGGAGATGACGATCAAGCAGATGGCTGACATGATAACAAAGCAAAAGGAAACTGTGATAGACATGTTCATATTCATACACAAAGTCCTTGGAATAGAGCTTCCGATAGATGAAGATGTTCTGAAAAAGCAGCTAGGAATCTAAAACAAAAATTTCTCCATGTGCTTCTACAGATTCAAGATCAAGGCTTCCTTTACCGAATAATTGCGACATTATTGTTCTTGACATG
>JAFGPA010000015.1 GCA_016926175.1 Microcaldota archaeon
CTATGTAGGCGAGAAAGTCTTCTAGTTTGTTTTTTTGTGATTATTTTCACAGACCTGGATGCTTTCTGACAACAATTCCTTGTCCCCCTTTTTCCATTTCTTTCCTGATTCCTCTGCTATCTGCAGGGCATTCCTGAAATGCGTTGCACATTCCTCCCAATTACCGGACTCATAGGCAGCATATGCTTTCCTCAGCTCCTCGTTGTATGATCCCCTTGCCTCCTGTTTTTTGTATTTTGGATCGATTTCTGCCGCTTTTTTGTAATGCCCGGATGCCTTTTCCGTCTTATCGCTTTTCTCGTAAAGAACCGCAATGTTGTAGTGGACATATGCATCGCCGTCAAATATCTTCAATGCATTTTCATAGTATTGAATTGCTTTGGAGTACTCATTTTTTTGCTTATAATAGTCTCCATATTCAGCGAAATAAATGTATTCTGCCTGCTCATAGTCAAGCCTGTAAACAACCTCGTACTTTCCATTTGCGGTATCTCCGAGATACCGGGCCTGGAGATCTATGATTATTTCATTGTTTTCAAAATTTGCATAGGGAACCATGTGCAGTGTGTTTTCAGGCGCGCCTTCAAAACGAACAATCAGAACCCCTCCCGGGATTTCCATCTTCTGGAGAATGGGAACGACAATTCCTGCAAGATCGGTACAGTCTCCTCCCTTTTCCATTGCCTCTTTGGCTGTTCTTGGGGGCTTTCCTTCCATATCCTCTACTTTCACGCCTGTTTCACTATTGTACTGATTTAATTCATAGTGTATCATGGTAATTTTTTCAAGTACGCTTTCTTCGTGTTTGTATTTTTCAGCAACCTCTGCAGCCTTTTCCGGCATTGCCGTTGGCTTTTCAACTGCCGCCGGCTCCGGCTTTTTTGCTTCCTGCGCGGACTGTTCCTGTTTTCTGGCAGGCGCTTCAGCCTGCTGGGGGATATATAATGGTGGTGTGCATGCTGTCAATGCAGCTGCGGCAATAATTGCCCTAAACGGCCTTTCTCCTATTCCTCTATCTGATTGCCTCCTTTTCATGGTGTAATTAGTGATAGGAAGTGTTTATATACCTTTTTTCCATAAAAAATAGCCGTTAAAAAGACTTTTGCTTAGTTATTCCATTCTAATTCGAGGTTAAGCAATATGTATGATCATCGCGAAGTAGAGAAGGAGATCCCTGAATTCTGGGAAAAAAACAAGATATACGAGAAGGCAAAAAAGAAAAATGCAGGAAACGAGAGTTTTTACTTTTGTGATGGCCCCCCATATGCAACCGGCCAGATCCATCCGGGAACTGGATGGAACAAGACTCTAAAAGATTCAGTCTGCAGGTACCACCGGATTACTGGAAAAGACGTTCGGGCCCAGCCAGGCTATGACACCCACGGCCTTCCGATTGAAGTGAAGGTTGAAAAGGAGCTGAAATTCAAGAATAAAGCTGACATTGAAACATACGGCATTGGTAAATTCGTTGAAAAATGCAAGGAATTTGCAACAAAATACCTTGGTATAATGGGCCGGCAGTTCCAGTCCCTTGGGGTCTGGATGGACTTTGAAAGCCCATATATCACATACTATGATGATTATATCCATTCATCCTGGAAGACCCTTAAAATGGCTGATGAAAAAGGACTGCTGCACCAAGGGGTTTATGTCCTACCTTACTGCTACCGCTGTGAGACGACTTTGGCCAATTACGAGCTTGAATATGATGATGAAACAGATCCGAGCATCTACGTAAAATTCCAGGTGAAAGAAAAAGAATTCCTCATAATCTGGACGACAACTCCCTGGACCCTCGTTGCAAACATGGGAGTGATGGTTCACCCTACATACACTTATGTCCGAGTCAAGGTTGATGATGAGGTCTGGATAATGGCAAAAGACAGGCTTGATCATATTCTTGAAATAACCGGAAAAAGTGCAACTGTTCTTGAAGAGCTTCCGGGAAGGAAACTCAAGGATATCGGGTACCTTCATCCATTCCAGGACAAGATAGAAAAGCAATATGACCGAAAAGTCGTACTATCTGATGAATATGTTACTCTCGAGGACGGCAGCGGGCTTGTTCATATGGCACCTGGCCATGGGCCTGAGGATTTCATAATCGGAAAAAGATTCGGTATTGAGCCTTATTGCCCTGTTGATGAAAAAGGCAACTATACTGAAGGCGCGCTCAAAGGCAAAAACGTCCGTGAGGCAAATTCCCTTATTATAGGCATCCTGAAAAAAAACGGAAGCCTGCTCTACGAAGCAAGGATAAAACACAGGTTTCCACACTGCTGGAGATGCAAGACCCCGCTCATTTACATAACTACAAACCAGTGGTTCATTTCAATTTCCAAGCTAAAAGACCAGATGAACAGCGAAATCGATGCAACAAGCTGGCATCCAGATTTTGCAAAGGACAGGTTCAAGACATTTGTTGCAAATGCACCTGACTGGTGCATCTCAAGACAGAGATACTGGGGCATTCCGCTTCCGATATGGAAATGCGGATGCGGCAAGATCCGGGTTATTGGTTCAAAGGAAGAACTGCCTGAACTGAAAGAACCTCACAGGCCATATATCGATGAAGTTGAACTTGAATGCGAATGTGGTTCAAGAATGAAAAGGATAGAAGATGTTCTTGATGTATGGTTTGATTCAGGGAATGCCATATGGGCATCCATGAAAGACAGCGAAATCAAGCAATACGGCCAGCAGGCTGACCTTATACTTGAAGGCCAGGATCAGATAAGGGGCTGGTTCTATTCTCTTCTTGGTTCCGGAATAGTAAGAAACGGAAAATGCCCATACAAAAGACTGCTCATGCACGGATTCTTTGTTGATGAACACGGAGAAAAAATGAGCAAATCAGTCGGCAATTTCATTCCTCTGGAAGAGATCATTGAAAAACACGGCGCAGATTCATTCAGGCTGTGGAGCATAAGCAATACTGTCTGGGATGAGCTGAAATTCAACTGGGACGAAATGAAAAAAGCAAATTCCGACCTCAACATCCTGTACAACATGATTACTTTCCTTGAAAGATTCTATCCTGAAACAAAAGTTGAAGAGGCAGATCTTACTGTTCTCGACAAATGGATGCTCAGCCGCCTTAATTCCACACTTCAGACATTCAGGCAATCTTTCGAACAATTCGAGTTGAACAAAGCGGCAAAGGCACTGCGGAATTTCATTGTTGAAGATGTCAGCAGGTTCTATATGAAGCTTGCAAAGGAGCGAATCTCCACAAACCAAAGCGCAGGCGGGGCCCTTTATGTGATCTACCGGGTTATGCTTTCCTCACTGAAAATGCTTGGATGCATTTCCCCGATGATCAGCGAACATCTTTATCAGAAATTCTTCAGAAAGCACGAAAACGAGGAATCAGTCCATTTCCTTCAGCTTGACGCTGTTGATGAAGGGGATATCAATGTGCTTTATGAAAAGCAGATTGAAACTGTAAAGGAGATTGTTTCAGCGGCAATGCTTGCTAGGCAGGATGCCGGCATAAAGGTGAGGTGGCCAATCAAAACACTTTATATCGAAACAAAATCCCACGAACTTCTCGATGCATCTCATGCTTTCAATGATACTTTAATATCTCTTGTTAATGCCAAGGAAGTTAAAACAGTCGAGGAAAAGCCTATTGGCGAAATGGCAACTTCAGAATTTGAAAAAGGAAAGGTTCACATAGACAAGCACATTGATGAATCCCTTTATGAGGAAGGCATAACAAACGAAGTCAAAAGAAGGATACAGATTCTAAGGAAAGATGCTTCTCTTGTTGAGTCAGATCAGATCTGCGTATTTGCAGATGCAGAAAAAGAAATAGAATCCATACTGAAAAGAAACGGGAAGACCCTTTCACTTGAAGTCAATGCAGTTTCCATTGAATACGGGTCTGCAGGAGAAATGAAAGAGTACAAAATTGACGGAAGGATTGTAAAACTCAAAATCAAAAAGAATTAATAGGATATGGGGGATGACTAACCATGAGAGGCCAAGCTGCTGTTGAATATCTTATGACCTATGGCTGGGCAATCCTTGCCCTTGTGATAGTTGTCGGAATCCTGCTTTTCAGCGGGCTTCTTTCCCCGACTCATCTTGTTTCAGATGAATGTAATTTTGGCAATAACCTTCCATGCATCAGTGCCCTTTTCAACGAGGGTTCAAATACCCGGCTTGCCGTAAACATGTTCAATGGTTTTGCATATCCGATAAGAATAGTCCGTATCAGCATAGTTACAACTGACGGAGCGGGCCTTTCAGGAATTCCGACAAATATTGACATTGAAAGCGGCGGAAATTCCTCTTTTATTGCAACACTTAATTCAGAACAGCTTGGTGCAAATGATCTTAAGAGATTCATAGGCAATATCACGTATGTTTCATGCGCTCCTGAAATCGGGGATTCCTGTGGAACAAAAGAACATGTTGTTACAGGGCGAATTGTTGGAAAAGTTATCCCACAGTAACTTTCAATTCCCCTTCATTATTTTCTATTTCCGTTATCTTGCTTATCCTTGATAATTCATTCAGCAGTTCAGGATCAATTTTTTCAGGGGTTGTGATTGTTACTTTTTCCAGCTGGGCATTCTGGGCCATTTTGTTGTTTGACTTGTATTGCCTCAGCTGGCTTACTATAATATTGAGCTCTGCCACTTTTTCAACATCTTCAGGATACTCCTCTCCAGCTTCAGGCCATTTTTGCTTATGTATGCTTTCCGTGCTGTAAATGGAATGTATTTCCTCTGCCATGTGCGGTGCAATAGGGGCAATTATTTTCATGGTATTAAGAATAACCCGGTTCAGGGTATAAAGAGCAGCATTCCTTGTCGGGTCCTTTTCCTCATATACCCTATGCTTCACATACTCAACATAATAATCACAGAATTCCCCCCAGAAAAATGACTGTATCCTTGATATTGCCTTGTGGTATTCATAAGCATCCATTGCCCGGCTGACATCCTTTATTGTCGTGTTAAGCCTTCCAATTATCCATCTGTCAATCATCGTAAGCCCTGTTTTTTCTGCATTTCCAAGCCCTTCAACGAATTTTGTTGCATTCCAGACCTTTGTCAAAAAGCTTTTGGAATATTTTATGTCCTCATAGCTGAAAGGCCTGTCCTTTGCCATCGCTCCGCTCATTGCAGCCCACTGCCTTATTGCATCCACAGGATATTCCTTCAGCAGCTCTGCAGGAGATATTATGTTTCCTATTGATTTGCTCATCTTTTTCCCGTCAGGGGCCAGAACATTTCCGTTCAGCAGAATCGTTTCAAATGGAGCCCTGCCTGTAAGTGCAACCCCGCTCCTGTAAATCGTATAAAACGCCCACGTCCTGACGATTTCCACGCCCTGAGGCCTCAAAGATGCCGGATAAAATCTCTTCATCTTCTCTTCGTCAGGCCATCCCGCAATTATCAAAGGGCTGATGGAAGAATCCACCCAGCAGTCACATGTTGAAGTTTCAGCTTTCATTGCATTTCCGCATTCGCATTTTTTCTCTTTTGCGTTTTCCGGGTAGAATGGCAGCTCGCTTTCCTCTGCCGGTGCTGTTTTCCCACATTCGCATACATAGAAAGGCAGCGGAGTTCCGAATACCCTCTGCCGTGAAATGACCCAGTCCCATTCAGCTCCTTCAACCCAGTCAATGAGATAGGAAATTCCGAAATCAGGCACCCATTTTATCTGATGGGCCAGTTCCTTGATTCTTTTTCCTGTTGTTTTGATATCTGCAAACCACTGCAGTGATGGCAGCAGTTCAACAGGCTTCTGTGACCGGTCATGAATCTTTATCATCTGCTTCAGAGGCTTTGATGCAACAACCCTCTCTCCAAGTATTTCAATTATTTTCTTCTTTGCTTCTTCAACTTTCAGTCCGTTGATCTCCCCGGAGTTGATCATTTTTCCATGATAGTCAATGACCTGCTTCAATGGCAGTCTGTGCCTGTGCATCCAGACAACATCCATCTTGTCTCCGAAGGTACACACCATCACAAGACCCGATCCAAATTCCTTATCCACTTCCTTGTCTGCAATTGCCTTAACTTCATCTCCAAAAGGAGTTTTGATTGTCTTTCCCTGTAGGTGGCTGTACCTTTCATCATCGGGATGATAAAGCACTGCACCGCAGGCATGAAGCATTTCAGGCCTTGTTGTTGCAATAATCAAATCCTCTCCTTCAGGCCCTGTGAACCTGATATCCCATATGGTTCCGTCTTTTTCCATATCCTCCAATTCTGCTTTTGCAACTGCAGAACCAAGTTCCGGAGACCAATAAACAGGATATTTATCCATATAAATAAGTTTGTCATTGTACATTCTGACCAGTGAAAGCTGCACTTTCCTGTGGTATTCCGGATCCATGGTCCTGTATTCATACCTCCAGTCAGGTGAAAACCCCATCTCATTCATCTGACTTTTCATTCTTTCTATCATATCCCTTGTCCACTCAATGCATTTTTCCCTGAACTGCACCGGAGGCAGTCTGCCGTATTTCTTTTCCACCCTGACTTCAGTTGGAAATCCCTGGGTGTCCCAGCCCTGGGGATAATATACATTGTAGCCTTTCATCCTCTTGTACCTGGCTGCAAAGTCAAAGAATGAGTATGAGAGCACATGCCCCATGTGCAGCTCTCCGCTGGTGAATGGCGGCGGAGTGTCTATTGAATATATCTCTTTTTCAGTATCATTTTCATCAAAATTATATATACTGTTCCCGGCCCAGTATTTCTGCCATTTCTCTTCAATAGTTTTGTCATATCTCTTTTGAAGCATAAGAATCAGAAGACAATTGGAAAAAAGAGCTTAAAAAGAGGTGTTTCATCTCAAAGGGGGGCAATAGGAGAATACTGACCAGGAAACTATGAATATTCCTATTATAATTGAAAAAAATATATTGCCAGTAAAATAAAAATAAACGATTGCGGATATGGCAGCAGCAACAGAATATAGCACTATTTTGCTGTTATGGGTCCTTTTCATCAGCAAATACATCTTCATGCAGTTCTTACAGATTCCCAAATCCCCGCTGTGTTTTGACAGCTTTAACTTTCTCATTAAGCGGACATATGCCCCAAACACCGGATCTTCCATGTCCAGTGGCACAGTTTTTTTCTTTTTGCCACAAAGACTGCATGTTCTCATTTTTCAACCCGCCTTCCTCAAAACCTGGAATGTCTACTTTTGTTTGCCTACCAAAACATATATAAAAGGTGCTTTATAACATCCTCTATATTGGGAGGTGGAAACGTGAATAAGGGGAAGATTTATTTATTGTTGAGTTTTCTTCTTGGCTTAGCTTTTGCCGGAGGAAATTATGAGGGAGAGCTAGACTATTCAAATCCCATTGAAACATCTTGTGGTGGAGGAGGGGGAATAGTCGATTTTACATGCAATATAATGAAGACCTTGCTTATACTTGGGCCGTTGATTGCAGTGATCGCATTGGTGCTTGGTGGTGTCATATATGTATACACAAGCGTATTTGTAACTGCAGATCAGAGAGGCAGGTATCATACACTAGCTACAAACTTAGCAGTTGGGGGCCTTATTCTGGCAGTCCTCGTTGGCGGTTCCGGATTGATTGTTCAGGCAGCTATGGGGTTCCTGGCAGGGTAATCTGAATGTCTGGAAACCCAGACCTTGGTTTGCTTGGGGAATTTCCAGGTCAAGGAAACCAGGGAGGAGATGCCTTCAACATTGCCATCTTCACAATCGTATCTATGGTTGTGATTGTTGGCATTACCTTTTTCTTAGGCCGTTTAATGCAAAACAGGCGGCTTGAGGATTGGGCTAAAATAGAGTTTCTTCAGGTTATCATAAGTGCGGCAATTGTTGGGGGGCTTTTTTTCCTGATGGCTCCCGAAACAGGAGTAATAACAGGGCTATTCAACAATCTTGTTGATGAATTGCCGGAAGTTCCTATGCCTTTGGGCAATACTGCCGTTTCTAGCTGCATTAACATTCCAGAATCTACTGTGCTCTGCTATGCCTATAGTTACCTGGTCTTGTTGCAAGCTCAGATAAACCAGTTGCTCGTGATGCTCATATCATCAAATACTATTCTTGATATAATATCAAAAATATCCATAGATATTATCGTAATAGAAATCACCCCCCTTAGCGGACTATCAAGCATTGTTCAGGTATTAAACAATATGATTCAGACTCTTATTTTTCTGAATATTACTATTGGTATTGAATTGGCGTTATTACAATTCATAAATGCTTCAGCACTTACCATATTCCTCCCTGTTGGAGTAGTTCTTCGTTCATTTTTTGCAACAAGAAGGATCGGAGGCGCGTTAATAGCCCTTGCTATTGGTTTGTATCTGGTCTTTCCACTAACAATTGCACTAAATGCAAAGGCAGTTGATCAGATGTCAGGTACTGCGTTTGAACCGCTTGTTGCACTATCTGCCCAGACTGAAAATCTCAATCCAATTACCGCATTTGACAGTGCCGGCGATATTCTTAGTCCAGAATCCTGGTCAATATATCTTGAAAGCTTCAGAAATGGAGCAACAGCTCTTGTTGAGGCAATAAAAAGTGTTCCGGAAATTCTTTCAGCTGCCATATCAATATTATTGGTTCAGATAGTTTTTCTTCCGGTTCTTTCAGTGATGCTTACCCTGATCACAATAAAGGAAATGGCTGCTTTGTTTGGTGGAGAAGTAAATCTCTCCAGGTTTGAGGTGTAAGAATGTACAATGAAATACTAACGAATAAGAAAATGGCTTCATTGATCGTCGTCATCCAGCTTTTGCTACTGGGAGCTCTGATTTTTTATCCAAATCCGATTATTGCACTCATTGCAATATTGACCTTTGTCATTGCCGCTGCCGTCTGGCGCTTCGGCTTCTTGCTAAAACCAATGATTTCAAAGCATTTGCACATACTTGAAGGATTTGGGAAATACGAGTTAACCCCTTCACAGGATGTCATAATAAAAAAGGAAGGAAACCGCTACTATGCAACAGCTTATTTGCTTGTTCAGTTCACCCAATCCGCAGCAGAAAAAACAGCAGATCAAATCTATGTTATGAAACAAAGCTATGAAAGAGCATTATCCTCTCTTAATTATGTTTATAAAATCTCTAACATGATCTGCCCCATTGATCTTACCCCGTTTGTTGATAAAATCAAGGAACGGAGGAGCAAGGCCGAATCAAGAATGTCTGAAATTATAAGCATTCCGCCTTCTTCCAATACCGGGGCAGAAATTGCTTTACTGAAAAGAGAGATAGAATCATGCGAAAAACAGCTTGATAAGATACAATCAGGAGAAAGGCCAATGCAGGTTATTAATTTTGCCATGACAACTGCCTCAAGCCATTCTAAGGACGATGCAATTTCAAAAGTAAAACAGCAGGCAGCAGAAATGAAAACTGTAATCTCAAGTACCCTGGATACTGAAGTTTTAATGCTTGGTGGGGATGAGATGAAAAGATGTTTTGAATGGGAGTACATGCTTCCGGAAAAAGAACGCAAGGATGAATTTCTATACTAGGTTGTTGATATGAAACTGGACGAGAATATCCAAAGCGGATCGTTATTGCGCTTTCGCGAGTTTTCCAATCGTGATCTTGGGGAACGCATGATATTTGCCCACCCTCCAGAACCGCCTTCAGGACTTCTCCTTAATGATCCTTTAAACTCAATTTATATTGGCAGGACAAAAGTCATGAAAGTTCCTTTTTACTGGACTTTTGATAAACTTACAAATCCCCACATCGCAATTGTTGGCGTTACTGGTGCAGGAAAATCATACCTGGTCAAAACATTTCTGACCAGGGCAGCATTGATCTGGAGAACCAATGCCCTGATAATCGACTGGGCCGGGGAATATGTTGATTGGGTTGAACAGACAGGTGGAAAGGTTGTTGAACTTGGAGGCAAAAACACTCTCAACATAATGGATCTTGGAGGAAATTCGCCTCTTAACCGTACAAGGCAAATTATGCGCACTCTTGAGATTCTTTTGGATAGTCAAGCACGGGATGATGAAAAAAGAGTTATGGAAGAAGCAATTGAAGAAGCTTACCTGAACAAAGGATTTTCTCTCCATACAAAGAACCAGACTTTAACTCCGCCGACGCTGAAAGATGTTCATGCCATCCTTCTGAAGAAAGCAAAAAAAGCGGAGTCAGTTTGGGTGAAAGAATATATCCTGAATTCAGCCAAAATGATCGGAAGATTTACAAAAAAAGGAATGGATTTCCTTGCTCAACAGTCTAGTCTTGAACTTGGAAAACTTACTTCGTCAGGCCTTGTTGACATTGTTCTCAAAAAATTACCTGATGAAGATTTCAGGGTTTTAGCCGGCCTGTTTATTCTTCAATATCTGAAGGAGAAAATGCGTGAAGAAGAATGGTCTGCACAAAAAGGGCTGAAATTATACGTTGTTCTGGATGAAGCATGGAAAGTAGCAAAGGATGATAGGAGTGATGCTATCATGATAGTCCGGGAAGGAAGAAAATACAAATTTGGACTCATTGTCGCATCCCAGAATCCAACAGACATTCATGAAGCCATCTTTTCAAATGTCGGAACTACATTCATTCTTAATCTCAAATTCCAAAGATACAAGGAGTATGTTCGTGAATCATTGAAATACTCTGATTTCGTTGCCGAAGCAATAGAAAAATTCGGCGTTGGCGATGCTGCAGTGAATCTTATGTTTTCATCAAAAACGGATTTCTCAAGAACATTTCTCATGGATAAAATCCATGGAGAAGATCCGCTCGAACAAATGACGGTTCTAACTCCTGATGGTGAACTGTTGTTTGATAAGCATGAAATCAAAAGAATGCTCTCCTATGAAGGTATATCCTACGGATTCAGCCATCTTATAAAAGATGACAAGTTGGATTCTCTTGATCTGTTGAAATGGCTTGAATCCCAATCCATACCAAGATCAAAGATAATCGGAATTCTTAATTATCTTGGATTCGAAATGGACACAATAAGAAAGTTGTTCAAAAAACTGAGGGATAATAATGGCGGAGATTGAATTTGAACCAGAATTTTTCAACAGAACCTTGCTTACTGCAGGATTAACAGAAAACCAGGTGCGCGAAATTGCCATAGAATTTTCCCGTAATAATTACGTTATAGAAGATGAGACGTTGCTTGAATACCTGATGTCTACCGGTATAGACATGTCATCCATAATTTCAATCTTCAGCAAGCTTGGAATTGGAAAAGCAACTGCAGTAAAAATGATTGAAATGAAACAGCAGAAAAAACTCGGGAAAACTGTCCAAATATATGGATTGGAGGTAATAGAATGAAAATTCCAGCATTGTTCAAAAATAAAGAAAAGAAAACAGAAGATCGCCCAACTTCCGGGACAATTACCATTAAATGCCAGACAAAGAGCCTCCAAAAGCTCAAAGCAGAACTAAATTCCATAATTGTCTTCAAGAACGTAGAAGAAAATGAAAAACAAGTAACTGCAATGATAGTTGAAAGTACTGATAAAAACAAAAATCCATATCTTTACATCAAAATTGTCTTTTCAAAAGATCAGATGGAAGCATTTTATACAATTACCCCTGAGGTTGCCAATCCTTCATTAAGAAAACTGCAGGTGATGAAATCCGTATTTACCTTCATGTCCTTACTTGAAACTAAAGCAGTCATATCCTTGCAAACAAGCGATTTGTATATGAAGGTAATGGAAGCTTTTGATCTTGAAGCTGCCTTTGCAGATAATGATTCTCTGAAGATAAAATATGCATATGAGCAATATGCTGCCGAAAATGCGAAAATGAAAACAGATATTGCAAAGCTGAAGGAAGAGAAAGAAAGATTAAACTATGAATTGCTGGAGCTGGAAAAGCGCTCTCAATCACTGGAAGACCGCTTAAATCACTTACAAAGCATGACAGATAAAGAACTTGACCGGGAAATCGTTAAATGGGTGGAAGACCATTACGGAAAACTTAACGAAGAAAAATTCTGCAATTCCTTTGATCTTTCAAGCCAAAGACTTGAAGAACGTCTTGATTCACTTTCAAAAAGAGGGGTGATTCGAATTGTCTGATATTCTAGAATTATCCAAGCTGCTTGTGGCAGAAAAAAAAGAAGACAAACTGAGCAGTAAAAAAATCTACAATATCGATGTGGTAGCTCCACTGCAAACCGAGCTTAATATAATCATCCTGAGGAGAGATAAGTGAAAAAAGCAATAATTATAGCATTGTTATTAATCCTGTCCATCCTAGCCTTCAGCATAGTCACTATGCCCCAGGAACAAAAAATTGCTGAAGAAGTCAAGCCCTTTGCTTTTGATTTTTCAATAAATCAATACGGTATTCTTGACAATAACGAGAAAGTGCGTGGCTATTTGAATGCCAGAATTGTTTCGACTGAAAACGCGTCAATTGAAATGATGCTTCTTCCAGATCAACCCAAGAAAGAAATCTACAAAATAACTGACTACAGATCATCCGGCGATAAGGATGCCATAATGAACTCTTTTTCTGAATCATTAAGGCCCTATAGGCTAAATATCCTGGATGCCCGTCTTGAAGACGTTCTATACAAGCAAAATGCAATAATTATCCTCCCTTCTGATGCAATACCGGATGAGCTTCTTTCCGGAAAACTCAACGATTTAATAGAAAACAACGTCGTCATATTCTTTGGAAAACCATTAGACATTGCTTTGGACCATTCCGGATCCCAGGAATTCATTGAAAATGAACTCTATGACAGTCTGGACATCAATTATAATGATGGCCTATTTTCAGCCAGGGTGAAAGGTCCAAAAATCTCTAGTGTTGGAAATGCAACGGTATTTGAATATGAAAAAGGATGGTTTGTCATTTATAATGAAAAATTACTTGATCTGAATACTGCCAATGAACTCCGGCAATTAGTGCTCAGAGAAGCTTGGCAATCCCAAAGGACATACGATATGCATCCAATACCTGAAATGGACGGTGCTAAAACATTTTTCACCTCCAGGGCCAACCCCGGAGACTATACCCTGCGTATTATCTACCATGCAAATAATTCCGTAGCAGGGATTAATGATCTTCCACTTGTGAACAATCCAAACGCCACTCTTATCATGAAGGATCAGTTCCCATCAAATACGATATCCTATATCTTTGAGCTTCAGGATAATCTTACATTCCCGACAAAGTACGATTTCAGTCTTCAGTTTGTACAAAATGGGGAGCAGGTCAATACTGTGACTGCAAAATCAGTTACCATGAAAACCTTCTCAAGAGAAGGAGGAACTGTTAGTCCGGATATTACCGCAGGCAGTTATGTGGTGAACCTAATTGACCAATCCGGGAGAGTTCATGCTTCTGCATATACCTCTATCCCTGAAATCCAGATTAAATTAATCAGAATCTCCAATAACCTTCACACATTCAAAATCACTATTGATGGAGAACCTGCAATTTTAACTTCTGTCAAGCTGATTGTAAACAATGAAGAAGAGTTTGGTCTTAAGACGGACAAGGAAGGCGAAGTTAGCAGGATGCTTTTTCTGCCTCCAGGTACAAATTCCTTCACTACAGAAATCAATGGACAATCAGATACAACCTACTACCGAAAGCCAGAAGCAGGTACCGACCTGATTCTTTATGCGATTCTGCTTTTCATACTCCTGGCTTTTGTTTTTATCCTAATAAAGTCAAAAGGCAAGAAAAAATGGAAAATAAAGACATATACCCGCCCTTCAGCAGCTTTAAAAGTGCTTAGGATAAATTATGACACTTTCATCAAATTGTTCGAAATGACCCAGGAAATGCGGGCTAAAAATCTTCCCCTGTCGGTTTCTGACCTTAGAATGGGCCTTAGGAAACATGCAACATACAAGGGAGCGCCCCTCTTTATAACAGATTCAAATCTTTATATGCTTCTTGATAACCTCGTCAAAAAAGAGCGTTTCCTTTATTATTCCGGCTATTTCCTACCTAAAGAATCAGCTGGAGACAAGCCCATTGAATATTGGGTGATAAAAAGAAGAATCACAGACTATTTCGTTGAAAAAGGAGAAGAACTCAGAACTTCAAAGGATGCAGATTTTATTGTCAGGGGAAAGCTGGTTCATATATGGCACGATCTTGATATCAAAAACCTGGTTAAATTATGTGAAAAATCTGACAATATAATTCTCTTTTCTGATGATAATACTATGGATAACTTTGTTCAGGGCTTAAACAACCACGATCCCAGCCTTATGAAACTATCACTGGAACTTCAGTATGGCCGGCTTTATTGCGAGACCCTGGATAAATTTCTGGAACGTGGTTTCCATGGCCAAGTCTGAATTTTTCCTGTTGCTTGTACTTTCATTATCATTTGCATTGATAGACCCTCCTGTTCAAGAAGTTTATGACCATAATGTCGCCATAGCCCCACAGCATGTCGTATCATCAAATGTCTTCCAGCGGTCAGTAAGAACTCCGACTCTCAATGATCCGACTATTTTCCTTTATGTAAATGTAATGACATTGAACCCTTCTGTCAATGAGACAGTAACAGCGAAATACCACCCCCAACTGATCTGGCTTGCGGCAGAAAATCATGTGCCAACAATAACAGAAATAAATGGGGTAAGCCAGTATGATCAAGATATTGTATTTACGGAACCGACTATAATATGGGTTATAGAGGAGTCTGAATCTTCTGGTCCTGTTTCAGCTGTTGAAGTTGATGAAAACGGAAATTTTCAGATATTATACTACGGATCCGGTGTCAACCTTGTTCCACAAATCATATACCATGCGCCAATAATAGAAGAACCAGAAATTCCGGAGGGCTGTGAAAGAACAGTAATAACTAGAGATTATGATGATCTTGAAATAGAGAGTGTTGTTGCATATTATACTCTTAGAGGTGTGCTTTACAATGACAGCGGGAAGTACAGCTATCTTAATGTAACTGATTCCACTTTGCTTGCAGGTAAAGAATCACTATACAATAACCCCGCAGACGTTCCGTTTAAACCAAGCGTTTCATGCACATTTCTTGCTTTTGTCAATGAATATATATTTGGAGACATGATTGATCTTGATTGCAATGAAGCTTCACTTGCCCGTGCTTCTCCCTATGCCACAGGAATCTATAATGCAACTGTAAGAAATCTTAACATTGTGAACCCGACCCTTGAAGTGACCCTTGCAGGCAGCTTTTCCATCTTTTACACAGAATACGGCCAAAGCTGTCATGAAACGGAAGAAGGATGTGAATGTCATGATTGGGAGGCCAACGGAAAAATACCCTATACAAGGTCTGATTTTGCAGTTTATGAAGTCCAGAATGACTACATTACATTAGTGCCCTATTCCCCCGCCTTCCTTAATCTGAGTGCTAACATATCTGAAGATGTTATCTATTACTCCACTCTATTTACCAATTCCGAGCTGTACAAATATTATTCAAAAATGGACGGAAACCTATCTTCAGCCTATTATCTCCAGGATTTCAGCGTTGTAACAGATGGTTATGGCATCCAGCATATAGTTGCTGAGGATTTAAATCATGAGGGAATTCTTGCTGAAGATCCTCTCTCAGGCACCAACTATACCGGTCCAAGAAGGCTTCTTATCTATGAGTTTGGAAATGACCTTCGCAGTCCAACTGAAATAAATATGCAAAGATACAATTATTCAAAATCATATACGTTCAAAGAAGTGTTTTACAATCTTACTCCAGGAGAGCATGATGCTGACCTCATCTTTTATACCTGGTGGGGTGAAAATATTGCCAACTCTGATATATATGTAAAAAACAGCACTTTTCTTACGCTTTCTGCATTCCAGTTTGGGGGCGAACAGATTACTGCAACATGCAGGCTTGCAAACAAGGACGGCTCTCCTGTTTCCGGTGCATTAATCAAGCTGAATCTGGGAGAGCAGATAATCCAGACAACAACTGATTCCAATGGTAACTGCACTGCTTTATTTGATTTCACTGAAAGCGTCACAACCATCAGCGCAGAATTTTCAGGAACAGATACCCATATGCCATCAGACGCTTCTTTCATGATAAGCATCCACAGGCCATTCTCTCCCGGGACCCTGGACATTCCATTTGGTGTGCTTGTTTTATTCTCATTGCTTGCTGGAATTATGGTTTTGAATATGACATCTGCGTTGGGCAATATTGGAGGCCATGGAGCAGTTGGTCTTGTCTCAAGCAAAATGTTTCCATTTCTACCGAAGGAAATTCAGGTAAAAAAATTGGCAAGGGTAAAAAAAGGCAAAGAGCTTGCAGTTTCAGCTGCTATGGCACTTGCAACTACAGGAGCCGGAGGAGTTGCCGCCTCAAAAATTGCAGGAGAAACAGCAAAGAAAAAAATGGGACCTGAGATGGAAAAAAAGACCATAGAAAAGAAAGTCATTGCTACAGCCAAGGAAAAAGAAAAAAAGAAAATAGAGGAAAAGCTGGCCAATGCTGCTTATGACAAGAAAAGGAAAAGAGCCCAAAGTGACGACATGGAAAGGAAAGGAAAATTGGCTACCGGAGGTCCTCCCGGAAAACCAGGAGATGATGATAAAAAACCAAGAAAGTATGGGGACATTATAGATGCAATCTGTGAGAACCCACATATTCCAAAAGAAATAAAGAAAAAAATTGCTGAAGATTATCTTTATACTCCTGAAGAGAAAATGAAACAGTGCAATAGCCTGAGGAAGCACCACCTAAATAAAACCGAAGATACTACCAATGAAATTGCAAAAATAATCCAGCAAAAAGAAGGCGAAGAAGCAGCAAACAAATTCTTAACAAATATGGATCCTTCTACGATAAAGCTTGATTTGCCCTCAAAGCAACACTGGTCTGTTTATAATAGGATAGAAGGCCAACCAGCCGAAAAGGTTGCTGGACTTACTTTCATAGAGACCAAACATATCGTTGTTTCACCTCACCTTGTTGAATCTGGTGATAAGCAGCAAATAGAGCTTACCATTGAACATGAAAAAAATCACATTCAGAGCAAAATATTAACTCCTTCCATAAATGAAGGTTTTTGTGAGGAATATGCTTATAGGTCTGTTGGTGCAAGTGAATTTGCAATCAAAAATAAAATCTTTACTACTGATCCGGATTATCAAAATTACATGGAAATATCAAAATTAACTGAAGATATCGTGGGTAAGGAAGAATATTTATATTCTCATGGGAGTAAAGGAGATGGGCATCTGATGGAAATCTTCGATAAAAAAGTAAATGCCAAAGGAGAAAGCGAGTTTCTCCAAATATTCGGTGTTGATGGAGAAACCGGAGAGGATCTTATAGACGATCAAGATAAAATAAAAAAGCTAAAAGCTCATTTAATAAAACTTAAGGGAGGGGGCGAATAACATGAAATATAATGATGCAATCTTATATACAAAAAAGGAATTACAAAAATACACAAATGTTTCTTCAGATCTGAAATCTTGGATCAAAAAGAGACTAGAGCATCATTATAAAGAGAAACTAAAGAAAGAACAAGACGATTATGGGGAATACTTCGTTCTTGATGAATTGCTTACTTTGTTAGGAAAAATAGAAAAGGAAAATCCCAAAAATACCAAGGCATTTGTGGAAAGAGAACTAAAAAGAGAATCATACCATAAAGAACTTCACGATATTGCAGCAGAAGTCCGCAGAACAGAAATTACCAAAAGCAATGCCAATAAAATCCGCAAAAAAATAGATGCTGTCGAGGAGAAAGTTGAAAAAGAAGATCCTGAATATTTAAAAATAATAAAAGTACCGGCAGCAAGAATCAAGTCAATGCTTTCTCATAAACTTTATGGTTTAGAGGGCATGCATGTTCATATAAGGTGATCTCTCTTACTCTTTTTCTAGCCAGTCCGGTTCTGGCAATGTGATCCGGACATCGTTTTTCTCTGCAAGGATCTGACTATCCATGCCATACAATGTCAGCGAAACTGAAATGCTATCTCCTGCATCTCCCATGTAATTGTGTGCGAGAGATGATTCTAAGGATTGGTATTCGAGGCTGTGGTAATATCTGCCGGTGTACTTGCTTATCCTGGCCATTTCTGCCGTGCCCCACAATAAATCAGACTCTTCTCCCGGTTCTATCAATATGGCTACCGGACCGCCTGAATAGTCTTCATATACCTTTTCGACCTGAAGCTTCTCTTCGTTCGAGAACTTGTTATCTATGGAATAATCTACGTCAATGCTGTTCCTGGCCGGATATTTCTGCACTGTAATCCCTTTGCTCATAAATGGTATTGGCATGTTATTTGTCAGGGAAAAGCTTATCCTGCACAGTCCATCCCGGCTTAGCGCTGGATTTGGCCTTGAGCACACAATGCCCTCGTCCGAGATAGTTAATTTTGGCCCTGTAATGGCTGTTTGCCCCTCTAAATCAAGGACATAACTCTTACCACTGTATTCGACATAGAATTCAGCTTCCCCTTCTCCAAGATCCTCCGATACCTCAAAAAGAATGAATCCCTCCCGTCCGTCTCCCGGGAAATAATCCTCTTCTGCTTCAGTGCCTCTCAGATGGTAACACATGCTTTCGTACTTGTATATTGCAGTTGTATTGATGCCCCTGTATTCCAGATGGAAATCTTTTGGCAGCTTGGCAGGAACATCACCAACATTCTCTGATTCGAAATCTATCCAAACAAATTTGGCGCCATCAGCAGGGTAAAAATCCTTCCACCTGTTATAGAATCCCCATGCCTTCACCCTGAAGGCAATGTTGTCACTAACTACCTTTTCGTTCAGGCTGAATGATACCGGGCGTAAATCCTCCTCTTCAACACTGCTTTCAAAGCCTGGTGTTCTTTCTGAAACACATCCGGCAAAAAGAACCATAATGGCCAAACAGAATAAGATCCTCATATCCATCCCTGTTAATACATGCCAAACTTCATTTTAAATATCCTGGTTTTAATTTGGCGGGCAGGTTTGCCAAAGATGGTTTGGACCACATTTGTACCCGTTGTTGCCGTGGGGGTACTCGCATTCTTTTATGCTATAAAGATCATACGGGTCGACTTTTATCTCTTTGTCCAGATCCTTAATCTCAAAATGAAGATGGGTTCCATCGCCGCCGCTTGTACTGTATGCATAGCCTGAGTTGCTCATCTCTCCTATTACATCCCCGACTTTGACCTTGTCACCGACTTTAAGTGTAATTGAATCGGCCTTTAGATGCCCATATACGATTGAGTAATTCTTTTGTGTATTGGGATTTTGGGTTTTTATCTTTACATAAGATCCATAACCATATGGGCAGGTTTTATTATCATTGTAACTGCATGTAACAGTATTATCTACATAAATTACAGTACCATCAGAAGCAGAAGTTACATTGTATTTCATTGATCTGTTTTTAGGAGCATAATCTATTGCATTGTGGGGAGAGTCTGAAGTATAATTGCTGCAAGGCCAGCCTTTTGTGTAATTCCAGGCAACAGACATTATTACAGAACCTGTCGATTCGAAAGGAAAACGAAGAAACCCCTTGCCCTTATTGATTGTTGCCTTTGAATTGCAGAGGTAATATGCCCTGTCTTTTGGTCCAAGGTTCTTGTACGTCATGCAATTATTCAGGCATATTGCAATGGCCTTTCTTTCACTATCGGAAAGTGAACAATTCCCTGCAGTGTTCAAACATGCAAAATACTTTGCTGAATTGGAATTATAGCAGTTCAATTTGCATGAATCAAAACCGCTAAAGTTAGCATATGAATAAAGATAATTCATTTTACAGGAAGTTTTGCAGAATTCAGTGAAGAAGCCGCTTGAAAATGGCATCAATGAATAATAGTTGCAGTTTTTCTGGCACTTATCGTATAAGTTCTCCATTTGTGCATCCGCACTACTCTTGCATTCTTTAACAGAAACTTCATCTGTAATCCATTGAGATGAATAGACTACCCCTGCCATAATAAGCAGGACAAAAATTGATACCCCCCTCATGGATTAAACTATGTTCAAAAACCAATAAAATACTATTGATTCTTGAAATATTCGGCTATTCCTTCAAACAATGCATCAGCTGCGGCTTTCTGGTATTCCTTTGATTCCATAAGGTGGGCATGGCTTGTAAATTCCTTGCCTTCGAACTTTATCAGGCCCTCATAATATATTTTCGAACTGCACACAACCGCAAGGTTATCGTAAATACTCTTGATGTTAAGCATCTTATTGCATTCTTCCTGGCAGCTGTTAAGCCCGGAATCGGTATACCTGCTTTGGAAACAATATCTCGATGCTGCTGCCAGCTCATTGCCGCAGTTATTATTGGTATAGAGCTTGCAGAAAGTATATTCGCCTATGTAAGGATTGCCCTGCGAAACAAAATTTTCGCAGCTTCTGTGGCAAAAAGCATTGCTTAGGCCATCTTCCAAAAGATTATCGCATCTTTTTGTGCAGGTTAAATAATCCACACGCCCGTTATTGCACTCCACACTGGATTTGATGTAGGAATCCATTGCGTACTTGTTATAGCAGTCTAGACGGCATTTGCCGAATCCTTTCACATCTGTGTTTTCCTCCAAAATAAGCTTTCTGTATTCATCCTTACAGGCTGATTTAGAGGAAGCATCAAAATAATATAGCATTTCACAGTACTTTTCAACTGTATTGTATGCTTCTTGGGCTTTCTTCTTTGCATCCTCGTAGCAGTTTTCATTTTGTGCCCAGTTTTTTTTCGGATTGTAACTTAGAAATTCAACCTCAATCAAACAGGCAGGCATATTCGTATTTCTTAAAACTGTTAATTCTCCCGGATTTGATGCAGTATCAGATTTTATACCGCCATTATTACTGAGTAAAATATCAACAACCGGAGGATTTATCTTTTCACAGAGTTTTATGTCATTTTCCTTATCTCCTCCAGATCCAACATAATTCAGTTCGCCATAAAATGATTCAACTCTTTTTGCTGAGGATCCACCGCCGTTAGTATGGATAGAAACAAAAATCTCCGCATTTTTTTTATTGGCAAAATTTGCCCTTTCCATTAATGACATATCCCCTGCTGTCATATGTACTATTGCTCCATGCTCCCCAAGCATTTGTTCCAGAATTCTGGCAATTCTATGGACTATCCGGTCTTCCCTGGCCTGGATACCCATTATTCCATCAGTTGGTGAGCTTCCTGCCGGGCCAGGATATACCAAGCCATTATCCGGATCCCCATGTCCGGGATCCAAAACGATTACTTTTCCCTCCAATGCTTTTGTCAATTCAGAATCTAAGGCAAAACTCGCAGATAAGATCAAAATCAGAAGATACGCAATTTTCATATCCAGCCCTCCATTACACTATGGCTGGTTTCTTATTTAACCATTCGTGCCAAGAAGTCCCTATCCTGAACCGCAGTTAGGGTATGGATGAATTGGCATATCCTATTGTAAAACCATTGC
>JAFGPA010000016.1 GCA_016926175.1 Microcaldota archaeon
ATTTCGCGGGAAGGCAATGTTATCTATACAGGTGCCCAGGTAAATTGCCATGGTACTGGCTGTATCAATTTCAATGAAACAGGCCTTGAAGATTTGCATAATGAAATTTCAACCATGAACATTGGATCCCAGAGCGAAGATCGTGAAATTTCCATTCCTGTTTATATCGATTAGCATGGATCTTATCTTATGGATAAAGTTGAGCATCTGGCAAAGAAGATCCGCATCAATAATGATTATATCAATGAAAAGGCCAGGTCCATGCGCAGCATTGCAGTGCCGGTTTCCAGTTCTGCAATTAATCTTTCTGTCTGTGCTGTTGACGGAGGTTTACTTGCACACCGGATGCACGGCGTCGATATTGTTGTTTCGCGGTCTGTAGGCGTTAATTTTATATATGAAAATTCAAAGCTCACAAAATACGATCATCATCCTTCCAAATCGCCGCAGACTGAAATTGATATCAAAACCGCCCTTGATGATCACGAAGCCAACGTCTTCAAATCCCTGGTAAGGCTGAAATCCGAAATCTCCTGTGCAAATGAACTTTTGGACAAATACAGGCCTGATCTGCTTCTTATTGACGGCTCTCTATTGCCTTTACCATCAGATATCCCTTCAAAAGAAAGCGAACTGCATCCTTTATACGTCGAAGTAATGAAACTTTATGAAAAGTTATTTGCAGCAGAATGCATTGTTTGCGGCATCATAAAAGATTCAAGAGCAAGAAGGTTATCTGATCTGAAATGTTCGGATTCCGTTCTTTGCTCATATCTTCTGCAGAAAGGAGAAAGAACCAAAGAGGTAGGCTATCTCGATGAAAAAAACAATGAGTCTGCCTTTCCAGGGAAAAATATAAAGGTTACCTATATCAAACCGGCCAAGGATGATCTTCCATTGAGAGTTGAAATTCTTGGCGATGTGGAAAAAGCATCCACCCTTATCTATTCCCTTTCTGCAATCAGCGAAAGATTTGGATATCCTGCAATACTTATCGAAGCCGACATGTGTGCTGCCCTGGATGCAACAGAAATTGAATCGTTAGAGATTTCGCTTTCCAGTCTGGCCGGCCTGAAACCCTTAAGAAGGAACTTCAGGCCGTTCCGCTAAAATGTAATCAAGCGATTCCAGTATCTTTTCTGTCCTTTCCCTTTGTTCATGATAGTAATTCCATCGTTGGTCAAAATGATAGAGGTCATTTTCCGTTATTATAAAAGCTATTGTATATGGGTCATCACACACGCCTTCTGAACAGATTTTAAACTGTCCGCCAATCTCACCCACGTACCTTCCGCTCTGCGGTTCTACAAGGTTTGAACCACGCAATTCCTCAGTACTAATATCCCGGGAAGAGCTGATTGTTTTGTCAGTGAACATCACAACACAATGGCCCAGCAGAACCCCCCCAGAGGATCCAAAATAATAGCATACCGGATAGGCATTTTCCGCTTCAATTGAAATTCCATGGGCGTTATCATAGTACCAGACCTCATTATTGTCCCGGTAAATATCATAGCGTCCTCCTCCTGCATCCCACGCTTCAAATTTTTCAAAGTTGCTCACTGTTGCCTTGAAGAACAGCGAATAATCTTCACAGTCCCCTCCTTTTCTTTCGATTATTTCAGCCAGCGAATACAGTCTGTCTTCAGTTTCGGTCTTGTATGTTATGCCCAGCTCTTTTTCCATCAAGAATGAAACGCATGCAAGATTGAGCACATTATTTTTTTCACAGCTTTTTGCTACTTTGCTTGCATACCTGTCTGCCTTGTAGATGTCCGGAAGCCTGGAATTCTCTGTAAACCACTGTATTGACTGGTTTATGTTTTCTCCCATCTGCCGGACTTCTTCCTTTATTTCCCGGATTTCATCTCCTGCTTCAACAAGTATTTTTCTTGTTTTTTCAAGATTTTCTTCGCTTTCATTCAATCTCTGTTCCAGGTTCCGGATTTCATTTTTTTTGACTTCAACAACCGCACTGAGATTTTCAATTTGTTCATTTTATTTTTGGATTTCAATATTTCTCTCTGTAAGAACCGCTTCCATTTCTTTCAATTCCATTGCAGTCCTGCCGAGTTCTGCTTTTGTATTTTCAAGCTCTGCATCCGTTCTTTCATTTTCTGCCCAGCTTGCAGTAAGCAATGCTGCCAGCAACAATCCGGCCAGAAATAATATTCCTGCACAGACCAATGAAAGTTTCACAAACCAAATTCTCCATCGAGATTTTTAATGTTTCTAATCAAATTCTGGCTGGGTGAGGGGCAGACAGTTTACGGTTTCCGGCCCTGGGTTTTCAGCCTCCATCCCGGAGGCGGGCAACGGGCAACTGGAACCTGAGGAAGTTCTGCCCTCCATGAGGATACTTGGCTTTAAGGGCCAGAGGAGCGATACAGAAACGATACGAACCTGATAATTTCCCATGGCTTTTCGTGAACGTTTTGCCCTGGGTTTGAAGAAGTCAAAAGGTTCGATGAAACGAACGCTTCTTTATCTGATGACGGAGCAAGGAGATTATCTCCGCTTAGTCAAAAGCTTTGAACCCCGGCCTTTCAAAATTTGCCGGCAAAGCTGACAGTACTGTCAAAAACAGAAGGCAGACTATGCCCTTCACCCCAAACTTTAATCCTGTTACTCTTATGTCAAAGTTTGATCAAACATCCTGTCCGGTTACAATATGCCTTTTCAAACTTTAATCCTGTTACTCTTATGTCAAAGTTTGATCAAACATCCTGTCCGGTCACACTATGCCTTTTCAAACTTTAATTCTTTTTCCTCTGGCAAAATTGGAAACTCCTATCACATTCCAATGTTTTGAAGGCCCCCGCCCTTCATCATCTTCTCCATTTTCTTTCTGAATCCGCGGTTCTTCTTGAACATGCCCATCATCTTCTCCATCTTTTCAAACTGTGCCAGGAATTCTCTTACATCTTTTTCAGTGCAGCCAGAGCCCTTTGCAATTCTTGCAATCCTGGATGCATTATTCTTCAGAATCCGGGCATCTTTTTTCTCCTGCTTTGTCATGGAGTTGATCATGTTTTCGTATTTTTTCAATTTGCCTTCGCTTTCATGGACCATCTCCTTCGGAATGTCTGCTGCCCCGAGCATTGAGAACACATTCCCCAAAGGCCCAAGTTTTTTTGCAGCTTTCAGCTGCTCGTAAAACGTTTCAATTGTCAGCTCTTCTGTTTCAAGCTTCTTGACATCAGTTTCATTTGATATTTCCTTTATTTTTTCCATCAGAGCTCCGATGTCAGGAACACCAAGAAGTCTTCCGACAAATTTTTCCGAATTGTAGATCTCCAGGTCCCCCATTTTTTCCCCAATGCCAATAAATGCAATCCTGGATTCGCTGGCACTCACAGAGCTCAGTGCTCCGCCGCCCTTTCCGGATCCATCCATTTTCGTGGCAATAACGCCTGAAAGCGGAACAGCAGCATTGAATTCTATTGCCTGTTTTCCTGCAACCTGCCCGATATCTGCGCTGATAACAAGATAACTTTCATCCGGCTTCAAAACATCAGCAATCGCCTTCAATTCGTCGGCAAGATCCCCGTCCAATGCGCTTCTGCCGGCAGAATCAACAATTATTACATCCTCCTTTGCCTTTTTCAAAGATTCCCGGACAATTGTTACGGGGTTTTTCTCGCCAATTACCGTGTAGTATGCTGCGCCGGCTTTCTTTGCAAGCTGTTCCAGCTGTTCCTGTGCTGCAGGCCTGTCCGTGTCTGCTGCAATAAGGCCAACACTCAGTCCCTTTGTTTTGTAGAAATGAGCAAGCTTGCCACAGCTTGTTGTTTTGCCACTGCCATAGAGTCCGCACATCAGAATTCTGTGCCTGTCAAGCCTTGGCTGGTAGGTTTCCCCCATCAGTTTCACAAGCTCGTCATAAACTACTTTGGTAACATGTTCCTTCAGGGAAAGCGCTTCCATCTTTTCGCTTTTCAAAGCCCGCTCCTCAATGGATCTGGAAAGTTTCAGCACCAGCTTTACATTTACATCTGAAGATATCAAAACCCGCTGAAGATCTTTTATCAGAAGCCTGACGTCCTTTTCATCAATATAGGGCCGTTTAGTCAGTTTTGAAAGTGCTTCTCTCAGTTTTTTCCCCAAATCCATGATTCTTTTTTACCTGATCAGGTTTTTATTTGTGCCCACCATATAAACCACGACTAAAATCATCGCAGTTTGCATAACAACAAGTATCCCAGTAAGCTCGAAAATGAAGTTTATGTTTATTGCTGCAGCCTGGAACACAAAAAATACAGCAAACAGATGCTGCAGCGTTCCGAGTTTTTTTGGCATACCGTAAATCAGGGGAATGGCAAGTATGAAATACCTTCCAAGGTCAAGAAGGCTTTCAAATTCAAGCAGTTTAGGAAGCATTCCATTCAGATGATAGTCTGCAAGAACTTCGATGCTTTTGAAAACAACAAATATCGCGACTGCTGAAAGCCCGGCAAGTTTTATGGTTTCATCAAGCTTCTTACCTTCTGTAAAAATGAGTATCCAGAGATAAACAATTATGGCGCCGGTAAATGCCGCTGCAATTTCGCCCGCGACTCTCATTATGTTTATGTCATACCCGCCAGTAAATAAAAGAACGGAAAATAAGAATATGGAAAGTACCAGCATGAGGAAAAAATATGATGCTGCCAGGGCTTTGTAGTTTCTGTCTCCTCTCAAAAGGTGGTGCAATTTCAAAAGAACAAAAGCAAAAAGAGGGGTTACGAAAAGCCAAAGAATTCCATTTATGCTTAGCCACAGCTGATTATGCTCGTCAGGATTTTCAGCATTTTCTCCCATTGCAACCAAAACAATGGCGCTTATGGCCCCCAAAATGGTTGCTATTGCAATCATGGCAACAAAGCTGGCAAGCACGCCCTTCCAGTTTATGGTTGCATTCTTCCCTAAAATTTCCATATCATTTACGTGCCGGTATTCTATTAAAATGGTTGCGCGGCGTTCCTTCGTTAGTTTTAAAAGCCTTTGTCCATGAATAGAATCTTACGAATTGTTTGAAATTTTGATTCCTAAATATATTTCTGATATGAGGTGAATATATATGAGTAAACAGGTAAGTGGAGAACAGATGGTTGTTTTGCCAGAAGGATCCCAGAGGGTATTGGGAAGAGATGCAATGAGAATTAACATTGCAATAGGTTATGCAGTAGCAAACATAGTCAAAACCACTCTTGGTCCGAAAGGCATGGATAAGATGCTTGTTTCTGATCTTGGAGACATTGTTATCACAAACGATGGCGCAACAATTCTTGAGGAAATGAATGTTGATCATCCGGCAGCAAAACTTATGGTTGAAATTGCAAAAACACAGGATAAGGAAGTTGGAGACGGCACAACAACTTCTGTTGTAATTGCAGGAAACCTCCTGAGAAAAGCAGGGGAGCTTCTTGACCAGGGAATCCATCCCACAGTTATCATAAAAGGATATGAGCTTGCTTCAGTAAAAGCACACAAGGTCCTTGCAGAACTTGGAGAGTCAGTGAAACCAACAGACAAGGAAATATTAAGAAAGATCAGCCTTGTTGCCATGGGCTCAAAAGGAATTGGAAGCGACGAGGAGAAGAAGAAAATCTCCGAAATAATATCAGATGCTGTTATGCAGGTTTCAGATGCCACAAACGGAAAATATACCGTTGACCTTGATCTTATAAAGATTGAGAAAAAAACGGGCGGCTATGTTATGGACACAGAGCTGATAAGGGGAATTGTCATTGACAAGGAGATTGTGCATTCAGGCATGCCAAAGAACATAAAGGAAGCAAAGATACTCCTCCTTGATACTGCGCTTGAAATAGAAAAAACAGAGACGGATGCAAAAATAGAAATTACCTCACCTGAAAAAATGCAGGCATTCCTTGAGCAGGAGGAAAAAATGATGAAGGCCATGGTTGATAAGATCGCAGCAACCGGCGCAAACGTAGTATTCGCCCAAAAAGGAATCGACGACCTTGTGCAACACTTCCTTTCCAAAAGAAAGATAAGTGCAATAAGGCGCGTGAAGAAAAGTGACATGGAAAAGCTTTCAAGGGCGACAGGCGGAACAATAGTCTCAAGCCTTGAAGATCTTAAGGAAACTGACCTTGGCCATTCCGGTTCGGTCCAGGAGAAAAAGATTGGCGGGGAAGCAATGGTATTTGTTGAAGGATGCAAAGATCCGAAATCTGTCACGATATTCGTAAGAGGCGGCACAGACCACGTTGTTTCAGAAGTTGAAAGAGCAGTTGTTGATGCCCGCGGAGCAGTTGCCAGTGCACTTGAAGACGGAAAGTATGTTGTAGGCGGCGGTTCTGTTGAAATGGAGATCAACAGGGAGCTCCACACATATGCCATGGAAATAGGCGGCAGGGAGCAGCTTGCAATCCAGGCGTTTGCCGATGCACTTGAAGCAATACCGAAAGCGCTGGCAGAAAATGCAGGTATGGATGTCATTGATACAATTGTTTCATTGAAAAACAAGCACAAGAAAAAAGAGGGAAAAACAATTGGCATTGATGTACTCGCAGGCAAAATCGGTGACCTCAGGGAGATTGGCATCTACGAGCCGTCCCGCGTGAAATCACAGGCAATATCCTCGGCAACAGAAACCGCAAGACTGGTTCTGAGGATCGACGATATAATAAGTTCCAAAGGCGGATCACGGGGAGGCGGAATGCCACCCGGCGGAATGCCTCCAATGGATATGTAATCTTTTTTCTTTTAATTTTCACTATGCAGCTCTATATTCGTGTTTCCGGTGTAGTTCAGGGAGTTTTCTTTCGTGCCAGTGCAAGGGATGTTGCAAAGCATCTGGCATTGGCAGGATATGTAAAAAACATGCCTGACGGCTCTGTTGAAGTAGTTGCACATGGCCCAAGGCATAAGCTCGACAAACTCCTGGAATGGTGCAAAAAAGGCCCTCCGGGGGCTCGCGTGGAAAAAACTGAATTTGAATTTTCAGAAGAAAAAGAAGAAATCAGGGATTTTCAAATCCTGTATTAATATTCCTTCCTCACACTCCCTCTTCTCCGTGGAGATGAATGAAGCCTGCCGAATTTAATCCCATTTTCCGAAATCTGGTTTTCAAGTTCCTGCATCTCCCTGTCATTCCCATAGCAGGTTTTTGCTTCCTCCGGTATATCAATAAAATTGCCATCAAAACAGTCCAGATTTCCCTTACTGTCTGTTATCGAACCCAGAAGATAAATCATTGCAGAAACTTTTGCTTCCGTATCCTTTGGAACTTTAATCGTTTGCTGTTTCAGCTTTGGTCCAATCCCATTCATGATCATTTCAAGTTTCTCTATTTCGCGGCCGCTAAAATTCTGCCCTTCAAGCCAGCTAACGGCAGATTCCCTAAATCTGTACAATATCTCACCCTCCTATATTTTGCCCGCAAGATTTTCAAGTGTTCTTGTTACAAGTCTTACTCCGATGCAGGTTGCGCCGCTGCTAAAATATGGGTGGCTGTTTTTCATTACTTCCACTCCTGCAATATCCAGATGTGCCCATTTTGCTTCCCCTACGAATTCCCTGAGGAATGCAGCAGCAGTAATCGATCCTGCTTCAGGCACTTCAGATATATTCTTCAGATCTGCTATGTTGGATTTCATCATTTCCCCATATTCCTTCCATAATGGCAGCCTCCATACCCTTTCATGAGTCTGGTTTCCGGCAATTTCAATCTGCTCCGCCAGCTTGTCATCGTTTGAAAATAATCCTATTGCATGCCTTCCCAGGCTTATTGATATGGCGCCTGTAAGGGTTGCCATGTCGATTATGTATTCCGGCTTGTGCTCCGCGGCAAAACTCAGTGCATCTGCAAGTACCAGCCTTCCCTCAGCATCGGTATTAAGGACCTCTATTGTTTTTCCGTTGTATGCCCTTACAATGTCGCCTGGCTTCTGGGCATTGCCATCAGGAATATTCTCAGTCAGCGGCATGAAGCCGATTAGTCTTATAGGCAGGTTCAATTCAGAAACTGCCCTGAAGACCCCCATTACATTGATAGCTCCGGTTTTGTCGTATTTCATTTCATGCATGTCCTTTGAGGGTTTCAATGAAATGCCTCCGCTATCGAATGTTATCCCCTTTCCGACAATGCAATAGAGCGGCAGTTTTCTGCCTGAATTGTATTCAAGCTTCAAAAGTACGGGAGGCTGCCTGCTTCCCTTTGCAACTCCCAATATTGCATTCATTTTGTTTTTTTCCAGCGCCTTTTTGCCAAAAACAGTTACCTTTACTTTTTTGAGCTTTTTTGCTTCGGCAGCAATTGTCATTGGAGTTGCGATGTTGGCAGGCCGCTCATCCATATCACGTGCATAGTTCTGCGCTTCTCCGTATATCCTGCCGGTTTCAAGAGCCTTTGATTTTCTGCCTATCACCTTCACTATTTCCAGGCTGTTTTTTTCCTTTTCGCTTTTGTAGTGGAGAAACTGGTAATTTGCCAGAACAGCGCCTTCAGCGACTGCCCTAATGCCGTCGTCATCTATCCATTTTGGAAGAATTATTGAAATTTCCTTCTCTTTCCTTATGTTTGCAAACTTCACTGCAGTTCCGGCAGCTCTTCTGAGGCTATCGTTTCTGAATTCCTTTTTATCGCCCAATCCCACGAGCAAATGATTTTCAGTTGAATATGTTTCCCCAAGTTTTCCTTCAAACCTGCATTTTACCGGAGCATTTTCCTTCTCCATCAGAAATATGGCAACCGGCGTTCCCGGCAAATCATAATATTTGATTTTCATGAAATATTTACCGGGATGATAATTATAATTGATGCTATCTCTTGTGTTGTGAGGTGGCAAAATCAGATTTAAAAATCTGTCGCAGCTTATTATCCTTTATGAGACGCAGAACACCAAGTTATCCTTCTGTTAAACTATCCGAATATGAGGGCATATTTTCCAGATTACACAGTGAGAAATATTCCCCGGCCGATGTGGAAGTTCATAATCTTGGCAGCAAAACTCCATTCATTGCTAAAAACTATGATGGCTACAGGGTTGTCTATACCTGTCCATACGGCGAAAACAAAGCCAGGTTTACAATGTATACCTCGCGTTCTGGCGATTCCATAATTCCCTCAAAAGAGAACCTGCAGCGTTTCAAAAGAGATGTAGCCGAAGCTGGAAAAACAAATCCGGAAGTCAGAACTTTCCTGGAAAAGCATCCTTTTCCTAGCTTCTCTGAAGATTGAACATATCTTCTATTTCATGGCAATTTGTAATTTCCTTTATCGTCTTGTCATTCCTTATCTTCACTATTCTCGGAAATCTCAAAGCATAACCCTTTCCGGCGGTATGCATTGAGGAAACTGTGATCTCATCAAAAGCCACTTCAATTACATATTTCGGCTCAACCCAGAAATCAACTTCAATTTTGTACTCAAGATTTGAAGGCGGCTTTTTTGCCCTTATCTCTTCAAGCATTTCCCGGAGTTCCATCATTTCCTCTTCACTGAATCCAGTGGCTACCTTGGCGATCGTTTGAAGTTTTCCATTGTCGCTGTTGTAAACAGCAGCAAGTACCCCTCCAAATTCGAATTCCGCCCTTTGGCCATGGCCGAGATAGTAACCAACTATTACACAGTCAACCGTGTCAACGGCCTTTCCATAGGATTTCTTGAGCTTGATCCAGGCAAATTTTCTTTTTCCGGCATTATAAGGGGAATCAAGATCTTTTGCCATTATGCCTTCCAGCCCCCTGGAAAGCGCGTCGCGGAAAATTCCATCGAGCTTTTCAGCTTTGGAGACAAGTTTGCTTTCAGCAGCCTTCACTATTTTTCCCCTGAATTTTTTCACCAGTTTTCTTCTTTCCCGGTATGCTGTACCTGTCATGTCCTTGCCATCAATATAAAGCACATCAAAGACAAATACGTAAAGCGGAAACTCCAGTGATGCTTCTGCAATGCCGTGCTTTCTTCTTCTGTGCATTGTCTGCTGAAATGAAAAGAAGCGATTCTTTTTCCTGTTATAGGCAAGAGCTTCTCCTTCGAAAATAATTTCTTCATATTTTAGCCTTCTGATTTCCTCAACAACATCAGGAAACATATGTGTCATTTTTTCCAGTTTTCTTGAATAAATCTCAACCGTCTTCCCTTTCTTGTGGCACTGGAGCCTGAAGCCGTCATATTTCATTTCCACTGCACATTTTCCAATTTTCTCTATTATCGCGTCCGGCGTGCTCAGCCTCTCTGCCAGTGCAGGCATCAAGGGTTTGAAAGGCCCAACCCTGAACTTTTTTATATTCACCGGATCTTCGTAGAAGAGCTTTGCAACAAGGCCCATATCAGCACAGACATTGTATGCCCGTTCCAGATCATTTCTGAATGATTTGTCCCCGGTGTGAGCAACAGACAAGGCATCCAGTATTGTGGGGTCCCCAACCCCTATTCTCAGCCTTGCAAGAACATACCTGACAAGAAACCTCGCTTCCATAGGCGATGCATTATTCAATAATTCGGTCAGATACTTGATTTTGAGATCCTGGCTTCCGGATCCGCCTGCCAGGGCAATTTTCATCATCACATTGTAAACATAGCCAACATCCATTTCACTTGTGAATAATGCCGTCTGTTTCCTTTTTTTCAGCAATTCCTCGGCAGTATCCCCCAAATCCCCGCTTTTTCTGTAATGCCTGTCAACTTCATAAACAGAGTATCCGGACGTAGCAGAAATAGCCTCTACTGCAAATCGTTCTCCCATTCCAAGGTCTACCCCCTTGTATGGTGGCATTAGTATCCCCTGCATAATGTAGACCAGCTTGTCAATCTCCTCCTTGCCTGTTTTTTGGAACAATTCAGCAAGAATGCCGGTCATCTCAAGCCTGCCGCTTTTCTTTTCGATCTGCTCGAAAACTGCAGCAACAGTTGAAAACAGAAGCATGGTTTAGAATCTGGAATAATGAATATAAATCAGTTGTCTTCTGTTTTCTTTTTGTAAAATCCGCAGCACAAGATTTTTATTCGGTATTATGCTAAAATCCATTATGCCACAGAAATTAAAACCACAGGCTGAACAGCCGCTGACTATGGACCAGAGGCAGGATGCTTTTTTAACGCACTGCCGCCAGTATGGCCTTCCTGATAATGTAATCAACAATCCTGAATTCAGAAAAGCCCTTCAGCCCCTTATGATCGGTACCCCTGAGAGCAATAAGATGTTTCATGATAATCTGCGCTCTGCAATTGGCGGCTGGGTGCATGGTGCATATATTTCTGGAAAAATTGATCTTGGCGAGAGATCAATAAGAATGGTGTCTCGCGATGCAGGGATTAGTCCTGCTGAGCTGAAAAAAGCAAGAGATGATTATATCCGGGATGCAAGAGATGAGAGTGAAACTGTCAGAATCGGGGCAATTGAAGCAAGATATCATATAGGAAGCATAACTCCAAGGCGTGCAGCTGAGCCAGTAAAAAAAACCAGTGCTGCACAGTCTGATGCCGAACACAGGAACAAAGAGCTTCGTGAAGATGGAATCGGGGTATTCCAGGCCATGAACGACAGGGGAAGAAGAGCATTCCTGGTTGATCTTATGGAACAGGATGCAAAACTGAATGAAAGGCTTGAAACTGAAGGATCGCAATACCGCTCCAACCTGCTTGGGGAATTCATGAGAATGTATTCCCGGGAAACCGGCGTTACGGCAAATGATATGATCGCAAAATACGGAGCAGAACCTATGGAAAAAGCACCGGAAAAGACTGCGCCCGTCGAAATACCCGGGCCTTCAGTAGTGGAAGATAGTTATGCAAGATATGTAGTAACTATCTCCGGTCGCGAAGGAGAGCAAAAATTTTCGGTTGTAGTCAAGCGTGAACCTGGGGAGAAGGAGCCGCTTCGCGGCCCAGGAGACCTGATAGCGACAGCAAAAGAAGGCAGCGGCCGTGAAATGCGAATTTATACTGCTGATGGATCCGTGGTATTTGATAGTACCTCTGATGCATCAAATGTCATGGCAAGCGAGGATTTCAAAAAAGAATACGGATATCAATCCATTGATCGTCTCTTAAGGGACAAATATGCTGTTGCTGCCTATGCAAGCAGACGTGGAGAGGAAGGGACGAAATTTTCCTTTGAATATGTCGGCGATGTCAAAATAAAAAGGGAAGAGTCCGGAATGACTGCTGTTCCAAGCGATGCAGAGGCACAGGCAACCCGTACCCGGAAAAAGAAACTGGCCTAGTCAATTTTTACGCTTTCAATGCTTTCTCCAGCCGTTATCTTAAATTTTTTTTCCTTTCGCCCGAAAAACAGGGTTCCTTCATACCTGAAAAATAATCCTTTCTGATCAGATTTTGCAAGTGGCACTGATTCGCATTCAGGACTGGTGCTAAATGAACAATAATGCATGCTTTCTCCAAGCGGAGCCAAAAATAAAACAGAGCCTTCTACAGCCATTTTTGTTTCTGATACATTGGTTTCGTAGCTGAATGCACGGATCCCCCTGGCACCGTTTTCATAAGGCAGCAATGTAAGGGTCTGGTCTCTGGTAAGGAAAAAGGCGCGTGTACTGTCCAGAACATATGAAACAAGACCTCTTCTGTAAATATCATCAAGGCCATATCTTGTAAAGCTTCCCTCTTCCCGCATTCCTTTATTATCCTTTCCCCCCCGGGCTTCTTTTGTGACGACAAGAGCTTTATCGGTAAGAATTACGATTTGTTGCTCTTTGCACTGTATTTCCATTGCAGTTTCGCCGTTGCGGAAAATCCCATAGAACTCGTTTTTCTGTCCGTTGCTTTTTTTCTGAATTATCCCATCTCCAACAAGAGTACATTCGGTTTTCCCCCCGGCCCTGGTTTCATGAATCGGAACTACCAAAGCAAAGGAAAACAAACTGGCTGCTACAGTTTTTAGCAAGCGTGTTCCAGCCATCCTTTTCATAATTTCCCTCTTTCTATAATATAATCGGATGGTTATTTAAAGCTTTTTTCAGCCTTTTATGAACTCATAGGCCATTTTTCGTGCTTCATCGTCGCTGAACTGCTGCGGCGGGTGCTTCATCAGCCAGGCACTCGGGCCAATCAAAGGTCCTCCGATCCTGCGGTCAAGCGCCAATTTGCAATATCTCACAGCATCAATTACAATTCCGGCGGAATTTGCCTTGTCATCGACTTCCAGCCTCACTTCCATATTGTAGGGAATATTTGCCCACATCCTGCCCTCTATGCGCATAAACATGAGCTTGGTGTTGCTAAGGAATGGGATGAAATCCGATGGCCCGACATAAATCTGGTCATCAGGCAGCCTCTCAGATAATTGTGACTGGACCGCTTCGGTCTTGGAGATTTTCTTTGATTGCAATCTCTCCTGTTCTTTCATGCAAAGGAAATCCGTATTGCCGCCAACATTGATCTGATATGTTTTCTCGATTTTTGCCCCTCTCTCATTGCAGAGTCTTGCCATCTTCCTGTGCACTATTGTGGCTCCAACCTGGCTTTTTATGTCATCCCCGACTATGGGAATATTTTTTTCCTGGAATTTTTTTGCCCATTCCTGTTCTGATGCAATGAAAGACGGCATGCAATTTACGAAGCCGACATTTGCATCCAGGCATACCTGTGCCCAGAACTTTGTTGCCTTGTCTGAACCTACCGGAAGATAAGAAACAATGATCTCAACCTCTTTCTCTTTTAATTCCCGGAGAATTTCTGCCCTCAAAACGTCTTCAGGCTTGTCTTCCACAGGTGTAAATTTGTCTTTCACATAAAAGCCGACTCCATCCAGCTGTGGAGACTGGATTACCATGACATCATTCATTGTGCTCAGCCTGTCCACCCATTCCACTTTGTTTGGCTTGGCATAAACAGCCTCTGATAATGGCCTGCCTACTTTCTTGGAGTCCACATCGAATGCAGCTACAAAATCAAGGTCATGGATTGAATAGCCCCCCATGTTCTCATGCATTATTCCGATTACTTTTTGTTCAGGATTCTGCCTGTAATATTCAATGCCCTGAACCAGACCGGCAAAACAATTTCCTACCCCTACAACTGCACACCTGATTTTACCCATGTTATCAACCTGTTAAGTATTTAACAAATATTAAATAGTTACAATTTTAAACAAGTCCAATACTTTATAAAGCCGCCCTTATAATGTAAAGGTGCTGAAGAGCTAGACTCTCCTTTCACAAATGGTGAAAGGCGATCGACGGAGGCCAAATTATGTATTACATAAAAACAATTGAAGAGAGGATCAGAATTCCGGCAGCAATGTTTGGAAGCAAGATTAACGACGCAGTTTTGATGATCCTGAGGGAACGTTTTGAAGGCAGAATCTTCAAGGATCTTGGAATTGTTCTTTCAGTGGATGGTCCGAAGGTTCTTTCTCCAGGAGCAGTTATTCCAGGAGACAGTGGAGCATATTATACCATATCCTTCGATGCGCTTTCATTCATTCCGGAGGTAAATGATGTTTATCCTGCCGAAGTGAAGGAAGTTGTGGAATTTGGTGCGTTCACATCGATAGGTCCTTTCCAGGGACTGTTGCACGTTTCACAGATTGACAAGGAGAAATTCTACTACGAAAAGAAATCAAAGAACCTAAGCTCAAAAGCCCTTAAGAGAGCGATCCGGAAAGGGGACGAGCTTCTTGTAAAGGTTTCAACCGTCAGCCTTAAATCGACTTCTTCAGATACCAAAATCGGACTTACCATGAGGCCGGACGGCCTTGGAAAGCCTGAATGGCTTGCTGAGAAAAAACCAGCACCAAAAAAGAAAAAAGAGGATAAAAAATGACAGACTTCGAACTCATAACCCCTGAAGAATACTCTAAACGGCAAGCTGGCACTGCAAGAAAATACTCAATGTTTGTAGTTGTTCTGGATCCGGAAAAATCAGAACTTGCCAGGATTCTTGATGTTAAGGTTCCGGGCCCCTACTATGCAGTCAAGTCCAAATGAATTTAAATTCATCCATTCATTTCTTTTTTGGGGGATGAATGAGAGGGTACTTGTCATTTGTTTTGGTTTTTCTTGCCATCGTTCTTGTTTTCTCAATGCTTAATCTCAACATTAAGAATAACGATCCAAAGATGCTGATAACTGAAAGAATCTATTCCACTTCAATGAATGTCAAGGAAATCATTCTTGAGTCGCTTGACCAGGGCGCAGAAAAAGCCTTCAGAGACTATGATGCCCATCATAATGTTTCCCTTTGCAGGCACTGCACAGATCACTATTGTTCTCCAGAACCTCTGGCGCCAAACTTCTGTAATGCCGGGCTCTGCAAACAATGCTTCAGGGTGGATGAAGCCCGCGCATATGCAAGGCAGGGGGCATTCTACAACTATGAAAAACTCAAATCTCACATCTTTGATCCTGAATTCGATATCGATTTTTCCAACCCTGAAATCGAAGTCTTCCTGCAATCTGATCCATTATTCAAAAACGGGTATTTCTATCATTCCTACCGCATCGAAACAGACATCCTTATTTACGTAAACGGCTTTGAAACATCCTCATCTTTCAAAATTCCAAGAGGTTTTGTATATGATAACAATTGAATTCATTCTGAGTTTTGCAGCGACAGCGGCAATTATCTATCTTTTGTCTGCTGCTCTGCTTGAAGTCAATAATGATATCCGGGAAACAGTTGCAGATCACCATAGGCTATTGAGGATAAAAGAGGCTGCAAGGACGATTGAAATCTGGATGTACAATGGCCAGGCATCGAAACTTGTTTTTCAGGATATCTATTTTCGGGTGGAAAAAACCCTCCTGGTTGATCACCCTGAAGGAATAATTGAAATAGAAGGTGTTTTTCTCAATGATCCCAGGGAGCCGGTATAAAGGGATTCTTTCCTTTGATGCAATGTTTTCCATTCTGCCAATGGTCCTGATGTTCTCTTTTTTGATCCAGATACTTTATTTTACCGGAGAAACGAACCACCAGCAGGAAAAGTTTGACAAGCTTGTTTCCATTGCAGACTATACGGTTAAGATAGGGGCAGTCCGCAGCGAAGAAAAAATAAGATATCCAAACTGGATCGAGGAAAACAAACTTACAGTATCCTATATTGATGATCTGCAGGAAAGGATGAAGCTTGACAGTCTTCATATTGGCTTTGTCCCTGGAGAAGGCCTCACCTGCATCTACCGTCTGGTTGTAACCGGAGAAGACAAAAAAATCTCGAAATTATTCGTATGTGGTTGAATGCAAAGCCTGGAATCAATAATATCGTTTTTCTTTTTCATTTCCATTACAACAGCAATCATGGCAAGTTATTCCCCCCAGCAAATTGATGATTCACTTTATATTCTCCAGCTTGCCGAGGATTCCTGGAGAGTGGCTTACCTCAGGGGTGCATTTGAGAATTCCCCTTCAAGGGAATCGCTGGAAAAGGAGTTTGCCATTCTTAGTGCGCAGACAGATCTTTGTTTCTTCATTGACGGCATCTATATTACCAGCTGCCGCGGAGGGGAAAAACACCAAATGACGGCCTCATTATCAAGGACAATCATCCATGAAGGGGAGCCAAAGGCGCACACATTTTCAATTGGAAAATGATAAAAACACTCTACATTAACATTATTCCGTGATCTAATGATTGAACCATCCGTAAGAAGCCAGCTTGTTTCATATCCCATAAGGGATATTGTCCAGGCCGCAAAAAAAATCGAGAAAAAAGGAACAGACATGCTTTATTTCAATATTGGCGATCCGGCTCCATATGGCTTCAGGCCGCCGCAACACATCCTGGATGCCGTGAAAGAGGCGATTGACCAGAACTATTCAGGATATTCACCCTCTGGCGGGGATCCTGAGTTAAAACAGGCCATAGCTGAACATGAAAATGTGGATACTGAGGATGTTTTCGTAACAGTAGGCCTTAGTGAGGGCATTGATTTTATCTATCAGGCCCTGATGGACCCTGGAAGAAATTTCGTCCTTCCAAGCCCCTCCTATCCTTTGTACATAACCAAACAGAGGCTTGCCTACGGAACCCTTGAGTTCTATGATACTGACCAATCCCTTGAACCGGATATTGAATCCCTCCGAAAAAGCATAACTCCCTACACAAAGGGCATAGTTGTCATCAATCCGAACAATCCCGCAGGTACTGTATATTCAAGAAAAACAATCCAGGATATTGTAGACATTGCCGGCGAATATAATCTTCCAATAATTGCAGATGATGTTTATGACCAGATGGTTTTCGATGGTGAACTAACCCCGGTAAAAAAGCTGTCAAAGGACGTTCCTGTTATTTCTGGAAACAGCCTTTCCAAGAATTATCTTTATCCAGGAGCCAGAGTCGGCTATCTTTCATTGCACGGCGAGACAGAACACCTGAGGGACGTTTTCCAGAGGCTGTGCAACCAGAGGCTTTCTGCAAACTGGGAAATGCAGAGAGCATATATCGCAGCATTGAAAGGCCCTCACGACCATATCAAAAAATTCAACGCGGAATTAAAGGAGCGCAGGGATCTTGTGGTGAAGAAATGCAATGAAATAGAAGGGCTTAGCGTAGCTCCTCCAAAAGGGGCATTCTATGCATTCATTGAAGTTGAAGGTCCATGGAAAACAGACAAAGAATTTGTTTACGAGCTTCTTGAGACCGGGGTGGTTGTGGTTCCAGGATCCGGGTTTTCGCCAACGTTAAAAAAGAAATATTTCAGAATGGTGATACTTCCTAAACTGGAGCAAATAGAGGAGGGATTCGGCAGGATAGAAAAGTTCCTGAGGGCCCACTGATCATTTCTTTTTCTTTGCGCCCAGTTTTTTTGCCTTGAGTCTTTCTTTCAAGGACTGGGTATCCTTTGGAGCTACCCTGTGGCTTTTCTCCACAGGCTCTTCTTCTGTTTCTTCCTCTTCCTCAACATCATTGGAAACCCTTGGAGCAGCGTCAGTCGGGGGAGGCGATTCTTCTACAGAAGCCTCAATAGGTACCGCTCCAAGCTTTCTCTTGCTCAGTTCATTCTTGACAATATTTTTGAATACAGGTTCCCAGCTTTCCCAAGCTTCTCCAAAATCAATGTCTCCGTGCTCGCTTTCCATAGATACGAGGTGCCGTGTGGCCGCGGTGTTGACTTTAAGGACAAAGTCAAGCTCAAGCATAAGCTTGTCATTGAGCTTTTGACTTGTTTTGTATATCTGATCATACATTTTTCCTTTCCAGAAAGCCTGCATTATGTACTGTTCAGGAGAGATTCCGGTTTCCTCGCTCCTTCTTCCAAGTGCAGGGGGTATAAATGCAATATCCAGTTCTTTTGCAAGATCCTTGATATTGACCTTTTCAAAGTCCCAGTATGTTGCTTCAGGATTTCTCAGGAATTTTGCTTCCCAGGTACAGGAGTCAATATTGTCTCCTCTCCTGAATCTGAATATCTCGACAAATTTCTTTTCATCAATATCAGTTTCATATTCGAAACCAAGAACCCTGTATATCCTTCCTTTTCTTCCAAACCTGATTTTCTTAAGGAAGCTGTATCTGTCTGTTGCATACATGCTTGCAGCAGGCAGTCCGAATACAAGTTCCAGCCTGTCCTGCACATCTCTCAGGGATTCTGCGTGAAGGTTATAAAGCAGGAAGACCCCTGGCTGTGTGTTAAGCAGGTTTATGATTCCCTGGACGGCTATACGTGACCTTACCTCGTTGATAATGAGCGCAGCATCACCCATACGAAGCAGTGCATTTGCCATTGTAACCAGGTCCAGTTCCTTTGAGGATCCTCCTGTTTCAGACTCTGAACTCTGCACCCTGGCAGCACCAATATGGAATCCTCTTTTTCTGAATGCCCTTACTGGTATTTCTTCAATATCCTGGATTGGTATTATCCTTCTCCGTGTTCCGATGGAAGTTACTTTTGCTGCTGTAAATGAGGTCTTACCAACCCCTTTAAGTCCAAGAACTGCTTCAGAACACCCCAATGTTACCATTACGTCATCATATCCTGCAAAAAAAGGAGTAAATGACCTGAAATTAAGGTACTCGGCATAAGTAAAAGGCTGTTCCTTCATGATCCTCAGGGCGCCCTGAAGCTCTCCGAATGTTGCCGGAGGTCTCTGAAGGTGGCATCTCATTGAATGTCTTTTAAGGACGACATCGACAATGGGATTGTTTTCATCGAATTTTCTTACTCCCTTAAGGCTTTGTACAATGTTTTTGAATGATCTATCGAGAAGGTCCCTGTTATATCTGTAAAGAGTGTGGCAAAGACCGTATTTTGCGTGTTCAACATAAATAGGCGAGTTTTCACTGTCAATATAGATATCTGTTATATTCTCCTTGTCCAGTGCAAGATTCTCAATATGCGCTCCCATACCGACTACCCAGGCAGCGCATTCTCTTCCCATAGCCATTGCTTTTTGTGGGGTAATCTGAAGTCCGTCAAGCATTGCCCTATCAATGAAATACTGTCTATATTCCCTGGTCTTCAGGTTCATCAGAATGTCCCAGTCCACATTGGTAAACTGCTCCTTGAACTGCTCATTGATTGTTGCCTTGAGAAGGGAATTAAGATCTGGAGGCAGCTCATCTATTGCCTTATTCTCCTGCACATACAGATATGCTTCAGCATCAGGTATCTCATAAATCTGCACATGTACGTCAAAAGGCAGATCATAGCTTGCGTCAGCCTCCTTTACCGGTTTTGCTCCGGGAGGTATGTCAAGAACCAATGATGGCACGAAATAAAGTGTTCTGAGGCCGACCAGTTTGAGGAATGCGGCACGAAGATCGCCCGTTTCCTTGACAAGATTGTAAAGTGCAGTGGATTTATATCGCTTCAGGATACCTGCAACCCATCCCTTGAATACCCTATGGCCTCCAAAATAAATTGATTTTTCCGGTTCAGACTCATTATAATCCTCAAGTTCCTGCGCTGCCAGGAGAGGGTTTAGGAAAACATACTCATAGAATCTCTTCAGAACCTTTCTTCTGTCATGGCTTGCCGGATCCTGCTTTAATCCGTAAATGTCATCTTTCAGGAGTATTGTTTCAAGCTGTCTGATAAAAGCAGCATACTGTACAAGAACGGCAGTTTTGTTTTCATTAAGTTCTACTACTATCTCTTCTTCATATCTTATGGTTTTTATCGGAGATTCCTGGGTTGACAAATCCTTTAAATGGAGGTTCAGAAATTCCGGAGATGCGAATTCATATGGACATTTTGCAAGATCGACAATTGCCCTTGTCTCTTCAAGGTAAAGGTTGCACATGGGCTCTACTAGCCATTTAGATTTTTTAATTATTCTGCTTCTGCAGGATCAGCAGTTTCAACAGGAACAGCTGGCCTTGCCCTTCTTTTCGGCAGGTAAACCTTTGTTTTCGGGCTATATGGTGAAACAACAACAGTTTTGGGGATTCTGCCCCCCATTTTCACTATAAAGGTATGCTCCTTTCTTTCCAGTTCGAGTACCAAAGGGGTATCCGCAGTGCCTACCTTCTTTTGTGCTTCATCATATATGACAGCTCCTTGAGGAACTGTTTCGATGGTTGCCTGAAAAGTTGTTTTTATTTCCGGCACAGTCTCATTTTTGTTCTCAGCCTTTACAGGTACTGGCCGGCTGATTAAGCTATCTATAAAATCCGTAATCCTGTCCTGGAATGCTATTGCAGTTCCAATCACTGCAAGAGAGGCAATTACAGCAACAATCCCTGGTATCCTTCCTGCATGCTTTCCTTCAATTTCTATATCGTCTTCTATGAATTCTGTCAGGGTAACGTCCGATCTGATTTTTTCAGGAGCTTCAATGGAATTTCTTTCTATATGGTCTTTCATATCTGATTCTTCCCCGTCATTTTCTATCGCAATTTTCATTTCCTCCAGCGACGGGAATCTGTTTTTTTGCAGTTTCTCTATTGCCTTAAGAATGATTCTTTCAACTTTCCTGGGAATATCCGGATTTATGCGCCTTGGTTCTTTTGGAATCTGATTTCTGTGAAGGTCCATAACTTTCAAGAAATCGTCATCTTTGAAAGGAACATCTCCTGTGAGGAGCTCATACATTATAATGCCAATGGCATACTGGTCTGTCCGTGCATCCCCGGAATTCATTCCCCTGCTTAATTCCGGGGCCATGTATTTGAAGGTGCCCATAACAGTTCCTGTTTTTGTGAGGGTTTCATCGCCTTCCCCACTTGTGAATTTTGCCAGTCCGAAATCAACCACTTTCACAATTCTTCTGCCGTCTTTTTCATGAAGGAATATGTTTCCGGGTTTCAGGTCCCGGTGAAGAATCCCTCTTTTATGTGCAGAATTAACGGCATCACATATTTGTATCATGATCTGCTTTACCTCTGTCCATGGGAGGGGATTTCTCACTACCTCTTCCTGGCCTGTTTCCAGGTTTTTTCTTATTGTTGCATTTTTCCTGAGTTCTGCTGCAAGGTCATTTCCTTTCAGGTATTGCATAACGCAATAAAGGTCTTCTCCAATGGCTCCAAGGTCATAAACATTAACTGTATTGGGATGGTTTGTTTCTTTCATTGCCTTTACTTCGCGTATGAATCTCCTTACTGTTGCCTGGTCTGATATTGCACCATCTATGACTTTCAGTGCAACAGTTCTTCCTTCTTTGGTTTTGGCCTTGTATACCCTTCCCATGCCTCCTCTTCCAATTTCTGATATTATGGAGTATTTTCCATCAATTGTTCTGCCAATGAGATTTTTAGGGCTGTCATCGTACAGCGGCTCTTTTTTTATCTCCTGCGCTGCTTTAGCCTGACCCCTGGCCCTCCTTTGTTCCATGAGAGAAATTGTGTTTCAAACTATTTATAAATTGTTGGTTTTTGTGGTAATTCTCTCAAAAATTGCCGCATAGGCAGGCCGCGTCAGCAGATAGCCAAGAAGAGCGCCCAGGATAGTGGATTCTGCAAATCCTATTATCTCTACAAGGCCTGAGAAAAGAAGGGGCACCATTGCGAATATTGCAACTGTGGCATTTGTTTTGATGATTCCGAATGCCAGTTCTATCTTCTCAGCAATTTTTCTGTTGTCTTTTTTCAGCAACTCGTCTGTAATGACAATCTGGGCATCCACACCTACACCGACTGCAGCAATAATACCTGCCATTGCAGCGAGGTCAATTGTGAAGGACCCTAAAATGGATACGAGTATTATCAATTCCGCAAAGCTGATAAGTACTATTGGCGAAGTTGCCTGCAGATTCTGGTACCTGAGGCCAATAAAAAGTGATATTACAACAAGCGAAATTCCTATTGCAATGAGGCTCATCCTGAGAAATTCGCTTCCAAGGGTTGCAGGTATGGTTGTTCTTGAGCCGAGGGATATCTGCACAGGCAACGACCCTCCCTTGAGGATGGATTCCATGCTTCTTCCTCTTTCATAGGCCTCAGCAGCTGCTTGCCTTGGGTCAGTTGTTGTTACCCCCCCGGTAATCGTATAAGTGTAGCTTTGCACTCCGCTTGTTACCCCGCTGCTAAGAAGCGGAGCACTAAGAAGGCCAACTGCCTCGAGCCTGTTCAGTACAAGAACTCCGGTTTTTGACCTCATGAAATCAGGAGCAGTCTTTTCCTCATCAAATTCAGTTATGTTGAATCCCATTATCCTGATCTTTGCCTTTGACTGCTCGCTCATTTCTTTGCTTACAAATGCCTTTGTTCCGTTTACTGTCAGATTCAGGCTGTCTTCAACTATATATACCGGAATGTCTTTTCCATCAAGTTTCAATGCATCCTGCATTGCCCTGAGAGTTTCCTTTTCTCCAGAGTCAGGCAAAATGTAGCTTTTCAAGTTTTCTTTTTCATAGAACAGAACCGCATTTAACGGCCGGTCAAGGAACATGTAAACCGGATAATCCGCCTTTCCTTTTGCAGCCTCTGCAAACATGGCAGCGCCTTCATTATCAACTGAGAACATTACTCCCCAGTCAGCGCCCTGCAGCTGGTAAATATCTGCAGTCCTTATGGTTTGCGGGAATATGTTGTCTCCTTTGATTGCTATTCTTCCGTCAACAACTGCAGTGTAAACCCCCTGCTTTGACAGCGTTGATTCAACCAGCTCTATGGTTTTCTTGTCTTCACTCGGAAGTTCAACGTTGATCTGGCTGTTGCCTATAGCCCTTACCTTCACCTGGGTAAGTCCAAACACACTCACCCTTGTTTTGATTGTCTGGACAAGCTCACTCATTGTTGTATCATCTACCGGTTGCTCAAGAACAATTGGAATCCGTGTTCCTCCGCTGAAGTCAATGCCAAAAGTGATTCCGTTCAGGAAAATGTTTGCAAGTGCCAGTATTACAAGCAGAATCAGGGCGCTTATCTTGATATGCGGTTCTTTCCACATAAGGGATATTGCTCCGAATATGATGACTGAAAGAATTATTATCAGTCCTGAAACTGTAGAAGGATTAAGAATGATGCCTGCCAGGAATAGTGCAAACAAAAAAACCAAAAACAATAATTTTGTATCTCTGATCATTCTAATTCCCTCTTCAATGCATAGTGGAGAACCAGCACCGCGTTTATTCCCCAGGTTGCAAACATGTCCCCGACAAGTCCTGTAATCGCAACTGCTGAAATCTCATAGTATGTTGGTATATGCGTAAACAATGACAGTATAAACAATGATGAAAATGCAATCAGCCCGGTAATGCTCATTGTCAATCCAGTTTTCATTGCATCAAATGCGTTTTCCCTCGGGTCTCCTTTTCTTTTCAGTATCCGTGTTGTAAGCAAAATGTCAGTATCAAGTGAATACCCGATAAGCATGAGCAAAGCAGCGAATGATGCCAGTGTCAGCGGAATGCCGAATAATCCCATCGCTCCGAGTGCAATTATGATGTCAGCAAGTGCCCCTGTCAAAACTGCAATGCTTGGGGGTATTGACCTGAAGAAAAGGAAAACCAGGATGATGCTTAATATTGCAGAGAATATTACAGTGTCGATTACAGTTCCTATGAATTTTGAAGAAAGAAGAGGGCTCACCGTTTCAACAGAAATTGATGTATATTCCACATGCCTGTTGATTGGTTGCAATATAGAATCCTCATACGAAGAATAAATCAGTGAATATGCCTTTTGAAATTCCCTGTCCAGTTCATTTGTGCCTGCCGCAACAGTTCCTGATCCTGCTATCTCAAACATCTCTTTTGCTATTGCATCAAGCTCAGATTTTTTTTCCTTATATTCAGTAAGGCGGGACTCATCCTGGTATGAAAATATTTCCAGCTGGGCAACCTCCAGAATCCTGCTGTTGAAATCAGTTTTTAGTTCTTCGGCACGCACAAGCTTTTCGCTTTGCGAAACCTCTATTTCAGCCTTGTAACCAAGGGAAGTTTCAAAAACGCTTACATGGGCTTCAAGTCCGTCTTCATACAATCTGCCCTGAAGTTCCTCTGCATCGATATTTCCGGCCAGCGAAAGGGTTACCATTGTGCCTCCCTGGAAATCCACACCCATCTTTATTGATGGAATAAATAACAATGCAATGATTATCAGTATCAGTGGCGGTACGGATAGGAGTCTTATGTCTCTCTTGTAAATATTTGGTAACATTAGGATCAACCATTGCATAATAAATAATATAAATGGTGGACCTGGGGGGACTCGCACCCCCGGCCTCTCCGATGCGAACGGAGCGCTCTGCTGCTGCCCAGGCTTTTGGAACACTTTCACCCTAAACAAAATTTGTTCAGGTGACAGTTCAACGAAATATCGTTCAACAGTAATCAAAACTGACCTTTCATTTCCAGTTCGGCGTCAAGCGTACCAATGAAAAATATTTCCATGGCACACATGACAACTTCCGGACATGCTTTCCAAAAAGCCTACTGAGCTACAGGCCCAATAAAAGGATTCTGCACACTTAAAAATAATAAGCTCCCGGTGCAAATGCACGATCTTTCAATTATAGTTACAAAATCCCACACCATTTATAAACCTACTTCAACACTATATACTAGGATGGGGTGTAGACTTGGGTGAGGAAAAACAAAAGCATTTAGCCTATTCTTTCATGCGAAATGGACATGTTAATCCCTATTCTGTGTCAAGATCGCTTTACAGTAAGATGTTTTTCCGCGGAAAAGCACCAAGAAAGCCAACCCCCGCTCTTTCTTCTCCGGAACTGCTTAATAGAGTACTTCGATATGAATGGGAGGACGGCTATTGCCATTCTGAACTTCCCGGGCGGAGATATGCCAAAGATAAAACCGATTTTGCCATCGATCTTGTGATATCTGCAGAAAAATCAATTTTTGGCCATAACCAGGAAAATGAACTGACTCCCTCACAGGAAAAAATCATAGAGTCTCTGAAAAAAAATGCCAGATTTGCGAAAGCAGTCCAAGAATGGAATTACAGCGAAGAACTCAGAATTGTACTGGAACAAATAGACATTGAGCGCAGAACAAGAGACATAATGAATCAGTCAAAAGCCTCAGAGTCAGTTGCAAGAGGTCTTGCAAGCCTCGATCTGCGGGATGCCCATGAGATTGCTTCAAAATTCCTGAATCTGGAACGGGAAAGTGCAAACAAGCTTATACCTGCAGCCATGGAATTCCTTGGTCTCATCCCTTCAGACAGACCTGTTTTTGATTTTGTTCTTGAAAATATACATGCCATACGATGGGTTTCAAGAAAAGCCGCCGAGGGAAGATCCCTCAATTCAGCAATGAATGATTATCATTTTGCAAGATCTGTTTTTGATGATGGGCAGTCCTGGACAAGGGAGTATGTTTCCCTGCGCCTTCACGATCCGAATGATCTTGATTTGGTGCTTCAGGTTGCACATGAACTCCATGAGATCCATACTTACTACGACTGCCTGGTAGGCGAATACTCTATATCCGAGGAGGAAGCAAGAAAAAGGTCCCTCGAAGATGCACAATTTGCTTTGGAGCTTTCCCAGAACTATTATGCCGGTGTAAATTCAGAAAACGTTCCAAGGCTGAAGCAGCTGTGCGAGGCAAATCCCGGCTATACGACATTCAACCTTGCTCTTGAGGTTGCAATGGAGAGAAGAATGAAAGCAGAAAAAACAAGAAAATCAGAACTTCTTCTTCCCCTTGATGATACTATCCGTAACGATGAGCTTGAAAAACTCCTTCCGGGAGAATACAACCAGAAAACAGAACTTCTTCGCGAAGTTGCAAGAACTCTCAACCACTATGCCCAAATCCAGACGCCTTTCATTGATGTTCCTGATTTTTACAAAACTGCTGTGGCATCCCTAAGAGCAGACTATTCGGCTGCAGAAGCTCTGCGCCTGGCGAATGAACTTATAGATGTCGCAGACGGCAAAAAAGATGAAACTTCCCTGCCTAAAATGGATTCGTGGCCCCAGGATTACTACGACATGAAATTAAGCAAAATCCCTGCTGATTATGTCTTTCGCATAGTAGAACATTTTGCTTCAGTTGTTCCGTCCGGAACTGCATTTGAAAATGCACTCATCCTTTTCCGGGATGGTCAGGCCCGCGTAAGGAATGATGTAGTTGGAGACTGGCTGAGACCGGCCGATTCCAACAGCTGCAGGATTGTTGGCTGCTATTATCCAAGCAGCAGGAAAATCGCCGGGTTTGAGGATGAAAAAACCAGGCTCACAGAAGGCACAAAAAAATTCGAGATGGACCTTAACCTGGAAACGGGCTGCGTTACCATTATATCCGGCTGGGAAAATCCCTCGCTGGCATATCTTGACGGTTTAAAAATCGTTGATCCTGAACAGGTTCCAAAAAAACTAGTTTTCCCTCTCCCCAATGTCTCGGTTGACAAAGAACTTGAAGAAATGCTCGCAGAAAGATTTCCCAGATATGTTAATGGGGCTGAAAATGAAAGAAATTCAACTGTCAGGAAGGTATCCAGAACTCTTCTTGCGTATTACCATCTCAATTCAGACAGCCCTGCAATTGCAGAGCATTACAGAAAAATACTTTCGCATTATTCCAGCAGCTCATCCATAGATTCTGAAATCCCTGTTGTCTACCGGCCAGTAATTGCCCAGCTTAAGAAGCAGTTCTCGCTTTCCTACCTGACATATGCTGCTGTTGAACTTGTGGATGAGAGGTCGGAAAGGTCAACTGACACTACCCAGCTCGTTCAGATGCAGTCACCAATACAGCTGAGTTCTGAGGAGCAAGATCTTGTCCTTGCAGTCCTTGGAAATGACGGAGCATGCACCGATGAAGTAATAGAGCAGTTCAGAAACATGCATCCGGGCTTACGAGAGATCAGGCTGTGTAATTTTATTTCCTCCAGATGGACTGAAGGAAACTTTGCAGATGATATCCCAAGATATTCTGCTGCCAAGCAATCTCTTTATGAAAAATGCCATCTGTCCGGGCCTGACAAGCTCCAGAAACTCGAAGCTGTGCTGGATAAGAACAATCTGTCCATACTTCAAATAGAAGTGGTTTCATCATTGTTTGGAGTAACCCCCGGTGCATTGTCTGATGAACAGCTAAGGAACTTTTATCTTTGGATGAAGGGACCGCGGGAAGAACGCGAGGCAGAATGGAACAGGTATAATATTCCGATTCATCATCTTCTTGATATTTACGACTGCCTCAGGAACAGACGTGAACTAACCCCTGAACAGGCAGCCTATTTCAGAAGGGCAATAGGAAAACCGGAGACTTATATTATAACTGCGGAGGATTACGATAAGGCGCCCAGATTCCACAGATATCTCCTTTCCCAGAAAGAAAAGTTTGATTTCTGGACACAGCCAACAAAACAGCAAAGAGCGGATCTGTGGAGAAGGAATACGCAGGGGCTTTTTACGATTTCGGATTTTGCAAGCAGACTCAGATTTGCTGAAAAGCTGGAATACTCCCAGGAAGACCGCAGGATGCTTGAAGTGCTCTACGGAAGGAATCCGCAGGCAGAGGACGTTGCCTCGCTCAAGCATATACTCATTGTAAAATCCTATGCAGATGATTTTGATGATAAAATAAGGTACTACTATCCCCAGGTACTCACTCTTGTAAAACAATTTGAACTTGGTGTGCATGATCTGTTTGTTTCTGCAAGAAGAGAAAGCGAATACAGAACACTTATGGGGTTCATGGGAATCCCCACCTCTGAAATATCTGCTTCCTTTGCAATGGAGAAGGGCGCCTCAGCAGCAAAACTTGACAGATACGGCAATCCAAAGACAAATGAAGATGCATTTTCATGCATCGAGCTTTCTGATGGCACTGTACTGAATGCCGTGTTTGATGGCATGGGCGGACATGATGACGGAAGTGTTGCAAGCGATATTGCAAAAACAATTTTTGAAATTTCGGCATTTGCAGGCTGGATACAATCTCCGGAGGATGTAAGAAGGACAATGGTAATGGCAGATCTTGCTATTGTATCCGCCCAGATTCTCATGAAAACACAAAGCAATGATCTTGTTGAATGCAACATGGGAACAACCGCAGTAATCACGATGAAAAGAGGAAATGAATTTTACGGGGTTCACTGTGGAGACAGCTTCTATAAAGTATTCCGCGAACTGAAAGTAGTTCTTGAATCGAAGCCACATGACCTTTCCTACCAGTTCCAAATTATGGGCACCAGCGTTGATTCGGGCGCCCTGCCAAGAAATGTGGTCGTTTCCGCCCTTGGCAATGCCACACCTTACCTGTCTGTCAACAACAGGGAATCTGAATACCGTCCATTCATTTTGAGAAAAGGGGATATTGAAATTGTAGCATCTGACGGGATAACTGATGTCATGCAGAATGATGAGTATTCCTATCTGTTTGAGTATCTTGAAATGAACCTTCCATCTGTAAGGAATGAAATTATGGAACAGGCATTGCTGCGAAAGTCAAAAAACAAAAAATATTCAGCGCTTCATGATCCATCCGTGGAAATAAAAGGCAAGGCAGATGACAGGACCATAATTCTTGAAGAACACCGGGGTGAAACAGAATGAACCACTTTTATTTACCTACACAAACATTTAAATATATATTCCCACTAAAATATAATTTAAACAACTTAATATTAATGAGGTGTATTATTTGACGGGAGGAAAAATTCAGAAAACCAGAGTAGTTCCAAGACTATCAGAGATCAAAAAAACATTCGGCCATGCCGGAACCCTGATAGCCGAGACTATTGTTTATGTTGAAGCAAAACGCAGGCAGGGAATGGCAAAGCTTGACAGAGAGCTGAAATCAGACCTTGGAAATGTTTCTGTTACGGCAGACTCAGCCAAAAGTGAGGCTGAAGAGGCAAAAACAGCGGCGCAAACAGCAGCAAAAGCTGCCCAGAATGCACAGTCAAGTGCTGAAAAGGCAGAAAGAAGTGCCACAGAAGCATCTTCAAATGCAAGTGCAATGGCTGACGACACCAAAACAGCGACAAGACAGGCTTCCGAAGCGCTCGAAAAGGCAAAGTCGGCAGAAAACGCCGCAGCTTCTGCACAGGATCTTGTTAGCCAGGTTCTTGGTGCTCTTAAGATAAGGATTCGCATGGATGGCGAAGAAAAAATGATTGAAGGAGGACAAACACTCCAGTATTTGCTGAAAAAAATGAACGAAGTTCTTACAGCATATTCAGGCATTAAGAAAGATATTTCAAATCTGAAATCCCCAGGAACATCTGTAGATGCGGATGCTCTGAATGCCAGAATTGATGAGATCGAAAGCGATGCAGTCTCTGCATTGCAAGCTATCAATGAAAGGCTGGAAAAATTTGAGGGGAGGATTGATGAGATTGAAAATGATGCAGCATCTGCATTGACAACTATTAATGAAAGATTAAATGAGATGGAGGGTGGAGATAATGAGTAAGTTGGCAGAATTTACAAGAAAACCAAAAGGAAAACCAAGGGTAGCACCTAAGGAACCTTCTAATGATGGTCCTGCAGGCAGTTTGGCAGTTGCGCACTCAAAGCCAGAGCCAAAGGCTATTGTTGTTGAAAGGCCCCCGGTAACCGAGGAAAAGGAATTGCCCGTAGTCCGGCCAGATAAAAGCACTAAAGAAGAAGCTTCGCCAGCATTTTCACTTGACCAGCTCAAAGCAGTTGTAGCAGAAGCAGTTGAATCTGCAGTCTCTGAAATGAAATCAAAAATCAAATCACTTGAATCTGCTGTTGAGAATCTGCAGAAAAACTATGATGATCATTCTGGAAAGACAGAATCAGCTCTTCAACAGCTGAAGGAAGATACTCCAAGCAGACAAGAATACGATGGTCTGAATGAGTTTGTTGTTGAAGTAGTTGGCAAACTTGAAACCCTTCTTGGTCCTGATTTTGAACGTGTTGACGGAATGTCTGAACATTATAAGGAAAGCATAGAAAGGCTTAGTGTCCAGGCTCTTATTGACTGTGATAATCCTGAGGAACTTGGATTTGGAGTTGCAAAGCTCAAAGAAAACTTTGGCGAAGAGACTGTATCTGAAGTGCTTCAGGGCCTTGCATCAAAACCAGAACTGATCAGGCACGTACTTTCAATGATAAGGTTCAATGTACCTTACGGTGCTATTGAAGACGAACCAAGATATGCTGATGAAAAACAGTCCATAGAAAGCGAAGCAGGAAAAATGCAAAAGCTGCTTCAGAGTCCGGAATTTCAGGAAGTATTAGGCGGTGATGACTAATGGCAGGAAAAAAACTTTCAATGGCCGAGAGAAGAAAACTGGCTGCGGAACAAGCAAAAAAGCAGAGGATTGGAACCGAAGCCCAAAAACCAGCTCCAGACAGGAACGGAGACAAAACAAGTGTTTATCCAGAGAGGAAAAAACTGGTTAAAATAGCGGATGATGAAGGGGATGTTACCCGTGCCCAGGATGAGCCACAAACAAGGGAGGTCCGTGCTGATGATGTACCCTCACTTGCACAACTTACTTCAAGCAGGCCTCCTGCTTTATCAGAACCAGATCCCTTTGCGATTGATGATGATCCTAAAAAAGAGGAATCAGAAAAGCCTGCAAAAAAATCAGAGCCCCCTGTTGACCGTAAGAAAAAAGAGGAATCAGAAAAGCCTGCAAAAAAACCAGAGTCTTTTATTTCCGATTCTTCAGTTTTTTCAGAAGAAGTTTCTGAAACTGATCTTCCGGAAATTGATGAAAACGATCCATTCAATATCGGAGAGCCGGAGCAGGATTCTGTTCTTTCAGAGAGGGTTTTAGAGGCTCCTGCTTCATCTGAGGGCGAGAAGCCTGAAGAAACCACTGGAAAACAGATTGATACCAAAAAGATGGGAGCAACAACTTCTCTGCTTTCAGGAATTGTTGTCAGGCTTGATGACATGGGGCAGAAGAGCAAATCCTTTGTGGTAAGGTGTTCGAGGACAAAAGATGAACATGAAGTAAATGTGAAAAAGGGAGAACAGGCCGAAGTCATTGTGAAAACTCATGATGGCGATGTAAAAATAATATTCGTTCATGACAAAAAAGGAGATGTTACTGCTGAAATTGAAGGCGGGAAAACAAAACTTGCAAAGGCATCAGATGCACTGGACCGGGGGAGGTCTTTTTTCGGAAATCTGAAATACTATCTGCCGGAAATAAAAAATGCAGTTGCCGGAGTTGTTCTTTCAACAGCCATGCTTCTTGTTAGTGGCGTGAAGGAAACTCTTGGAGCAGCGCATGTTCCGGTAAGCATTGCGGTGGGTGCAGTTGTTCTCGGGTTTGTAACATTGTCATTTTTGGACAGGAGAAAAGACAGGAATAATGCTGAATTAAAGGAGGAAATTGAATAGAGGTGTATGGATATGGCAGCAAAAAAAGTTGGAAATATTTCTAAAAGAGATCTTGGATGGAAGTACTGGGCAGGTGTAGGAACCGTTGCAGTTTCTGTTGCAGCATTGTTTGCCCTCAGGTC
>JAFGPA010000017.1 GCA_016926175.1 Microcaldota archaeon
AAGAAAATGGGCCCGGCGAGATTTGAACTCGTGACCTTTCGATGACCGAACGCAATTAGGTGACCAGTTTTGGTCAAACTTTTCCTAAAAGATTGTATCAGTCGAACGCTCTAACCGGTTCAGGCAACTGTTGGCTTTGATTCAAATTTTCTCAAAAGTTGCTTGCTGAGCTACGGGCCCTAAAGGATTTGATATGAAACGTTTTGTTTTAAAAGTATTTCAGTTGGAATTGGTCTAATTTTGTTAATTTGTGGTAAAAAGTAGGATTTAAATACCTTCACTGGCACTATTAATAGGGGATTAATATGAGGCTAAAGCATAGGAGTCATGAGAGAAATCATGATTTTGCAAAGGTGAAGGGACTAATTGAAAAAGCAGCATTGCCAGCTGCAATTTTTGCGGCAGTTGCATGCGGATCCGGCAATAACAGTGAATCAGGAGCTGCTGAGGCAGGATCTGCCGGTGTGGTTCAGCCCGGAGGAAGCGGAGGACAGGCTGCCGGAGGCTCCAGCAGCGGAGGCCTGCAGACAGGCGGAACACAAAATACCGGGGGAAATCAGGCTGCCGGAAGTTCAGGAGCTGGAACAGGCGGAACGGCACAGGCAAGCATTTGCGGAATTTATGATGATGACCACGAATATGATTTCATGCTTGGCGAAGGAAGGCGGCCGGACTGTGGGGAATACGTATTTACATTCATAATGATCACTGGGGATACTGGAAAGGCAGTGTTCTCAATATTGAATTCGACGTCTCCAACCAACGTAAACTACATTGAGCTTGGGGAAGGCGAATCAACAACATATGAAGTCAGGGATGTGGGAACAACAAGATTTGAACTCTGTTCAAAGACTTCCGAGCCCTGCACATTTATATTCAATTCAGAACCCATTGGGGATCCTGACTGCAGGGTAGTAATGGCTTCTGACAGGCAGTTGGGGACAAGGTACAGCTGCGAGTAGTTTTTATTTTTCTCTTATTATTATAGTGTGGATGAAAATTGCAATTTTTTCAGATACCCATCTTGGCTACCCGAGATTTGAGGATGACAGCTACATTCAGGCAGAGCGGGCCATGGCAGATGCAAACGAAAAGGCAGACGTAATACTATGCGCAGGGGATATCTTTGACACAAGGATACCGAAGCTTGAAACACTGAAGAAGGCCATTGATATTTTCAACAGCTCGAAAATTCCCGTTTTCGCAATTTTCGGAAACCATGAAAGAAGGGCAAGGGAAATGACCAATCCGGTCCATCTTCTTGGGGCAGCCACAAAAATAACAGTATTGCATGGAAATGCAGAAACATTTGAGAAAAACGGGGAACGTATCCAGATTCTGGGTATGGGAAGCGTTCCTGAAGAATATGCAGAGGCTGCGGTCAGGAATGTTGTGGAAAAATATGAAAAAGACGAAAAGGCATTTACCATTCTCATGATCCACCAGTCCATAAAGGAACTTATGGCCGGCGACGAAAAGGAATTGTCGCTGGAATGCCTGGAACCATTGCCATTTGACCTGATAATCAACGGCCATATCCATAATACAGTATCAAAGCTTAACGGAAGATTCCTGATTCCCGGAAGCACAGTAATAACACAGCTTAAAAAAGAGGAAACTGCGCCCAAAGGATACTACATCTATGACACTTCTGCAAAAAAAGCAACTTTTATTGAGATAGACTCAAGGAAATTTTTCTATGAAAAAATAATCGTGGATGATGCAGGGGATTCTGATGTCAGGAAAGCAGTTGCAGAAAAAATAGAAGGGATAAGAAAGGATTTTCCTGATGCGATAATTGCAATAAAGGTTGAGGGAAAGCTGAAGGAAGGGCTCACTGCAAGGGACATATCAATGCAGGAATATCAGAATGTTTACATTGACAACAGGCTGGACAGCAAAGACCTTGGAACAAAGCTTGAAAGAATAAGGGAAATGAGAAACCAGAAGCTGTCGGTAAGGGAAATAGGCCTGAAGAACCTGTTGGATAAAACAAGGGGAAAGACAGACTTTGACGGTGCAGTGTTTTTTGAGAAACTGCTGGAAGGTACGGAAGAGGCTTTAGAATACTTGGAACAGAACAAAAAGAAAGCCCGGGAGTTTTAATGGAGTCCCGGAACAAAAGAAAAACACAGGAAGTTTAATGAAATTTTACCTTAAGAAGTATTCCGGGAAAATTTTGCAGGGATAGCAAAGCCTGGTCAAATGCGCAGGGCTTAGAACCCTGTGGCTTAGTGCCTTCGCAGGTTCAAATCCTGCTCCCTGCAATTTTAAGATCCGGATGAAAAACATTGATAATCAAATGACCATCCTATAACCGCCTGAAAGAAAAAATGCCAAAAGCAAACATGCTCACCTGCACCTGCCAGGATGCGAAAATACCCTTCCGGGAAAGATGGCGGCGGCAGTCAGCAGCATCTTGTCCCTTTACGGATGATTTATAAACAATATCGGTCAATAAAAGAACTTACTAGTTCAGGTGTTACTAAATGGGAAAGTTTCCAGAAGCAGACAAAAGAATATCAGATACGCTCATATGCCTAAAGTGCAAAACAAGGAACAGGAAGACGGTAACGAAATGCAGGAAGTGCGGTTCCGGATACTTTAGGCCAAAAAGAAAGGAGATAAGAGCAAAGAAGTGATGGGGAAGGATCTTAATAAACTTTATAAAACCTTCTCTGTACAATTTTCTTCCTTATACTCGTTTTAGGTGTATTAATGGGAAAAGGATCAAACGGCGAATTTGCCGGCAGAAATATTCGAAGAAGGCGTAAGGGCCAGCGATGGCTTTCCAAGAGATGGAAAAGAAAGGAGCTCAAGCTCAAGGAAAAGCATGATCCTCTCAAGGCAGCTCCGGCAGCAAAGGGAATTGTGCTGGAAAAAATTGTTCTTGAGCAGAAGCAGCCCCACTCCGGACTCATTAAATGCGTGAAGGTGCAGCTGCTCAAAAGCGGCAAGGTGGTATCTGCGCATGCACCAAGAAACAAGGCAATCACATTCATTGATGAGCATGACGAAGTAACTCTTGCAGGCCTTGGAGGGTCGCAGAGAGGACAGATGGGATCGATTCCCGGTGTCAGATACAAGGTCATTGCAGTAAATGGAGCAGACCTTCAGATGCTCAGAAAGGGCAGGAAGGAAAAGCCCAAGAGATGATTTTAATGGATAAGGTTTTTGGCAAATATTCCGTAGATAAAATTGAAATAGCAGACCTGAGCCTTGCTCAGACAATCAGCCTCAAGGCGATTGCCGTTCCCCATACATTCGGCAGGAATGCAAAGAAAGCACTTGGAAAAACCAATGTGAATATTGTTGAAAGGCTTACAAACAAGCTGATGAGGGGAGGAACCGGTGAAAAGACATCGGGAAAGGTAATCAGGACATACGGAAGCATGCAGGGAAAGAAACTCAAGGCCCTGAAAATCGTTGAAGATGCATTCGGGATTGTTGAACGGGATACAAAGGAAAACCCCGTGCAGGTTCTGATAAAGGCGCTCGAAAATTCAGCACCAAGAGAAGACGTTACAAGAGTGTCCCACGGAGGCGTCAGCTATCAGATAGCAGTTGATATTTCTGCTACGAGAAGGCTTGACATGGCTTTGAGGAATATTGCGCTTTCCGCACTGATGGGAACATTCAACAAGCCAAAGACTTTGGCCCAGGCTCTTGCAGATGAAATAATCTCCACTGCAAAGGGAGATGTTCAGACAAGCTATGCCATAAAGAAAAGAGACGAAACCGAAAGAATGGCAAGAAGCGCAAGGTAGTCTTTCATACGGGCGCTGGCCGGAGTTATAAGTATTCTGCAGGACATATGCAATGCTGAAACTTTTTTTCATATTTGAACTGCTGATTTTTTGTTGTTTTGCATACTATCCTGCCCAGGCATAGTGACAAAGAAAAGGAGCTTAAATTATTTTCCTGTACTGATGGCCAAACATTCCAGAGTCTGCCAGGACAGGCACACGAACCACTCCTGAAGGAGCCAGGTACTTGCTGTATCTCGCCATGAATTCTCTTTTGAATGTATGGAGGGGAAATGGATGATAGCTGTCAACAGGAGAGATTGACTCTTCAATGAAGATCACAGAGCCCCCTCTTTTGACAGACGCAATTATGGAATTGAGGAAGCGAATTTTGTCACTTGGATCAAGGTGGAAAAAAACTCCTGAAACCACTGCGCAGTTGTAATAATTTTCATGCTTTGGCAGGGTGCCATTATAAACAAAGACCTTTTTTTCCATTGGCAGAAGTTTTACAAATGACCTTTTTCCAGGGGATCTGACACTGTCCCGGAAATCCTGGTCAATTGCCCGGAACATTTTCATGATGCGTTCGCACGCATCTTTACGACTCCCCAGGATTCTGGAAAAATCCGGAAGAGCATCTTCGGTTTTCCCGGCGTTCTTTGCATATACTATCATGTACATTGTGTGTTTTGAATCGATGGGAACATTCATTTCCGCAACAAAGCTTGCTCCTTTTATCTGGGAAAACACTGACCTGTGGAGAGCTGTTCTTCCTATGGTTCTAAGATTATCGTTGAAAAGAAATGCGAATTTTGGACCGAGAGGCCCTCCGTCATTGGTAAGAATGTGGGGCCATTCATCAAATACAATAAATGTTCCTCCGGGTTTCAGCATTCTGAACGCCTGGGATATTGCATTGAATTTCGCTTCAACATGCCTGTCCTCGTTAATGAACATATAATCAGATCTGCGCTCCTGCCTGAGAACCTCATCATCTGTTAGAAAATGCAGGGTTTGTGAAAGGACTATGGTACCGAATGATTCTTCTGCAAAAGGAAGCTGGCCGATTGGATATCTTTCATAGGCGACAGTGAGATCATGGAGCTTTTCCATTGCACGAACCTGCATATCCGCAGAAATGTCATTGGCTGTAATCCGCAGATCGGCCAGCCTCTGCTCAGGAAGCGCATCGGCCAGAATACGGATAACAGTACCTGTGCCGCAGCTCATTTCAAGAAGATCACTCTGAACTATTTTTTCCGGGAATTCAAAGCCTACTTTTTCCATTGTAAAAAGCTGGCTGGCAAGGCTGGATATAGACCTTGCATGGTCAACCATATGATCATCATATATTGGAGCAAACCGCTTGTAGATGATGCTGTTAAGCCTGAGAGCAGAGATTCCGGAAGCCATTTCCCTTAATTTTCTTTCCCACGGAACTGTAAGCGCATGAAAATCGTCAAGTTCTGTTTCAAACTCCTTTATCAGGGACTGCATCTGGGGATTTTTGCTTGACGGAGGGGGCCTGGATGAGGTTTTTTTTGCATAGCCTGACTGCGCCGGAGGGCTGGGGCTGGACGTGGATGGCCGTAAGTCCTCTGTTTTGGGTGAGTACAGCCCTGACCCGAAGGAGGTCTTTTTATAACTGGGAGGACGGCTTGACTTTGGCTTTTTTGCCCTCATCGTTCATAAAATGCAGGAATAAGGTTTAAATAACTGCCCCAGAAAAAAGAAAATTTACAAAAACATTGCTGTCGGCGCTCTGATAAGTTTATATTTGTTTCCTACTACCATTTAGATGACTAATTATAGAGGTAATTGATAATGGCACGAAAAGAAGTTGTAGTCGAAGAAGTACAAAAGTTGATGGACAATTCCCAGAATATAAGAAATGTGGCCATAGTAGCACATGTTGACCATGGTAAAACCACACTTACAGACAGTCTTGTGGCAAGAGCAGGACTTATAAGCAAACAGCTTGCAGGCGAACAACGGGTTATGGATTTTGATGAGCAGGAAGCGGCAAGGGGAATCACAATCAAATCAGCAAACATTTCACTGGGCTTCAAATATGAAGGCCAGGACTATCTGATCAATCTCATTGATACTCCAGGACACGTTGACTTTGGCTTCCACGTGGTAAGGGCAATGAGGGCGGTCGACGGCGTCTGCCTTGTAATTGATGCTGTTGAAGGAGTTATGCCACAGACAGAAACAAATCTCAGGCAAGCCCTCAAGGAAAGGGCAAAGCCGGTTGTTTTCATCAACAAAATCGACAGGCTTATCAATGAACTGAAGCTGGATTCGGCGCAGATGCAGGAAAAATTCATAAAGGTGATAACTCACGTAAACAAGATCATTGAACAGAATGCGCCGGAAGACAAGAAAAACGAATGGCGCATCGGCGTGGAAAAGGGGAATGTTGCTTTCGGTACGGCATTCAACAAATGGGCCCTTTCAATCACTTCAATGAAAAAATTCAACATCACATTCAAGGAGCTGTATGAAAGATGCAGGGCGGAAGAGCATGCATATCTTGTGGAAAAAAGCCCGCTGGACGAGGTTCTGCTTGAGATGGTGATAAAGCACCTGCCAAGCCCAAAGATCGCACAGCCCTACAGGACGCCGGTGCTCTGGAAAAACGGGGATCTTGAAAGTCCTGAGGGAAAATCAATGCTTGGCTGCGACTCAAACGGGAATGTGGTAGGCGTTGTTTTCGGCGTTGTTTATGATGAGCATGCCGGAGAGGTTGCTGTTACAAGGCTGTTTTCAGGAAAAGTTGAAAAGGGGCAGGAGCTTTATATTGCCTCATTAAAGAAAAAGGCAAAGATCCAGCAGGTAGGTGTCTTCATGGGTCCGGACAGGGTTCCTGCAGAAAGGATAACTGCAGGAAATATCGGCGCAATTGTCGGCCTGAAGGATGTTTATGTAGGTGAAACAGTATCAACAAACGAATTAGAGCCTTTTGAGCAGATCAAGCATTATTCAGAACCAGTGATTACAAAATCCATTGAAGTAAAAGAGCAAAAAGACCTTCCAAAGCTTATTGAGGCGTTGAGAGGGATTTCCAAGGAAGATCCGACCATCAAGGTTTCACTGAACCAGAACACAGGTGAACATCTTGTAAGCGGAAACGGCGAACTGCATCTTGAGATCATAGAATACAAGATAAAAGTTGAAAAGAAAATTCCGATCATAACCTCGCCCCCGATAGTGCTTTACCAGGAAACGATCAAAGGAAGCGGCGGCCCGGTTGAAGGAAAATCACCCAACAAGCACAACAGGCTTAAGTTCACCGCAGAAAAGCTTAATCCCGAAATACTGAAAGCATTGAACGAAGGCATAATAGGGGAAGGGAAGCCAAAGGCAAAGGAAACTTATGAAAAGCTTGTTGAACTTGGAATGGAAAGGGACGAAGCAAGGAAAATATACGACATATACCATGGAAACATAATTGTCAATGCAACAAAGGGTATCCAGTATCTTAATGAAGTGGAAGAGCTGATCGTGCAGGGCTTCAGGGAAGCAATGGACCAGGGACCAATGACAAAGGAAAAAGTCACAGGTGTGCTGATCAAGCTTTATGATGCAACATTGCACGAGGACAATATCCACAGAGGCCCTGCGCAGATGATTCCTACGGCAAAGAGGCCCATCTATGCCGCAATGATGCAGGGAGGGGTAGCTCTTCTTGAGCCAAAGCAGAAGGTACTTATCAATACTCTCGGGGAATATGCAGGGGATGTCATCAACATGACCAACGGAAGAAGAGGCACCCTTGAGGGAATGGAGCAGGAAGGAGAGAACGCAGTGATTATCACCGTGCTTCCGGTTGCAGAGATGTTTGGATTTGCAAATGATCTTCGTGGAGTCACGCAGGGAAGGGCAATATGGTATCAGGAATATGCAGGATACCACCAGGTTCCCAACGAGCTGTTTTCAAAGATAGTAAAGCAAATCAGGGAAAGAAAAGGAGAAAGGCCCGACCCACCTGATATTTCTTTCTTCCTTGACTGATTTTTTTATAATGTGGAAATAAGCCACATTTATAAATTTTTCTTTCCTTTTCATTTTCCGGTGATCTTAAATCCATGCACAAGATTACCTTTTTAAACACTATATGCCAGAATTATAGTGGGATTGGTGACCAGAAATGAAGAGATTGCACGCCAGGATACTGCCAGAACCTGAGTTACGGCTCGTAAAAAGAGACTCAATGGCCAGGGCAGGGCCAATTATAGAACCCATACCCGAACCGGTGATCAGGGAATTAAGAGACGGCAATATAGGGGATGTGATGGCAGTATGGTATTCCATTTCAGAAAGCGATTCAAAAAAGAATTATGCTGATGCCAATGGCCAGTTCAGCGCCCTTTCATATGGCGCGGGAGTTGTGCGGGATTTTTGCGACGAACTTGCAGGATTGACGGAAGAAAGGAATTTCAGGCAAAAAGCAGGAGCATTGTTGAGCGCTCTAATCAACAACTGCACAGACAGAACAATAACCCTTGAAGTGGACCACCTGAAGGGAACTGAACTTCTTTTTTACAGAAATAACAAAAATCTCAACATAATTACAAATGTGCATTCAGATGCCGGAGAAAGAAACAGCGGAAGAATATTCATATCAGGATCTGTACATGGCAACGTTGGCAAGCAGAACATGAAAGGGGAAATAAATATAGAAGGCAATGTTTATGGAAAAGTTTCTGAACAGCAGGAAGGCGGAGAAATCAATGTCTTCGGTTCTGTTGGAGATTCCCATTTAGTTACATGGGAAAACGGCAGGGGTGCCATATTCGGTGCAGCAGATTCGGCTATCGGAACAGGAATGAAAGGTGGATACGTTGAAATTCATGGGGAAGCCGGGCTGGTGGGTATATGCCAGTTTGGCGGAACAATAAAAGTAAAACGGGCAGGGAGCCTTATAGGCATCCGGAAAAAAGGCGGAACTATAGAGATAACTGATTCGTGCGACAGCATCGGCCCCGATGTCTCAGGAGGGCAGATAATCATGCGGGGAAAGCAGATTTATCCCTACAAGAGCGATATAAGAAGCCTTGCTCTCATGGATCTCGTAAGAGCATGGGAAACTTTTGACATGAAAGATGTTGAATCAGGTTATGAAAGGGCATGCAGAATTGCAAAAGAGCTTCGTTATGACTGCACAGGAGTACGGAGATTCGCAGATATGCTTGGTGTTTTTGAGCATGAAAACAATTTCTCCAGGAAGGCAGGGATTTTCCTGAGTGCACTTGTAAACATGGGAGATCAGAAATACTACACTATTGACCTGACAAAACTGACAGTAAAGCCAAGCCTCATAGGATACAGAAACACCAAACGACTCAGGGTGCTCGGCAATGTGGGACCGCATGCAGCAAAGGAACAGTTAGGAAGCACTATAATAATAGAAGGAAGTGCAGGCTATGGATTTGCTGCATGGAAAAAGGGCGGCAATGCACTGGTTACTGAAGGCGCAGGAGATTTTGCAGGCATGGGAATGTCCGGCGGAAAGATCGTCATTTACAATGGTGCAGGAAAAGAATGCGGCCACAATTTCGCCGGAGGTGAAATTAAGGTGGGCGGCACAGTGGAAAGTTGGGGGAGCATACAGAATGCGCAGCTGGTCCAGGGCAGCGGATAACTTATTTTGATGCAAAAAGACCCTGCAGCTTCCGGGAATATTTAATGTTCCTGAAGCCGGATTCTTTCAGCCTTTTTTCAACTTCATTTTCAATGCTCCTGCCTTTTTTTGCACCAACTGAACCAGTATAGTGGAAAATCCTTGCTCCTTTTTTGCATACGCGGAACATCTGGTTATAAAATTCGCCTGAATACAGTTCGGAAGCATGGGAAAATCTCGGCGGATCATGTATGACATAGGAGAACATGTTTGATTCAAAATCCTTTATAAGATCAGCAGCATTTCCCTGCATCACAACTATCCGCTTATCATTGAAAAGCCCGTCACTGAAAGGATTCCACTGTGCAAGTGTTATCACAGCCCGGGATATTTCGCAGGTTACCACTGAGTCTGCCTTTTTTGATGCTTCAATGGCAGTATAGCCAAGGCCCATGCAACTGTCAAAAAGGGCCCCGTTTTTTATTTTCAGTTCCTTTACAATTTCCTTTGCATAGTCAAGAGGGCTTTTAAAATCCCTAACAAGATGCATCCTAAGCCCGTCTATCTCAAGAACCGGAACGCCTTTGTAGAGCCTGAGCTTGTAATAATGGCCGTCAAACAATGCCAGCTTGATCCTGTCCCCTCCAAGTTCCGCATAGATAAATTTTCCATCTGTACTATAGGCAGCTTTGCCGGTTTTATAAAAGATTTCTGGCATTAGTAAAGATAGAAGTGCGAAAGATAAATAAGCCATTGTTTATGATGATACTCAGTAAAGATGAATATGCCCGGGGCAATCTCTTTTAAGTGTAAATTATGGAATTTTTATGGAAAATTATCATAGTTTAAAAAAGGTATTGAAGATAATCAGATTTGGGCATTGCCCGGGGTGGGAGTTTGACAGATAATGAAAAATTTCCTTACAATCAAAGAACTTTGAATATAACACTGCTAAGGGATGTGCAGGACATAATTGAGTTCGATAAAGCAGTAAGGGGGGTAACTGAAGGATGGGAAAAGCCAATAAGGATTGGAAGCCTTTTCAGGGCATCTGAGCTTGTTATGGATCATTTTGGCATAAAGATCACAAAAGCAAACAAGGAACAGATCAGGGAGGAAGCCAACAGGCGCTACATTATGGATACCGAAGAACAGCGTGCGTTCAAAACAGAAAGAGACGTTCTTCACCTTCTTAAGACAGGGCACCGTGCCCAGCACCTGGAGAACATGTCATTTGCAGTATCATCATTTGCAAAGGAATTCATGGCATCGATGGATGACGGAAAAAGGGAGTTTCATGTTTGCGACATCGCTGCCGGCGTTGGGCGCTGCTCGTCAGCAGTGTTTATTGCATTGAGCGAAGTGCCTGGAAGTATTCTTGAAAGAACTGTTTTCCACGTGGTTGATTATTCCGAAAGAGCCGCCATTGCAAGAAGGAACCTTGAAAATCTCGGTGCGCGTGTAGTGGTACATCAAAAATGTGACGAGGATTTCCTTAAAACAACAGGGGAAAGATTTGACATTGTCACTACAATTTCACATTTGCACAAAAAACCATTTTTGAGAGACCACCTTAAGGAAGTTAATTCTGTAATGAATAACGGGGGGGTTTTCATATCCGGAACCTGGCATTCTTCAATTTGCCACTATCCGAACAGGCTGTACCTGCTGCTACAGGACCTGGGAGTAAGAGCAGAGAGACTGGAGGCATTCAACAGTATTTTTGGTCCGCTGTCCAGAAAGGACATGGACAGCAAAGGCCCGAGATATGAGGAAGAGGTATTTGCAAACATAGACCACGTCTCATTTTTAAGAAGAGTATCACTGACGATGGAACATTCAAGGTATCGGGGAAGGAACAGGATAAGAGTTATTGGCGCATTCACAACAAACAGGCAGCTTGTCCAGGAGCTTGAAGGTGCAGGATTCGAAACGAGCGGCGACGCCATAAGAAAGGCGTTTCCGAATGCAAAGCTCCAGGAACTTCCGTTCAGGCCAAGCATGAGAAGGGATACTGTAGTAGTTACCCCGGCATTAAAGAGGATAAAATGAAAATGCAGCCAAGAACAAGAGAGCAGGTAAATGAATTTCTCGGGAAGACATTCGCAGATTCTCCGCTTACCCCCGGGCCAGTAGAAAGGATATTCTTCAACTACCTGAAAAACTGGCTGGGCAGAAAAATAGATGATTCTGAAAGGCGGAAAATAAGGGAAGTTGCCAAGGAAAGTTACGACTGCGAATGGCAGAAATCCGGATGCGATACCCACACATACATAAAAGAGGCAGAAAGGCGGATAGGCCTTATAGGAAATGAGGGTATGAACCAGAAACTTGCAATGATGGTTGTGCCTTTCATCATAAACATGCTCAACAAGCGAAGGGAAAATAGAAAGATCAGGATATTTGAGATCGGATCAGGAAGCGGGGATACTGCCTATTCAATTCTTTACGCAATGCGTATGGAATGTCTTGAAGCCATAAAGCACTGCCATCTGATAACCCTTGAGCCGGCATATGCAAAAGTTGAAGAAGAGGATCTTATTGATTCTTCGGATACAAAAGGACCGCGAAAGGAATCAAATATTGCAGTTATGGCCGCAAAGCTGAGGCAGCTTCCGCATGAATTCAGGCCAAAGTGGACGCCAGTCGGGGATGTCTTTGAATCATACATGGCATCAGTGACCCCGGGCTGTTTCGATATTATTGTCTCCGGATCTGCAATGCATCACATCCCGGATCCCAGATACTGGTACATACTCAGGGACAAAATTGCAGAGGATGGAGTAATAGTATTTGCAGACTGGTTCACCAAGATATTTTCGCACCCGGGACTTCTTGTCCCTACATTGCGGGATCTTGAGATAAGCGAGGCAAAAATCAGGAAATACGAGGATTTCTTTGGACTTGAGATGAATGAATACCTTGCCATAGAAAAAGGATTCATTCCTGAACAGGTAAAATCCCTTGAACAGATGAGGAGCTACATAAAACATCTTTCAGACGAGCTGAAGCTGGCAGGAAAAGCAAGAATGCAAAGGGATTCTGAACTTCTGCTTTTTGAAGGCCATCATTCACATGATGAAACAATAAGGGCGGCTGAAGAGGCAGGTTTCAGCGCAAATAAAAATGACATAATATGCCATGCAAATGTTTCTCCAACAATTCACACCAGATATAATGTAAATCAGGGAAGCGATATTTCAACTGTGTTTGCCCTTGTTCCAAGGAAAAGAAAAAGCAGGAGGCCTCTGCCAATGCCAAAGCAGCAGGTCCTGAAAATCTGAAATTTGGGAGTAATTCTACGGATATGATATAAGTTTTTCATTATAAGGCAATAATGTTATAATTTATAAACATTACTGAGAATAATATTATAAAGGAGAAGAGAAAAAAGTTCGTACCCGGGGGTGGGTTTTTGACGAATGCTGCACTTGATAGCAATAATGAAAACAGGATTGTGCCTTATGACAGGCAAACCTCAGAAGTAAGACTTCTCCGGGATCTTCAGGATATACTGGAATTCGACAAACATGTAAAATCGATCACAGAATCCTGGAAAAAACCAATAAGAATTGGAAGTATCCTGAGGGCTTCCGAACTGGTTCTTAAGAATTTTGGGATTGAAATAACAGAAGACAACAGGAAAAGACTCATGGAAGAGGCGAATGCATGCCATATTATGGATTCCCAGGAAAAAAAGGAGTTTGACACAGAAAGGGATCCGATAAATTTGCTGAAGAAGCAGCAGTCTGCAGATGCTATGGAAGGAATGTCATTGGGAGTTGCTGAACTCACAAAAGAATTCATGGTATCTGCTGATGACGGAAAAAGAGAATTCCGCATATGCGATATTGCAAGCGGCACAGGCCGCTGTTCATCAAGGATAATAATTGCCCTGAGCGAAGCTCCGCAGGAAATTTTGAAAAGAACGTCATTTCATCTTATCGATTATTCTGATGCAGTAAGACTGGCAAAAAAGAATCTTGAAAATATGGGAGCAAATATTGTGATCCACCCTATGGATGATGATACTTTCCTAAAAAGCACAGGTCTGGAATTTGATGTGATCGCATCTGTAGGGCATCTGCACAGGAAATCATTTATTTCTGATTATCTGGAAGCAATACACTCAAGAATTGTTCCGGGCGGAATTTTTATTTCAGGCAACTGGCATTCTTCAGTATGCCATAGCCCAAATTCAGTTTACATGGAACTCGAAAAGCTCGGCCTTGATGATGAGAAACTGCGAAGGCTCGACCGGTGTTTCGGGCCTCTTGCAAAGGGAGTTGGAAGAAGCAGGGGTAAAAGCGACGATCCTGAAACCGCTGCCAATGAAGATTATTCGGAATTTTTAAGAAAAATAGCAAATGCTTCAGAATATGTAAGGTATAATGGATTAAACAGAATAAGAATTATAAGCGGGTATATAACAAGCAAACAGCTCAAAGAAAAGCTTGATGATTCCGGATTCGAAACTGACTCATCAAAATTAAGATCAGCATTTCCACAGGCCAATTTCCCGGCCTCTTTGCCATTCAGGCCACGCCCAAGTAAGGACACCATAGCAATAACGCTTGCAAGGAGGATAAAATGAAAACTCCTGTAAGGGAAAGAGAAGAAGTAAACGAATTTTTGACTGGCATATTTGAAAGTGCATCAATGACATGTGGCGCTATTGAAAGAATTTTTGTTAAATATCTGAAAAACTGGACCGGAATCGAGGTAAAGGAAGATGAAAGAAAATCAATAGCAGATATTGCAAAGGAAAGCTACCAGAGAGAATGGAAAAACTCAAGCCCCGAAACCCACACATATATTGAAGAAGCATGCATGAAGGCAGGACTAAAAGAAGGAAACAAAAGCATGAATGCAAAGCTTGCGCAAATGGCAGTCCCTGTAATACAGGGAATGCTTGCAGAACTTCCGAGAAAGAAAAAATTAAGGATTTTGGATATTGGTGCCGGAGACGGCGATACTACTGGAGAGATTCTTGAACTGCTGCACCATAGAAGCGAGTATGGGATTATGCCTTCCATCATTCAGGATTGCGAAATAATAACTCTTGAACCGGCATATGCAAAAATAGAACTGGAAGAAACGGATCCTGAAACAGGCGAAAGAAAGGAATCCAAGATACAAAAACTTGCAAAAAGAATGAGGGGACTTCCGGTACAGCCCGTCTGGACCCCGGTAGGAAGCGGTTTTGAAAGCTTTATGGCAATGGTTTCGCCAAGATATTTCGACGTGATACTTTCAAGTGCAGTTATGCACCACGTTCCCGATCCAAGCTACTGGTTCATGATGGAAGAAAAGCTGAAAACCAACGGTATTGTGATATTCGGGGACTGGTATACCAACATATTTTCGCATCCTGCGCTCCTTGTGCCAACATTAAGGGATCTTGGAACATCAGATGCAGATATCAGGGAATACCAGAACTACTTCGGCATAAGTGCCGGCGATGGGCAAAGAATAGAAAGCTCTTTTACACCAGAACAGAAAAAATCCCTCGAGCACATGAGAAAATACATAATGCACCTCTCAAAAGAACTTGCGCGGGCTGGCCGCGAAAAAAGGGAACGGGATTCAGACCTGCTTCTTTTTGAAGGCCATCATGCGCATGCAGACACTATAAAAGCGGCTGAAGAGGCCGGATTTACTGCAGACAAGGGCATCCTCTCAAAACATGCAGGAGCTTCAAAGGCAAAGGCGCCGGTATATCATATGAACCCCGGAAGCGACATTTCAACAGTATTCATGGTAGTGCCGAATAAAAAAAGAAAAACCTTTCCTCCTGTAAAATCTGCAAAAATCAGATCACGATAGCTTCTTTTCCCATGAAATCTCTCAGTAATTTAGGTATTATGACGGTCTTTTTGTCTTCCTGGAAATTTTCAAGAATAGCAATCAGGGTTCTTCCAACCGCCAGTCCGCTTCCATTAAGGGTATGTACATATTCCAGCGAGCCTCCGCTCCTGAATTTTATATTTGCCCTTCTTGCCTGAAAATCGGTGAAATTGGAGCATGAAGATACTTCACGATAGGTATTCTGTGACGGAACCCATAGTTCAAGATCATATGTTTTTGCAGATCCGAATCCAAGATCTCCGGTGCATAGCTCAACAACCCGGTATGGTATCTCAAGAAGCTGGAGTATTCTTTCCGCATCTTTTGTCAGGCTTTCAAGCTCCCTGAAGCTGTTTTCAGGATGGGCGAATTTCACAAGTTCTATTTTGTTGAACTGGTGCTGTCTCATAAGCCCCTTGATATCGCGCCCGTACTCTCCGGCCTCCCTTCTGAAGCACGGGGTATATGCAGTCAATTTTATTGGAAGGTCTTTTTCTTCAAGTATTTCGCCGGAATAAAGATTTGTCAACGGAACTTCCGCAGTTGGAATAAGCCAGAGATCATCATTCCGGCATTTGTATAGCTGGTCTTCGAATTTCGGCAGCTGGCCCGTTCCTGTCATCGTCTTGGTATTAACAAGGTAGGGCGGCGCAACTTCAAGATATCCCCTGGAAGCCTGCACCGAAAGCATGAAATTGACCAGAGCACGCTCAAGCTTCGCAATGTCGCCGGACAAAACTGCAAACCTGTGTTCGGCAAGTTTCACTCCCCGCCCATGGTCTATCAGACCTGTCTTTTCTGCGATCTCGTGATGCGCAAGTACGTCATCCGGACCTTTTGCTATTTCACCCCATTTCCTGCATTCTGCATTGAAAGTTTCATTTTCGCCTATGGGCGCTGATTCATGCGGAATGTTTGGAATGTTCAGAGCTTCCTGCATTATTTTGTCTTCAAGTGTTTTTGTTTCCGGGGAGATATCCTTTATTCTGGCTGAGAGCTCACCTGATTTTTTTATTTCCTCATCGGCATTTTGCCCTGATTTTTTCTTCTCATTAATTGCAGCAGCAAGCTTGTTTCTTTCTGCGCGGAGATCATTTTCCTCTTTTTTTGCCTGGCGCCATTTCTCATCAAGTTTCCGGATTTTAACTATTGATTCAATATCGTAATTGCGAATGCGCAGCGATTGCTCAACAACTTCTGGATTTTCCCTTATGAGCTTTATGTCCAACATATTCATCCCAATATTTTCTGGAATTTTTCTACAGCCTTCTCCAGCTGCCCCTGCCGGTTGACGATCACTACGGCCGGAGCTCCGGTAAATGCGCTGTATGCCGCAAGGTATCCCTTGTTCATCTGGTCATGAAGGCCGATATCATCATCATCCCTTTTTCTGCCCGGGTCTTCTGCCCGTCTTTTTTTCACTTCCTCAACATCAGCAGTTATGAGCACCAGGGCATCTACCTTCAGCAGTTTCAGGTACTCAAAAGGTACGCCGGGGAAGAATCCTTTGGGGGTGCTTACTGAGCAATGGGTATCAAGTATGACGCGGTCTCCCATTCCTGAGAGCTTTTCATAAACCATTTTCTGGACTTGTTTTTGCTTTTCTATCGGGATTTTCCTCATCTCATCACGGTCCTTTATTCCGAAATTTTCCTTTTCAATCTCGAACATCAGGTTCCCGAAATTATGGATTTCATAATCTGTATTCAGGCTTTTCAATACTGTGGTTTTTCCTGCTCCAGGCAGGCCCATTGCGATTATCATAATGCATCACCAAAAAGCGAATTGTGGTTCGCGTTATTTATTTTAACATCGGCAAACTGTCCAAGCTCCCCATGGAAGCCCTTCAGGACAACCTGCATATAATTGATGTTTCTTCCCTTGTAATCAGGGCATTTTTCAGTAATAAGTACCCTGTAGGTATTTCCTATTAAAGCTTTCCTTGTCTCACTGTTTATCTCCGCAATGAGATCAGTTGCCTTTTTGCTTCGCCTTTTGATTTCTTCCGTGCGCAGCTGCGGCAGTTCCCTGGCTTTTGTGCCCGGCCTTGGAGAGAATTTGGAGAGATTGATTATTTCTGGCTTGGTTTCACGGATGAGCTCAAGTGTTTTTTCATAGTCATCTTCAGTTTCTGTTGGATAGCCGACGATAATATCAGTCGAGATGGTGATTCCGGGGATTTCTGATCTCAGCGTATTTACAATATCAGCAAAATCGCGGACAGAGTGGTCCCGGTTCATTTCCTTCACAACCTTTTCAGATCCTGCCTGAACCGGAGCATGAAGAAACTTGTAGAATTTCCTGTGCTTCAGTATTCTTTTGAGATCAGGAAGGAATTTTTTTGCATGGTCAGGATTGATCATGCCAAGGCGCACAAGATAGCCGTCCTGCGCATCCTTGCTGTCATCATTGGCAATCAGTTCAAGCAGTTCAACAAGATTGGTCCTGACATCATAGCCATATGCCCCGGAATCCATGGATGTGAGCTGTATTTCCCTTGCACCGTGCTTTACACTTTCATTTATCCACCGGACGATTGTTTTAGGCGAAAAGCTGCGCAAAAAAGGCCTTGCAAGCTTCGTCTGGCAGAAATTGCAGGAAGAAAGGCAGCCATCATTGATCGGAATGCGCATAATTGGTGCAGACAGAAGCTTGGGAAGATTTTCCTTTGACTGGAATTTTTTGTATATGGATGCCTTTCCTGCAAGGGCGTCTTTTACTGCATCATTGACTAAACAGATAGAGGAGGTTCCCACGATGGGGGCGCCAGGTGCAAAATCGCGTATTTTTTTTTCATTTGCAGACAGGCATCCTGCAACGACAAAAGGCTTTTTCAGGGATTTCATCCTGTCACAAATCCTGTTTTCCGTAGTGCCTTTGACAGTGCAGGTATTAAGGATTATTACATCTGCCAGTTCTTCATTTTCAACAATTTCATGCTTCAGCACTGCCTTTATTATGTCACTGTCTGCATGATTGAGGGTGCATCCATAGGTTTCAACAAAAACCCTGGCCATTTATCATCCACCAAACAGACGGTTCAGGGTAGGATTGCTCTCAAGGGCTTTTGTCTGCTCCAGCTGTTCGTACATCCTGTAAAGGATACCCACTGTAAGGAGTATACCTGTTCCGGTACCAAGAGCGCCAGTAAGATCAGCAAGTCCTGCAAGCAGGCCTACGGCAAATGAACCCATAACAGTTAGCGGGAATATGTGCTTGTTCAGTATTGTTTCAAGCATCCGCGGATCTCTTCTGAATCCGGGGATCTGTATGCCTGAATCAGAAAGCTGGCCGGCAACGGATTTTGCATCCATATTGGATGTTTCAACCCAGAAAAGACCGAACATGATTGAAACAAGTGACAGTGTAATAACATAGGTTATGGCATGCACCCATTCAGGAATATGAAGAATTGGGGTTACCTGCCCGGATATGGTATTCCACTGGTCCATGGTATGGCCCCTGCCTGAATATAATGGAGTAAAAAGATAAAGCAGGCCGTCTCTTATCCTTCCGTCATTATCAACGTATCCGATTAATGGCAGTATTCCATGTTCATCAAAATCATATCCTGCAGAGAAATCAGCAGTGGGATTGCGTGCAGCATCCCAATACTGCCCGGTAAGGGCTCCTCCGGCAAAGAGCTGGATATTGATTATCAGTGCACTTGCAAAGATGACCGGAATATTGGAAACATAAAAGAATTTCAGGGGCAGCTTTGGCACCATGCCGCGCACCCGCTGGAACGCTATTGGTATTTCCACCTTCACACCTTCCGCATAAACAACTGCAAGGAATACCAGAATGGTAAAGATAAACGGCAGCATGACAAGTATCGCTATGGGCAATGCTTCTGCACCTCCGGTGGATATCGAATCCAGCACTCCTCCACTGTTGAAGATCAGGCCGATTAAACCGCCAAAGATGGCAAATGAAACACCTGCCGCGATGAAAAGGCTGATGCCGCTTCCTATTCCGTATTTGCTTACTATTTCATCAAGGAAAAGAATGAGCAGTGAACCAAGAACAATCTGCAGTACAACCAGTGCCATGGTATATGGGGCATATATTGACTGTGTGCCATCAGGATTGGCTATTATTGCCTCTCCGAAATCCTGGAACAGCGGCTGTATAGGAACCATATGGGTAAACACTACAAAAACCAGAGCTTCGAATATTGCAAGAATTATTGCAAGGACCTTCTGGGTTTCAAGGAATTTTGCCTTGTCCTTCTTGTCCTTGAGATTAAGATTTATCAGGCCTGCACCTACAAAAAGCTGCAGGAAGATGCTGGACAAAACCAGCGGACCGATGCCCGTGGTAAGAAGACTGCCTATGTTTGAAGCAGTGATTGTCTGGAGAAAATCAACTGAACCTGAAAGATGCGGAACACCATATGCAGTGGTATTATACATCATGAAAAACAGGACAAGTGCAATTCCGGTCCACATGAGCTTGTCATTGGTGCTCAGCGGCTTTGCAGGAGGCTTTACTGCCGGAAGATATTTTGAGAAGGAATGAACTATGTCAATAACTCCCATAATCAAACCTCAATTTTCGAAATTTCTCCGCCGGTTTCACTAAGTTTCTTCTCAACGCTCTTGCTCCAGGCACTTGCTTTTATTGAAAGCGGCACTGTAACTTTTCCGGTTGAAAGAATTTTTCCTTTGAATTCAAATTTGTATTTGTCTCCTGCTTTTTCAAGTTTTTCCAGGAGAGCCTGCTGGTTGATCTCATAAAGATGCACTACGGGAATCCTGGTTCTTTTTGGAGGGGAAAATCCGCATTTGCTGAAGTAATCCTTGTCATTGTTCATTGCCCAGCTCCATTTGTGCTTGTCAATTCCGCCCATGCCGCATCCGCCACGATTGCCGCCGCCCCTGCCATTTTTGGTGTTGCCGCGGCCATGAGTCCGTTGTCCACGAAGCTTGTGCTTTCTTTTTGGTTTTCTGGTTACCATTCACATCATCCTCATAAGAAGCGCTATCATGTCGTCTCTTTTTCCCAAATCTCCTTCAGGATAGGTCTTCTTGATATTTTTATAGCCTTTCGATGGAGGCCTCAGCCGGAACACAGGATTTGCATAATCGACTGTTTTCTTTCCGTCAAAGATTTCTTTTGCCGCTTTCCGGATTTCATCTTCCTTGAGAAATTCAGAAAGGTCCTTTCTTCCTTTCCTTCCCTTCTTCATGAGAAGTTTCAGGATTATTTCTTCGTCCACAGCGCCATAGGCAACATAGTCCTTGACTTTCCTGATCATTCCCAGGTTTTGTGGCGAGTCGTCAATAACAACACAGTGATTGGGCCTTTCAAGTCTGAGCATTCTGAGGGAATCCTCAACATCAGCCCGGATCTTTCTGCGGCCCCTTATTCGCAAAACTGCAATTTTCATCTTTGTTCAGCTCCCTTAAATGTATTAAGACTATCAAGCGCTTTCATCGTGGCAGAAGCAATATTATAGGTATTGCTGCCGCCATGCATGGTACTCCAAACGTCCTTTATTCCTGCCATTTTCAGCACTTTCTTTACGACATCATTAGACGCAAGTCCTATTCCGGGCGGTGCAGGCATGAGGGTAACCACCGTACTTCCTTCCTTGCCAATCACCCTGAATGGGAGAGACTGCTTCAGGTTGCCCTGGTATTCCCAGCTTCCGCACCCGAACTTGACAGATATCATGTTTTTCTTGGCGTGGTTTACCGCATATTCCATAGCCGGCTTGATTTCATCGCACTTTCCAACGCCAAGGCCGACATGGCCTTTTTTGTCTCCGATAACTTTTACCACCCGGAATTTCACTCTCTTGCCCGAATCGGTAACCCTCTGGGTAGTCTTGACCTGCAGGGTTTCTGATTCAAGGTCAGGATAAAGCTTGTCGATGATCTCAGGCTCCAGAACAGGTTTTCCTGATTTCTTGATCTCTTCCAGAGTAGTGATCTCGCCGCTCTTCACTTTTTTTCCGATATCTGTTTTCGGATCCCAGGCTTCAATATCAGCACTTCGTATTTTTTCTGCCATAAAAATCACCCGGACATTTTGGATTTTACCTCATCAAATGCCTTTTTGTACTGGTCAGGCACTTCCATATTCGGAACCTTTTCCTCCCTGAAATCAGCTTTGAGACCTGAATCTGCAGCTCCTTTCAGCGCTGCAAAAAGAATTGATCCCTTTGACGGAATGTACATCCCCATGTCGAACACGAATTCCTTTATTCCTTTCTTTGCTGCAAGCTTTCCTGCAAGGAAGCCCATGAGATAGGCAGTCCATTTGTTTCTTTTTGCAGGCCACTTGTGCTTTGCAAGATGGGCTGAGTTTACTGTCAGCAGAGTTCTGTCGCCTTTAGGATCAAATTCAATGAACTGTATCACAAGGCCTGTATTGCTTCGTCTGACAACCATTCTCGGCTTGCCGCTTTTGACAAGAGCAAGTCTTTTTACATAATTGGTTTTCCCTTCCCTTCTCCTCCTGTAGGATACTTTATAGCTTGGTCCCTTTGCCCTTGTCATGCATTAACACCTTTTTTTGGAGCCTTCTTAGGCTTCTCCTTCTTTGGATTTTTTCTTTTTTCTTCGTAGTCGTCAGGTATGTAGTGGTTGTCTTTCAGGTAAAGCAGCATTGCCTTCTTGTTCCTGAAAATTCCGCTCTTCACTTTTCCGTAGATGGACCTCTTGTCAGTCTTCTTCAGGGCATTTGATTCAACAAGGAGCGCAAGAAGCTTTCTCTGGGCCCGTACTTTTTCCATCCATCTTTTTTTGGAATCGCTATATGAGCCTTTCCTGCTTCCTTTTCCCCTTCTTTGCTTTTTTGCCTTGCTGGCCCTGCCTTTTATCTTTGCTTTTGTGATTATTCCCTTTTCTATCAGTCCCTTGACATCGGATCTTGTAAGAGCACCTTCTGCTTCTTTCAGCCCGTCAGGGTTGATCTTCACTCTTCCCTTGCCGACATTCATGATGTCTGCCGCAAGCCTTCTTACTGTCAACATGGTCATGATTTTTCACCTCCCTTTTTCCGGGGGCGGATTTTCTTTTCGCCTGAATTCAGAACCTTGAGCTTTTTTGCCTTTGCTGCTTCCACAATGGCTTTTTTCTTTCTTATCCCCACAGCAGCTGAAATCCTTACTGAAACGCCATCGAGCTTTTCAAGATCTGCAAGATTCCTTACAAGAACTTCTTTGGTTCCGTTAGGATGCCTTCCTTTTGAAGCTTCAGGACTGCCATAGCCTATGCCTGGCGATGCCCCGGCCCATTCCATCTTCATTCTTTTCTTGTTGTGTGTTCCCCTTGGCTTCCTCCATCTGGGCTTTACCTTTTTGCGGTGGCCGCAATTGAGAACATTAAATGTTGGTTTGCTCATGATAATTCACCATATATGCCATCCTGGAATATTCTTCCGTCCTTTTCCTTGATCTTTACTGCCTCGATCAGGTTGGCTGCCGTCTGGCCCACAGCTTCCTTGTCAGGGCCTGAAACTGTAATGTCCTGGCCTTTCACCTCAACCTTGGTATTTCCGATCAGCTTTGTTTTTCTCGCCTGCCTTTCACCAAGGAAGTTTTTTATCGTTATGTTCTGTCCCTTGATTTCTATGGAAATGGGGAAGTGTGCATAAAGCATTTTCAGCTTTTTCCTGTGCCCCTCCTTAACCCCCTCAAGCATGCTTGAGATTATTGACTCAAGAGTTCCTTTCAGTGCCTTGTCTGCTATTATATCCACTTTTTTTCCGTCTATCCGGACCTGCGCCTTTTTTGAGAGGTTCTTTGACACCTCGCCTTTGGGGCCTTTTGCAGTTATTCTTAATCCGTCAACAGTCAGCGTGATTCCATCTGGTATTTCCATGTGCAGCACCTAATATACGTATGCAAGAAGCCTCCCGCCTGTATGGTTCTGCCTTGCATCTGCATTGGTCATTATTCCGCCAGGGGTTGATACTATCAACAGCCCGATATTATATGCGGGAATAAATTCCTCTTCAGTCTTGTTCCAGTCGTGCCTTCTTACCGGTATTCTTGGCTTGATGACACCGCAGTCATTGATCTTTCCTTCAAGTTCGACTTCGAAATAGCCTCCTCTTCCCATATCAACTTTCGTATAGCTCTTGAGGTAATTATGCTGTTTCAATACTTCAAGAACCTTTGCGATGAGTTTAGTTGCCTTCACAGTACACTTGTCCTGTCCCACTATCTCATGGGTTTTTATCGTGTTAAGAGCGTCTGCAAGATGATCTGTCATAAAAATCAACCTCCGTACTTCCTGAAGCCCAGGTGTTCGCCAACTTCACGGAAACATCTTCTGCATATCTGCATCCTGTATTTTCGGATCAAGCCCCTCGCAGTTCCACAGATCCTGCAAATCCGCTTGCCCCTTCCTTTCATTTTTTCTTCCTTGGAAATCTTCATAAACATCACTCGAATTTAACTCCAAAGTTCTTCTCAACGAATTCAATTGCCTCGTCTTTGGAGATCCTGTGCTTTTTGCCGATTTTTGCCGGCCTGAGCATTCTGTGCTTTACCCGGTCCCCTTTTCTTGCCAATGAAACGCATACGTCAAAGCCGTACATTTCAATTGCAGGATCGTATTTCACTCCGGGGAAGTCGATATACTCATGGACTCCGAATGCAAAATTTCCCTCCCGGTCGAAATTGGATTTTTTCAGAACTTTTCTTTTTGCAGTTAGTGCTTTTTCAAGAAATGATTTTGCTGATTCTCCTCTCAGGGTAACCTTTGTGCCTATTGGCATGTCTTTTCTGAGCTTGAATGTTGGCTCTCTTCTTCTTGCCTTGGTTTCCAGTGGTTTTCTTCCTCCAGTAAGTCTGCTCAGCAGATCCTTTGCATTTTCAAGCATATCCCCGGGCTGGCCTGCTCCGATGTTTACAACCACTTTTTCAATCAGTACATCTTTCATATCACTCACCAACCACAAAAAGGTAGTTCAGCACCGTAATGAACTCCCGGTCATCCGCTGACACCAGCGCCTCTGAGGGCTTTCCGCCTTTTCTTTGAATTATGTCTTTCAGTGAAACGATTGTCCCTGCATGTTTTCCTTCAACAACAAGGCATTTTGCCCCTTTTTCCCTTTTCAGGTGAGATCTGAATTCCGCTTTTGGAATGGAAATCTGCACAGTATCCCCAACATGAACGTGGTTGTCTGAAACCATATTCCTTCCGTCGTGGAATGTAAGGTTTATTTTTCCTTTTTTTATGGTGTGCTTGTCAATTACCTGGAGAAGCTTTAGTGATGATTCCTCTTTCTTTACTTCTTCTGGTTTCAGCCTTCCCATGGAATCCAGGTAAATCCGGTAGCTTGTTTCGCCAACAGATATAAGATCCATGAGGCCAATCGGGAATTTTTCAGCAGTTCTGATTTTTCCGTCAACCATAACGAGCCTTTTTGACAGAATTCTTGAAACTTCCCTTGACGTCAATGCCACTTTCAGGACATCCCTCAAAAGAACTCCCAATGGCATTGCATACTTCTTAGGATGGGGTCCCGGCTCAGAATTGATCATCCAAACATTCTCCTTTTTGTCATGAATAGGTACAGCCTTTGCAACTGCAATTCTTTTCATGTGTCTTGGTGCTCCTCGTTTACCCATAAATATCACCTCTTCGGAGCCTCTGCTGCTTTTGGAGCATCTGCCGCTTTTGGCACTATCGGCTTTGTCTCTTCAGCTTTAGGCTCGGTTTTTTCAGTTTCTTTCGGGCCTTCCTTTTTCGGTTCGGCCTTTTTCCTGAAGATATCTTCAGAAAATATTTGCTTTCTTTCTTTTGTGGATTCAAGGCCGACAAGCAGCAGGTTTGACGGTTCAAGAGCAACCGGCATATCGCGTCCTTTGATGTTCTTTGCAGAAACACCCTCAGCATAAACTTTTCTTTTCACGGTGCTCACCCGGGCAACCTTTGTTTCCTTGCCTTTTCCAGGGCCCCTCATGATTTTTACCGTATCGCCCTTGTGAACAAGAATTGCCCTTTTCCTTGCTTTCATCTTGCCTCTAAGATCCTTGGAAAGATGGACATGCAGCCTGTTTTTTTTCCTGTGAAGTTTTTCCTTGTAGTACTTCCTTCTTTCTGTATCTGATTTCATTAAACAACACCTGCTGATATGGCCGCCACCTTGGGAAACCTTTCGGAGATCTCCCTTGCAACAACGCCCTTGATTTCAGTTCCCACCGGAAGGAAATCATCATTTACAAGCACTGCTGCATTGTCTTCGAATGTGATTCTCATTCCGTTTGCCCTCCGGTATTCCTTTTTTTGCCTTACAATAAGCGCTTTGACCACTTTTTTTATCATGTCGGGTTTTCCTTTCCTCACAGAGGCAATTATGACATCGCCGACTCCGACTGCGGGGTTTCTCCCCCTGGTTCCTTTGTAACGAAGTGATCCCACGATATACAAAACTTTTGCGCCGCTGTTATCAGAACATGGCAAAACAGTTCCAAGAGTCATTGCTTTTGTAATTTTACTTGATAGCCCCTTCATGCGGATTCACCCAGGATTTTGGTAATTGTCCATGCCTTGGTCTTGCTGATTTTCCTTGTTTCAGCAATCTCAACCATGTCGCCAACCTTGGCATTGATTGATTCAGGATTGTGTGCAACAATCCTGGACCTGGATCTGGAGTATTTCTTGTACTTTGGATAGTACTTTGTAATGTCCCTTTCGATAATGACTGTCTTCTTCATTTTGTCGCTAACGACTTTTCCGGTGAGGATACCTCCTCTTGTAGCTAATTGTTCTTCCATAAACATCACCGTATGTGCTCTTCAGAGTGTCAGAGCAAATTCGTAATCGCAATACAAATCTTCCGTTAATGAGACGAAGGGTGTTTGTATGCTAAGTAAATACGGATTATCGTATTTAAGATACAAACTTTTATAAACCATTAGAGGAAACAAGAAAGGAAACAGACATTTAAGTGGTAAATAATAAAAAGTCATGTTTTTAATGTCTTTGTTATTATTACATAGCATGAGTCGGAAGAAAGAGGATCGGGAAGCGGCTAAAGAAGCAATAAGAGATTTTGATGCTGGCAAAAAATCCATGGATAGCACAAAATGGCAGGACAGGGTGCTAGGCTTACAAACAATGAGTGAAAGAATCATAGGATTGGTAACGCTGGTGGATTATTTTGATCAGGATGCAGGCTTACCAAGAGCACGCGAGTTTTTCAGGATATGTCTTGAATCCACAAAAGATAGGAGCAAAAAAGTAAGGGAAAAGGCATGGGAAAGGCTTTCGGCTTGGACAAGGGAGACGTTTGGACTGCCGGATTTTGTATTGCCCATTATAAGTGAAAGTTCGTTTGAAAATTGGCGTATGGAGGACATTACAAGATTAATAGGCATAGTTGTAGAGAGTAAAAATGAAAAAGCACTTGATGTCCTAATCAGATTGGATGAAATATTCTTTGATGAGGATATTGCCGATGATTTTGCAGAGCTTCCTGAAGAGATTGCCAAAGCCCTTCAGAAAACAGGAGATGAGAGGGCAATTCCGTTGCTTTTAAAGTATATAAGATGGGAGCCCGCTCTTCTCATTGCTCCAGATGGAACAAGTGCAACATTGCCTATTGCAAGGGAGGAGGCGCTGGTAGCTTTGGGTTCAGTGGGGAATAAGGAAACAATTCCGGAGATAATGGAGTTTTTAGATCCCGATATAATGGAGTTTTTAGACTGGGGGGATGGTTCAGGCGGAATACAAAAGTCTGCTGCCGATGCCTTGGCCATGATAGAATATAAAAATCCCGGATCAGTTGATTTGGAAGCGGTGAAGGAAAAGCTGCATGCTTTTGTTGAAAAGAGAAGTGACAGCGAACTGGTCAGGCAGGTAGCAGCTGCCAGATATCTTGAGATATGTGAAGTTATTTCAGAATTAAGGAAAAGGATAGATATGTCTGGAGAAGTATTGCCAGACAAGCCGAAACCTCCAGGCGGAAAAACCTTCAGAAGAAGAACACTTCATTCATAAACCTATTCTCATTATAGTATTTCATGGAATTCAGAAGGGACCTTCCTGCAAAGGTCTTGTTGGCCATATTGTTCCGATCATTAATCGGCATATCTGTTTTTCTCTGGATATTTATTGAATTTCTGGGTGATTTCCCTTATATGGGTTACTTTATTGGTTTTATTGTATTTCTTATTATTACAGAGGCAATCGGGAGAGTATTTATCAGGGATAAATACATTATTGAAAACGGGATTTTATATGTCAAATATTTCATACCTACTGGCAATTTTTCCATAAATCTCAAAGACATTAAGAATATTGAAATTGCCGGTGGTTTTGAAGCATTTAAGAGGAAAACATTCGTTACTTCAGGAAAATCGTTCAGATATATGGGAACTGGCAGCGATATTTCAGATATTGCATATGATGAAGCAGTGATTTTAGAGGCGGAAATGCCTCCGGACCTCAAACAAAATGGCCTAGCGGGGATGCTCGTAGGATTTTATAAGAAATTTATCGGGGGAACCAGATACTTCGTCATCATATATCCTGAGAACCAGGAAGAATTCCAGGCCAAAATAAGGAGTTATGGCAAAAAAATAGCTAGCTAGATTTCCCTGAACCGTCTTTTGTCTATTTTAATCTGGGACTTTTTTGCGAAATCGCCATAGGGCATTGATTTGATCTTCACATTAGCAATTGATTTCACTTTATGAAGAATTATCTTATCGCCATAAAAAGACAGTATTCGGGCAACTTTCCTGGACCTGTATGTGTTTTTTTCAAGATTTCTTTTGATTCTTGATTTGAGGTCGATTTTCATGCTGATTTTCTTATTTACAACATGGACTTCATTTTTCGGAGTCCATCTAAGGGCAAGGAACTCCTCTGCAGTAGAGCAGCTGAAATAGGATTTTGATTTCAAAAAAATGGCCAGGGCTTTGGAAATTACTCTTAGCGGCTTGTCTACCACAACTGCCTTTCTTTCCTCTTCAGAAGGAACATAGTATATGCCTTTGAATGGCGTTGGAAACAGTTTCAGGGAAGTGCTCAGTCTTTTGAATTCGTCTTTGGACAATTTTAATTGTTTATAGCTAATTACCTGCCTTGGAAGCATTTCTTATCACCTCACTAAAGAAATTTAGATCTTTTTCATCCAATGCCAAAGAATTGATTTCATCCATATCCTCAGGCAAGCCATGTGCAAGGAGGCCATCAATGATCTTAAAGTCTCTTCCCAGGTCTTTCAGGATAAAAACAATATCAAAAAGATCTCTTACTTTTTTTCTATCCTTATATGTTTCTAATTTCATATTTAGGATATCTTCTATTGAAGCAACAAGGAGTTTATTGGTTCCAAAAGTAAAACTTTCAATTTTTTTAATTTTATAATCCGAATGAAATATTTCGACTTTTATACTTGTGTCTTCAAATTGTATTATGAACTGATTAGGAAAACTGCTTCTATTCGTTTTGTATCCTTTATTAGTTATTTTACCTTTTAGCTCTTCTTTTAGAACTACATCATCACCATCAACAGGAACAAAATCAAGATCAATGCTAACTCTGTGTTTAAGATGAAACAAAGCAAGAGCCGTTCCTCCAACAAGAATTAGTTTCTGATCTGTACATTCTGCAATGTCTCCGAGGATATCAAGGATTTTTTGATATTTCAGGTGAAATTTGTTAATCATAGTATTCAATAACAGTAAAGATTTATAACTGTTCTGTCTAGATCAGAATTATTCTGATCTAGCAATAACTGCTTCGAGGAAGACCAATTTTCAGATAAATAGAAACACATTCAGTTTTGTGTTAATTTGTATAAAAAACTGATTTATAAATGTTACTATATGTAATTATATTAGTGATATTAAATGCCCGATAAGCAGCATAAAAAACCAGAGATTTCCATGACTCCCGTTCCTGGATGCCCTAAAGAGAAAAAACAAAAGACCAGAATGAATGGACTGCTGGATGCAAAAATAAAAGCACCTGAAAAAGGCAAAGTTTTCAGAAAGAGGGTTTTGCATGTCTGAAATTGATGATTTAATTGTAAAATTAAAAGATGAGAGCGGATGGGTGCGGTTGAATGCTGCAGAGGCACTTGGAAGGATCAAGGATGAAAGGGCGGTTTTGCATTTGATTGGTGCTTTGAAGGATGAGGATTGTAGAGTGCGGTTGAATGCTGCAAGGGCACTTGGAAAGATTAAGGATGAAAGAGCTGTTATGCCTTTGATTGGTGCGTTGAAGGATGAGGATTATAGAGTGTGGGAGAATGCTGAATGGGCGCTTGGAGAGATTGGAGAACCTGCTGTTTTGCCTTTGATTGGTGCGTTGAAGAATAAGAGCTGGTGGGTGCAGCTGGGTACTGCATTTGCACTTGGAAAGAGTAAGAATGAAAGGACGGTTAGGCCTTTGATTAATGCTTTGAAGGATAAGAGCGGGTTGGTGCGGGGGTGTGCTGCAAGGGCACTTGGATGGATTAAGGATGAAAGAGCTGTTATGCCTTTGATTGGTGCTTTGAAGGATGAGGATTGGGGAGTGCGGAGACATGCTGCATTTGTACTTGGAGAAATTAAGGATGAAAGAGCTGTTATGCCTTTGATTGGTGCTTTGAAGGATGAGGATTGTAGAGTGCGGTTGAATGCTGCAAATGCACTTGGAAAGATTAAGGATAAAAGAGCTGTTTTGCCTTTGATTGGTGCTTTGAAGGATGAGAATGAAAATGTGCGGTGGAATGCTGCAGTGGCACTTGGAGAAATTGAGGATGAAAGGGCGGTTATGCCTTTGATTGGTGCTTTGAAGGATGAGTACTGGTTGGTACGGGGGTGTGCTGCAAGGGCACTTGGAAAGATTAAGGATGAAAGAGCGGTTATGCCTTTGGTTGGTGCTTTGAAGGATGAGAGCGGATGGGTGCGGAAAAATGCTGCAGAGGCACTTGGAAAGATTAAGGATGAAAGAGCTGTTAGGCCTTTGATTGATGCTTTGAAGGATGAGGAAGGGGTGCGGGAGAATGCTGCAAAAGCACTTGGAGAAATTAAGGATGAAAGAGCTGTTAGGCCTTTGACTGGTGCTTTGAAGGATGAGAGTTGTAGAGTGCGGTGGAATGCTGCAACGGCACTTGGAAGGATCAATGATGAAAGGGCGGTTTTGCCTTTGATTGATGCTTTGAAGGATGAGTACTGGTTGGTACGGCGGTATGCTGCAGAGGCACTTGGAAAGATTAAGGATGAAAGAGCTGTTAGGCCTTTGATTGGTGCTTTGAAGGATGAGGATGAAAATGTGCGGAAACATGCTGTAGAGGCACTCGCAGAAATTGAAAAAGCAACCCCCGGATCAGTAAGTCTGGAGGAAATCAAAAGAGCACTAATTGAATTTGTTGATTCTGCAAAAGAAAACAAAAGCAATGCAAAGAAAGAAGGAGCAGGATATTTCAATCAGATAGCAGAAGCAATCAGTAATGGGAAAAAGAAGTTTGATTTGGAAGAAGGACTGCTGGATGCAAAAATAAAAGCGCCTGAAAAAGGCAAAGTTTTCAGAAAGAGGCTTTTGCATGTCTGATTTAAGATTGCATTCACCAAAATGGCAAGTTCGATTACAGGCATTGAACCAGCTTATAGAAGCAAACCAGGTCATTGCATATGGGATTTGTGGGGGGAAACACAGGATAATCTCTCTGGATGGAAGGCAGGCAAAGATTGTTGTTGAGGATTTGCCAACTATGAAAGAAAAGGCAGATAGCATAGTTGAAGTTTTTGACCGCTGCATTGAAGCTACAGATGACAGAAGCAAAAAAATAAGTAAACTGGCAAGCAGATATCTGGATAATCTCGTTAAGGCAGATTCCAATATTTTCATAATGGCCGTTCAGCAAATAGACCTGAAAGAAAAATCATGGGCATATAGGCTGAATCTTGCCAGACTTCTCGGAAAAACAGGAAACAGTGAGGCAACTGCAACATTGGTAGGATTGGACGTGCTTTGTAGGGAAAATGACCTGATTATGCGGATGGCAATTTCCCATGCTCTTGAAAAATCAGCTAATGATTCTGCATTGCCTCTGATACTGGAATACATAGAAAAATTTTCCGATCCTGCACCCGGAATGGATCTGGAGATGCAGATATTATTTGGCGATGTGGCGGCAACAATAACTGAACATAGCCTCAAGGCACTTGGCTGGATAACTGACGATGCAAAAAGGATAATTGAATTTTTGGACCACAAAAAACCAAGAATCCAGATTGCAGCCGGACAGGCACTGGCCAACATGGGAGAACGGGGCAAAATAGGTTTGACTTCATCAGATATGGAAAAAATAAAGAAAAAAATGCATTCCATTGTCGAAAAATCAGATGACAAGGAAGCTGCAAAAATAAGGGCCGCCAGGATTTATGTCATGGCCTCAAAAGCAGCTTCTCTTTCAAGATGCCCCTTGGACATTAACCTGAAAGCACTGGAAAAACCAGGCGGCAGAATATTCAGGAGGAGAGGCGCCAGTGGTTAGATTAATGCTTGTTGACAGGTCCAAAACAGGATTTGCAAAATATTGTCCCGGTTTTGTAAGAGGATATGAATGTATCAGCGAGATGATTCAAGGATACAGGGAAAGGTCCCTGGAAGAAAAAATCGAAAGGCTGGTTGCCAGAAGGGCCTGGAAAAGCCTTGTCAGGATCGGAACCCCTGCAATTCCTACATTGATCAGGACTTTGAATGACAGTGATTTGCAAGTCAGGGTGGGTGCCGGCATTGCGATTGCAGAAATAATGGATTTACGTGGCTTGGGAAAAGCTTTGGAGAACACACATTTGGTTGTGAGGAAGAATGCTGCCAGAGCGCTTGAAAAAATCGGGAAAAAAGCCGTGGCCATTCTGATTGATGGTTTAGGACATTATGACTGGAGGGTCAAGATGGATTCTGCCAATACGCTTGCAAAAATCGGGAAGGATGCACTTCCGGCTTTGATGGATGCTTTGGATGATGATGATTTAGGGAAGCGCATGTATGTCATTGATAGCCTTATAAAGATGGGCAACGACGGTGTTGCGGGATTGATCAAAGCATTGAATGATAAGAGTGGATTTTTACAGACAAAGGCCGCCACTGCGCTTGGAAATATGGGGAACAGGGATTCTGTACCGCATTTGATAGCCGGATTGAAGCATAGTGATCCTTCCGTCAGACTGGGATTCGCTCTGGTACTTGGAAAGATCATGGATGCCAGGGCAGTCCATGCTTTGACCGAAGCTTTGGGAGACAATGATTCAATAATGCGTGGCCGCGCTGCCTGGGCGCTGGGAAAAATTGGTGATGTTTCTGCTGTACCTGCTTTGATAGGCGCCATTAATGACAGGGATGGGCATGCCAGGCTGGAGATTGCCGCGTCGCTTGGAAAAATCGGCGATTCCAGGGCCATCCCTGTCCTGATGAATGCCTTGAATGATGAGGAAATTATCGTAAGGCGCGCTGCTGCCTTGGCACTTGGAGAAATGGAGGATGTTAATCTTGAAAAAGTCAGAGCAATACTCATGGAGTTTGTTGCAGATTCGGAGAACAAGAGAAAGGCAGAGAAGCAAAGCGCTGAAATTTATCTGGAACTGACAGATGTCCTGAGAAAAAAGAAAAAGCATCTTGAAATACCGAAACTTGATATTACAAAAAAGCCAAGGAACACCATATTCAGGAGAAAGGCAGATTAACGTGTTAATTAGTAGATAAATACGATTATAAATATTTAGGCGTGGCGGTTATATATGAAAAGAGCAGATCCTGGAACTTATTGATAACTTTCATGCAGGGAAAGCCGGGAACCGGTTTTTCCTTCATTTTGAGAAGCTAAGCCCAATGGACATTGCCTGAATCAGGAACAAAATAGGGGAGAAGTTTGCACGTGCCGAAGTCGAAGAAACATATGGGGTATGAATGGATAAATGATCTGGCAGTGCAGGTTCTGGACGCAATTGAAAGCAGGAGATGCGTAGCTGAGCTTGTGAGGGTAAGGCTCAGGGCATGCAATGGCGTCTGCCAGAGAATCACGAACCTTCTTGAAAAGATGAAGCCATTGGATAAACTGCTTGCAATTTTCAAAGGGAACTACGGAGCACTCAGGATTGGAGCAATAACAGACCTGGCAGGACTTGGAAAAAACGAACCAGGAACTTTGGACCTTGAAAAAGTCAAAAAGGCAATAGAGAAGGCTCCGGGATTAATATGCCCGGAGAACTTTTGAAAGTCAGGCCAAATCACCAAAAGGAACATTCAGATTTTCTTCGGGCGCTCGTGTGGCCTGAAGGCTATTTTCTTTCCGTCCACATCCGCAAAGCCATCTTCAACGGTAAAACGGAAAAAGCAGGAAACTTTCTGGATTTTGACTTCTTTTTTGGCGGTTTCAATTACAATGAGGTTCTTGGTTTCATCCACTACTGTGCCCTTCAAACCGATGAGCTGCTGCTGGCTGCTGTTTATTATTTCAACTGGCAGCCCAATGAAAGTATGGTAAAGAAGATTTTTTCCGGTAACCATCATTTTTAATATAAACAGACGGAATTAAATTTATGATCATACTCGAAAAACCGGTCATAAACAGGGAAATGATTGATGCCGCAATCTATTCACTGGAAAACGAGTTCCCCCTTTTTGGTGAATCAGTAGCTAAATTCGAAGAAGAATTCGCAAAATTCTGCAATGTTGACCATGCAGTTTCAACAGCATCGGGTACAGATGCTTTATTGTTTTCTTTGCTTGCCCTTGGAGTGAAAATGCCGGTCACTACTCCGTGCTCATACATTGCAACTGCAAATGTCGCACATCTGGCCGGAGGAAAGGCTTTGTTTGCGGATATTGACAGTACAAACAACATTGACCCGGAAAAGATTGCAAAAACAAGAAAGTTTGATGCAGTTTTGCCTGTGCATCTGCATGGTTATCCTGCAAAGATGGATGATATAATGGAGATTGCAGAAAAAAATAATGTTCCTGTTATCGAAGACGCCTGCCAGGCACATGGAGCCATTTACCGTGGAAAAAGGGCAGGCTCAATTGGCCATGTCGGTTGCTTTTCCTTCAATCCGGTGAAAAACATGACTGTCTGCAGCCAGGGAGGCATGGCTGTAACAAATGATGAAAAGCTTGCAAAGAAAATAAGAATGCTTGCTGACTCCGGAAGAGAAAGCATCTACAGCCACGAACACAGGATAATAGGGTATTCCTCCAGGCTAAGCAGCGCTGCCGCTGCAATTGGCAGGGTGCAGCTGAAATATCTTGATGGATGGAATGAAAAAAGAAGAGAAGCTGCGGGAGAATATGCAGGAATGCTTGACAAAAGGATACTTCCTCCCCTTGAAACAAAGGAAATCAAACCAGTTTACAACAAGTTTGCGATAAAAATAAGCAAACGCAATGAAACAAAGGAATACCTCCTGAATAACAATGTTCAGTGCGATGCCCACTACCCAATACCAATACATATGCAGGAACCCTACAAAAAGCAGAAGCTGGAATTCAGAAATGCGGAAAAATTCTCAAAAACAACTCTGTCCATACCGATGCATCCGGAGATAACAAAAAAAGAGATAAAAGAGGTCTCTGCTTTGCTAGCTGATCTGGATATTGTCTTCGGGATATCCTAATTTAACCAAAATATTCTTCAGCTTATTTTTGTGGTCTCCCTGAAGGATAACTACCCCTTCCTTGAAAGTCCCGCCGCATGCAAGCTTTTGCTTGAGTTCCTTAGTCGTCTGCTGAAGCTGGGACTTGTCAATTCCCTCAACAATAGTAACCAGCTTCTTGAACTTTTTCTTGGTCGTGTATACTTTTATTTTGGTTGCTCCTTCCTTGTCAAGGACATCAGCCATGCCAAGGTCCCTTGGTAATCCAGTTATCGGGTCTCTATCCATCGATATACCTATCTCCTTTGCATTATTAATCCTTTTTGGTTTTCAAAGCAGCAATGGCTTTTTTCAGGGGCTTCACTTTTTCGAAGCGGCCTTCGCCCATTAGCTCAAGAACTGCACGTTCAAGCTCTGCAATTTTTGCATTTTTTTCCTTGGAATTCATTTTCTGGATATCGCTCTTTTTCATCTGGCTTCCCCCCTTTCAACAGAACCTGCAGATTCTATTACTTTTGGAAGCACGACTTTCTTGGTCTGCTTGTCCGGGAAAACCGTTCCCGGAGGAACAATCCTTACAAGAACGCCGATAACTCCGGATCTTGTATTTGCATTTATGTGTGCCACCTTTATCTGCCTTACGGGTTCGCCTGCTTTTGGAATATAGCCTGCCTGTACTCTCAGACTTTTTGCCCTGGCTCCTTTTGCGCCGATCTTTCCTGCAGCCACTATCTCAGCACCAAGAGCTCCTGCTTTGATGACTTCCCTGAGCATGTAGTGCAGAACGGCCCTTACCTTCTTGCCCATTTCGATGTATTTTGCCGCTCTTTTCCCGACCATTCTGGGTTCAAGGAACTGGTTCCTCACTTCAACTACGCTGATTTGGGGGTTCTCGATCTTGAACTCCTTCTTTATAGTATCAGTAAGTTCATTGATCAGTCTTCCTTTCTTACCGATAATTCTGGCAGGATTTGCAACTTCAAGGGTAATTCTTGTGACCAGGGGCGTCCTCTGGATGTCAACGCTTGCCAGACCTGCCCGGTCAAGCTTATCTTCAAGGAATTTCATAACCTTGTATTTGCTGAATGGTTCCTCAATTAATTTTTCCTGGTAAAGCATCATGAATCACCCTTTTTCTTTTGTTTAGGCTCTTTTGCCTCGGCTTTTTTCGGCTCCTCTTTCTTTGGCTCAGGCTTTTTTGCTTCAGCTTTTGCCTCGGCTTTTTTCGGCTCCT
>JAFGPA010000018.1 GCA_016926175.1 Microcaldota archaeon
AAGGCTAAGGAAGCAGAATCAAAGAAAGAAGAAGCTGAAAAGCCAAAGGCTAAGGAAGCAGAATCAAAGAAAGAAGAAGCTGAAAAGAAAAAATAATTTAGCTTTTGTATAATTTATATGCAGAAACGCATGCGTTTCTTGCAAATTCTTCTTCTATTTCATCGCAGACAGTTACATCATCAGTCAGCTTTGCGGCTTCATTGTAGCACTTGTGCTTCCAGTGGAAACTGGTAACGTTTTTGCAGTTCTTTGGATCAAGATTCTCATTTGAATAGATTATTGCACCCTGGTAGCAGGTATCTCTGCTTGAAAGAGACTCGATAACCTGGCAAGCAGACGGATCGCCATGAAGCTTGGCAAATGTAAATGCGCAGTTGAACCGGTTGGTGGTTGCCAGTTTATGGATGGCTTCACATCCTGAGATATCCCCGCTTAGCAGTGAATAGTTGGTATAGCACTTCCAGAGGTCGTCAAGCTTCAGGCTGTCATCAGTACAAATGCTGATATTTCTTTCATTTGCTGCAAATGTTGAAAGACAGTTCAGATAATAGATCGTATGCTTGGTTATGAATTTGCAGGAATGGAAGTTATTTGTGTTGAGAGCATATGTCTCATAGCAGTAATCGCGTTCAGACTGAAGCCTGAGAGTATAGCATGCATCATTTCCAGTAACGGCAAATTCGCATGCTTTTGAAATAACAGGATTTTGTATAAGTTTGCAGCCGCTATCATCTTTCCTGGTGATGCTGTAATCCATAAGACAGTCCGTATTGTATTTGCACATGTACGGATCTGAATCTTTTATAGCCCTGCAAAGATTTTCATTTTCAGATCCGATGCAATCATCAACGTTTCGCCTGCATTCTGCCCTTCCATCTTCAATAAGATCACATATATCGACGTCATTGTTGGAAACTGCAAATGAGGTTACGCAGAATTTCTTCTTTTCAGGATCAGAAACTTCAAGGCAGGCGGCCAGGGAAACATCGGCAAGCTGTTCAAAACATTCCTGCATCAGGGTAACGTTTTCAATTTTTTTACATTCAGTAACGTTGGATGCCAGAATTGCCTTTTCATAAAAGCAGTCGTCCCCACAAACATATGTGGTGTTGGTGTCATTGCCTGGAGGCGGTTTGTCGTCCGGCTCATCCGGAACAACAACAGGCCCCTTTTCCGGAGGTTCCGCAGTCAGAATTATATATAATGCTCCACTGACAAGAACAATCAGCAGTAAAAGAAGTCCGATCAGAGGGATGGTATTGTCTCCGTCTTCAGTTTTGAATTTGTATTTGTCTCCCATAAAATCATATGAGCAGAGAAGGTTTAAATATCATTATTGGAGCAGAACTTGGACAGGTATGGAAATAGGATTCAGGCGTAAAAATTCAGATATATAAAAAGTATGGGTTTAAGCAATAACCTCCTTATATGGAGAGAGTGGGAGGGAGAATGGAGCCTTTCGGTGTACCATTCCCCTCTGATATTCACGCAAGATAACCCATCAGAATGGGGATTCCCCTGAGGGAGATTTTTTCAAGTCCAAACAAAGCTTTAAAAATATCTCGTAATAATCGTATTTCACCTTTTTCTAATAATTAAAGGAGGTTATGAAATGGCAGAAAAACAACACTTGAACTTAGTGTTTATCGGACACGTTGACTCTGGCAAGTCAACAAGTGTAGGAAGAATCCTGTATGAAACAGGAGCAGTCTCTGAGCAGGTCCTCAATAAACTAAAGGACGAAGCAAAAAAGCTTGGAAAGGATACGTTTGAATTCGCATATGTTATGGATTCTCTTAAGGAAGAGAGGGAACGTGGTGTTACAATTGATATTGCCCACCGAGAATTCGAAACAGACAAGTACCATTGCACGATTATAGATGCTCCGGGGCACAGGGACTTTGTCAAGAATATGATAACAGGTGCATCACAGGCTGATGCAGCAGTTCTTGTTGTTTCAGTAAAGGATGGCGTTCAGCCACAGACAAAAGAGCATGCATTTCTTGCAAAGGTGCTTGGAATCAACCAGATTTCAATCAACCTGAACAAAATGGATGCAGTTGGATACAAAGAAGAGGAATATAAAAAAGTAAAGCAGCAGGTAACTGACTTGCTTAAGGGCATTGGATACAAAATTGAGGATATTGCATTCCTGCCATGCTCAGGATATGCAGGAGACAACATTACAAAGAAATCAGCCAATACGCCATGGTATAACGGTCCAACACTGATTGAGGTTATCAACACATTCAAAATACCTCCAAAACCATCAGACAAGGCGCTCAGGCTCCCGATCCAGGACGTATTTACAATCACAGGACACGGAACGGTACCTGTAGGAAGGGTTGAAACCGGTGTAATGAAACCTGGAGAGACCGTTGTTGTCATGCCATCAGGAGCAAAGGGTGAAGTCAAGAAAATCGAAATGCACCACCAGGAGCTTTCCCAGGCAAACCCGGGAGACAATGTTGGTTTCAACCTCAAGGGCGTTGACAAGAAAGACATCAAAAGAGGAGACGTCATCGGTCCGGCATCAGCACCACCTACAGTGGCAGAGGAGTTTACTGCCCAGGTAGTTGTGCTGAACCACCCGACAGCAATATCAGTAGGTTACACACCGGTATTGCACGTCCACACGGCACAGTTTGCAGGAAAGGTCACTGAGATCATTGAAAAGAAGGATCCAAAATCAGGACAGTCTGCAGGAAAGCCGGATTTCATCAAAACCGGAGACGTAGCTGTGTTGAAAATCAAGCCTATGAAGCCCATTGTTATTGAAAAATTCCAGGACTTCCCTCCGCTCGGAAGATTTGCAATCAGGGATATGGGACAGACAGTAGCCGCTGGCGTTGTGCTTGAAGTTAAGGCCAAAGCAACATAATTTTCTCTTTTTTTACATTTAGTTATATTTTTAAACACTTTTAATCTAATTTTATCCATGGGTAAGAGATTGAGGGCTGCATTACTTATCAGCGGTTGGAGCGTCAATGCTTCAGCAGGAGCTTTCACGGGATACCATATTGCAATGGACACTAAATCATGGTTCTCACAGCAGAGCAGAACCCTGGAATTGGTGGAAAGATTCGAAAAATGCCCTTCTACATTCAAAGCAACAAAAGAATGCTATACAGGAAATGAAGCCTCCGAGAAACTGGAGACTGCCTTGAAAAGCAGAAATAACGGGAATTTTGAGAATGCAGGGATTCTTTTTGCAGAACTCAACCGCTTCAACGATGCCAGGGAGATGGCAGGAAAGTGTTCTGAAAACGGAAATTCATCCGGCAAAAGAAGGATTCTTAACGAAATAGCTGCAAGGGAGAAGGCAATGCGTGAGATTAAATGAAATTAAGACTGTATTTTGAAAAATTGGGGTCACAGGCATATAAAACAGTAGAGCCAATGGTAGAAAGGCTTCATGGAAGCGCAATCCAAAAATTATTCAAGGCAATAGAAAATGGGCGGAAGAGCAAGGTCAGGCATCTGATTAAAGAGGCAGATGTCAATCTGACAAATGATAACGGGGATACCCCGCTCATCCATGCAGCCCGGAATTGCAGGGATGTCAGCATATTGCAGATTCTGCTCAATGCAAAGGCAGACGCAAAAAAAGCAAACAACCGGGGAGAGACACCTTTGATGGCTGCAGCAGAACGCGGAAATGAAAGAAGTGTCAATGTACTGATATGCCACATAAGAAATAATGCAATCAGATCAGAGTTTAAACCTAAATTAAAGAGCAGGCAGGAAAGATTAGAGCTCATAAGGCGGTTCAGGGAAGATAAGAAATGTGATACAGTGGCAGAATTCATAAACCAAACGGACAACAATGGGGAAACTGCACTGGTAAAGGCAATAAGAAACGGAAAGCTGGGAGTTTTTAAACTGCTCATTTCATGCGGGGCAGATCTTGACATAAAAACATCGGATGGCAATACCCTGCTTATGGTAGCTGTCCAAAACAAAAGAAATAAGATTGCGAATGTTCTTCTCGAAAAAGGGGCAGATATAGAAGCAAGAAATGATTATGGCGAAAGCGTATTTACAATTGCTGAAAAGAACGATGATATGGGCCTCTGGAAAACGATGGCAAGAAAAAGGAGATAAAAAGACTATTTTTATTAGTTTCCGAATAACAACCAGTCATGATTTCTGTTTATGATGTATTTACCCAGAAGATGGAAGGCAGGGAAATATCTGTAAGAGGATGGGTGCACAGGATCAGATCAAGCGGAAACATGGTTTTTGCTGTTTTGAGGGATCCTTCAGGAACAATACAGGTTACTGTGAAGAAAGACAAGATTTCTGATAAAGACTGGAGGGAAGCCAATGAAGCTTATGTGGAAAGCTCACTGATTGTCCGGGGAACAGTGAAAAAAGATGACAGGGCTCCTGGCGGTTATGAGATACAGGCAACTGGATTTGAGCTGATTTCAAGGGGTGAGCCGTTCCCAATTGCAAAGGACCTCAGCGAGGAGTATCTGCTTGATGTGAGGCATCTCTGGATCAGATCACAGAAAATGACGGCCATAATGAAGGCAAGGCATCATATAGTAAATTACCTCCGTGAATTTTTCGACAATAACGGTTTTTATGAGATAGCGCCGCCAATAATCACAAAATCAGGCTGTGAGGGCGGAAGCACATTGTTCGAAATGAACTATTTCGGTGAAAAGGCCTATCTGACTCAAAGTTCGCAGATGTATGCAGAAGTGTTTGTTTTTTCTCTTGGAAAAGTATATGTACTGGCGCCGTCATTCCGGGCAGAGAAATCAAGGACAATAAGACACCTTGCAGAATACTGGCACCTGGAGCCTGAAATGGCATTTTATTCACATGAAATGAATATGGAACTTCAGGAAAAAATGGTGCAGTATACAGTCGAAAAAATGGTGAAGAGCCATCCGGAATTGCTTACAGCCTGCGGGAGAGACCCCCTTGATCTTGAAAAAGTTCTGGAAAAATTCGACAGAATGGAATACAAAAAAGCAGTTGAAAGGGTAAACGAGCTTGGCGGCAAGATGCAATTCGGAGAGGATTTTGGAGCAGACGAGGAAGCTTTACTGACAAAGGAGCTTGACAAGCCCCTTTTCGTGGAAAAATTCCCGGGGGACATCAAGGCGTTCTACATGAAGCCTGACCCCAGGAACCCTGAACTTGTATTGAACAATGATCTATTGGCGCCAAGAGGCCATGGTGAGATAATTGGAGGTTCCGAAAGGATAGTGGACTACGACCAGCTGGTTGAAAAGATGAATGCCCAGAACCTGAACCTGAAGGATTACCAATGGTATCTGGACCTGAGAAAATACGGAAGTGTGCAGCATTCAGGCTTTGGCCTCGGAATTGAAAGATTTGCAAAATGGATCCTGAACCAGCATCACATAAGGGATACAATACCATTTCCAAGGACGATTACAAGATGCTATCCATAATTTCTGGGAAGATTTGAACTGGGGATTGCCGTTCAAACTGATTCCCGGGTACTGTTGGGATATGCTACTCCTGAGCAGATAGCGAATGCAGTTCAGATACAACCATATATAAACATTTTATACTAATTTTATAGCATGAGGGCAGTTTCAAGAACTTTCAGGTCCCAGGCAATATCAAAAGAGGAGGAAAGGAAGGTCTTCGAAAAATACAAGGCAAGAGGCACCACGAAGGGATTGAAAAGATTCACTTCCGAAGAACGAAGAATTGCAGATCGTATGCTCAGGGCAAACACAGGACTGCTGATTAAACCGGCAAGGACTTTTGCAGAGATGTGCAGCCGGAACCAGCACATATTTACGGCTGCGGATCTTGAGGATTTTGTACAGGAAGGGCAGATTGGACAGATGATCGCGATACTGAAATTTGAAAAAGAATATGGATGCAGGTTTACAACCTACAGCAACAAATGGGCATATTCATATATGCAGAATTTTGCCAATGGCCTGGCAAGAATCAGGGGGCCCAGAAAGGGAACCCATCCGGTTGTGCAGGTTATTACTGAATTTGAAAAAGAAAACAGAAGAACCCCTACAATCGATGAGATCAGAGAAAAAACAGGGCTGACCAGGGAAATGATCAGCGCAATCCTGGAAATAAGGAAAGGGGTTGTTTCTGCATATGATAGAACCGGAGAATTCAGCGATGCGATAAGCTGCCTGCCGGACAAAAACGACAAACCTGCGGAAAGTGAAATGATAAGATATGAAACTCTTGAAAAAGTTCATGGTCTGCTGGCAAGGCTTGACGAAAGGGAAAGAGACATCATAATGAGAAATTTCGGATTTGAGGGTGAGCCTGAGAACCTAAATTCAATCGGAAAGATATATGGAATTTCAAGGGAACGGGTAAGGCAGATCAAAGAAGCCGTACTTGACAAGATGCGCAAGACAACCCAGAAAGAAGGTATTGATGTTAAGTGCCTGGAAGTATTTGAATAGCAGAAAAATAAGGAAATTGCCCTAAATACGCATAAATACTAATTCGCCGGGCATGATTTTTTCTTTAGTCTCTTTGCGGTTGCGGTCTTGCTTCACTAACTACTATTTTTCGTCCACCTACTTCTTTTCCATTCATTTCTGCAACGGCCCTGTCTGCCTCTTCGCCATCTGTAAATGTCACAAATGCGAACCCCCTGGGTCTTCCAGTATTCTTATCCTTAACAATGAAGACATCGGAAACTTCCCCGTATTCTGAGAATTCTCTCTTTATGTCTTCGCCTGACATTTCGTAAGGAATGTTCCCTACGTACAATTTCTTTTCCATAAATTAACCTCTTTCAGATAAGTATTACTGAAAGATTATTAAGCCTAACGCTGGGTGGTCTGTGGTATTAGAATATTAAAATAAGGAATAGCCAAAAAAGTTTTTTTCAGGATAAAAAGGAGAATATGGATTATCTGAAAAAGATTATTCATCAGATGCCTTGAGATAGTCCTCTGCCTTAAGAGCATAGGAGAACAGTTCATCTTTTTTGAAGAATCTCGCAACCTCTTTTTTTGCAGTTTCGATGGAATCAGATGCATGTATGACATTTCTTGATGTGCTGTTGGAGAAATCGCCCCTTATTGTGCCTGCAGGTGCCCTGGAAGCGTTTGTAGGGCCTACTATCAGCCGCACAACCTCAACCGCCTCTTTCCCTTCAACACACATTGCAACAAGGGGATGCCCGGTCACAAATTTCTCGAGATCAGGATAAAATGGCTTATCAACAAGGTGGGCATAATGCTGTCTTGCAACATCCCTGGACATCTGCATCATCTTCAGACCCACAATTTTGAAGCCCTTTTTCTCGAAACGGGAAACAATGGAACCTACCAGTCCTCTCTGGATGGCATCAGGTTTCAAAAGAAGCAGTGTTCTTTCCATTATTTCACCTGTTTCTTGGCCTGGGATTTCTTGAACTCCCGGGATGCAGGAGTCCATTTCTGTCTTCTTCCTTCTCTCTTCAGGTTAATGAAATTCTTCTTTTCCTTGCTGGAATAGAAATAATAGATGGTGCCGTCTTTCTTGACGTACATAACTCCAATTCCTTTTGGAATTTCCTTGCCTGAAAATGAACATTTTACCATTTTCTCACCTTGCCTTTATCTCCTTGGCCTCTCGGTCAGTCTCAAGAAGAACTATGATCATGCCCTTTTTAACAGGACCTTTGACATTCCTCAGGATAACTCTGCCTTCGTCAGGGCCTTTGAGAACCTTGCAAAGAACTTGGTAAATCTCACCGTAAACTCCTGTCTTGGTTCTGATTTCAACAATCTCTGCAGGATAACCTTCGCTCATTCATATCACTTCTTTTCCGGCTTTGGAAGCTTCTTGATTATATCCTGAAGTTTTTCCTTTGCTGCGCCTGCATCTTCAACTGCTACGGCAGAAGTGCCAACTTCGATTCCAACTGCAGTTCCAAGATCTTTCTTTGTTTTAAGAAAAGCATATGGAATGCCGTTTTCCTTGCAAAGCATCGGAATGTGCACTACGACCTCTTCCGGAGAAACGTCTCCTGCAATCACTACCAGCTGGGCTGATTTTCTTTCAATTGCTTTTGTTGTTTCGTTTACACCTTTCTTTACCTTACCACCATCTTTTGCCACTGAAAGCATTTCAGTTATCTGGGGCAATAATTCTTCTGGTATTTCTAAATCTACATATCCCATATCTTACACCTCATATCATCGGCGATTAAAAAATAGCCTGGAATGGATTACAGTCAAAAGGATTTAAATTAGTTGGCATAAGTCAAAGTATGGAAAAGCTTATTGATTTCACTGCCGGGTTTCTCTTTAACCCGGAAAATAATTCCTTTATTTGTGACCCTTCGGCACACACCATGATAATGTCTATACAGACGCCGTTGTGATGCTGGTGGAGGGAGGTTCTTATACTGTCAGCATATTCATGGACTATTTCGTGGATTTTAGGCTGGTCGTTTGCTGTGTAAGTGACAACAATAACGGCATCCGTATGCCCTTTTTGCGATTCTATTTTCTTGTATTCGTTAAGTAATGAATTGATGGTTGATCTTAGAAGTTTCGATCTGCTCTTATATCCAAGCTTTTGCTGGAGTTTGTCCAGATCATTTAAGCTCTTGTCGTCCAATGATACGCTGATAATTTCCAATTAATCACCAATGAATTTTTGCTTTGCTGAATCTATGAAAATTTTTGAGGATTTTCATTGCCATAGTTAATAATATGGAAAAAGTTATTTATTAATCATTCGGAGGATGGGCTTTCTGAATCCAGCCCTTCATCGCCAATGGGCCTGTCGGTGCTGATGTTGAAAAATTTGGCAAGTTCTTGATCAGAAATTCCTGCAGAAGCATTGGCAGGTTTCTCATTTCCCGGACCTCCGGCAACGTCCTCTGAAGCATTCAGCTGAGGAAGTGTTTCATTGCCTCCGATAGTCCTTTTTGTGCATCCAAATGACATCAGGATGATTCCAATGACCAGCAACATCAGTAATTTTTGTTTCATATCATACGCCTTTTGATATCAGCTTTCCAATTTCATTAAACTCTTTATAGGCATCAAGACCTTCTTCCCAGCATTTGGTGTTCAGTCTTGCGTAATTCGCATTATTTTCTACTGTTGAAGAATATTCGCATTCCTGAACCAGTGAGTCGGCAACGCTCTTTAATAACTGGATCCTCCCAAGAGCCTCCTCCCTGTTCCGGTTGTTTCCCTTTTCAATTAGCGGTTCGGCGTAATTAAGTGTTGCAAACACCTGCTCTGCCCTGAAAAGGAAAACAAGTCTGGAATGCCTCAGATGGATTTTCCTGACTTCAGCTGGATCCAGTACGCCATAGGCATAGTCAATATCAAAAACAAGGTCTTTTCCATGGTCGGCAATTTCCTGCATTCCTGATGTATCAATGCCTTTGGAGTTCAGCCGGCCAATTTCATGTTCTGCATCTGCAATTTCGCTGTTGATATACGATTTTGCTGCATATTTTTCATTTTCCAATGCCTTCTGCCTGCAGCCGTCCCCTGCAACCTTCAAAGGATTCTCTCCATCACGGACACATGAAAAAAATTCTGGTGTTTTTTCATCAAATGCATCCTTGAACACTTCGCCGATAAGATTCAGGGAACTGGCTTTGATCTGCAATGCAATGATGGAAAAAGTTGATTTTTGGCCCCTGCCGGCTGCGGCTTTCAGTTCAGTCAGCAGTTCATCGCATTTTTGGGTATATGCTGATGAATCAAAAACAGGAACTGCTTCCCGTTCTGCACAACTTTCCCTCATTTCAAGCCAGGCCTTTGCATAGTCAACATCGCACAATATGTAATCATATCTTGCATTCAGCATGGTTGCATCATTTGCAAAAGAAAGGCTGGTCACCATCAAAAGCAAAAGAATTTTTTTCATTTTTTCACCTAAAATAAAATTCCGAGAAAATGGAATAATATAACCAGGAATACTCCTGCAACTCCGCCAAGCGCTACTATTGCCAAAGACCAGAAGTTGATCGGAATTCCAAGGCCAAGGGCCCAGTTGAGAACCAGGAAAGTTATCAGACCAAGAACAGAATTGTAAATGACCAGTTTGGGCTCATGAAAAAATCTTATTATCAGAACCACAACAAAAAATGCCAGCAATAAGGCGCCCAGTCCTATTTCAATTGTCATGAAAGCTATTCTGCAGGATCATTTTAATGATTTGCGGAAAATGCCGGAATTTAAGGCATTTAAAGATAAGGGGAAACTGGACACGGCCAAGGAAATGTCAAGGCATGGACTCGAACTTAACCCATTCATGCACTCAAATCATATTCCAAGATGCCACAGAACTACGCGAATGATACAGATTTCATACAATGAGACGAAGTCCAGTCATTGTATTAATGGTCGATATCAAACGGAGGTTTCCGCAACATACCTTTTTCCAAGGCAACCGAAATGTCCTTCCCCTTAAAAATTAGAGAAGTAATATATAATAATGGGAAAAGTTTTTAATAGTATCTTTTTTTTGTTGTTTTTGACATAAAAATGAGAATTAATATAAAAAATTATTGAAAATTATGGTTTATAATAGTAAATTTAATAGAATTATTTTAAAATTTATATATTGATTATTTCTGCCTTGGGTAACAGCGCTTTTATGAAAGCGAAATTGGAAAGTCTGTTTCCGCGGAAATGAACTGTCCTGGTTTTTCTTTATAAACAAAGCCAGCATATCTTTTTTTTGTGGATATAATCAGGGACGTTTCCCTGGAATAAAAGAAGGTAGGGGCCCGGTTAGGGCTTCATTATATTAACAAGGTGATTAGATTGACATTTGATGATAAAATCAGGTCTTTGTTTCCCTATAGAGAAGCACTTGATGATGAGGATAAAAAAATATTTGATTTTTTGATTGAGAGCGCATGGGAAATGGCCCATTGATTTGTTCACCCCGAATTGCCATCAGAGGAGCGAGTTGCCGGGAGGCAACTCCCCTCCCACCCTCTAGTCCTGCAAACCAAAAACAAACTGGAGAAGCACCGGATGTCTTGACTGGATTACCTTATCCAGCTTTTCTTTCATTTCCTGTGATTCCCCGGCTTTAGTGTGAAGGTATTCCAGGATCTTGTGCCTGGTTTCCAAAGATTGGAGGATATGGCCATTCAGCTCTTCGAATTTTGAAGCAAGTTCTTCTGCTTCCGGCCCCAGTTCTTTCAAATCAATTTCCTTTGGCTGGCAATTGCAATCTTCACAGCCTTTACAGTCGTCACTCATAATATTACCTGCAGAATTAAGGAAAAGAAAGTTTAAAAGGGGAAACTGGACTCGGAAAGCATGAAACCATGCTCAGATTACACCAGAGTATGAGTGTCTTAGGTGGAGCCTCATACCCACACCTTATTCCGAAGGCAGCCAAATAGTCCTTCCCCTTAGATGGATTATTTAGGTTAGAAAATTACTTAAATGTGCCGATTTTCATATATATTTTATACAGAAATACAAGAAAAAGATATAAAAATGTTTAAAAAAAGTTAAAAAAATGTTAAAAATATCCAGCTGATTCTCCCTGCAGATGCCTCGGAAATACCGATTGGCGTATTTTGTCAGCCATAAGCATAAACAAAGAACAATTAGTATTTATGATAAAGAATTCAGCAACAATCCAGAAAGATTAGCTTTTGGAAATTTTATGGGAATAAGAAGTCAGTTTCGTCTTTTTTTGCAGATCTGGGTTGTTTCAAGGCGTTTCACAAATTCCCCGATATGCTTTGCTGTTTTTTCACTAACATAATGCTCCACAAGACATGCATCCTCATATGCAATTGAATTCGGAACTCCTGCCATTTTGAACAGTTTAAGGAAAATCTCGTATCTTTTCTTTATGGTTTCGGCTGTATTTTCACCTTTTTTTGTAAGCCTGATGGATCCCCTCTTTTCATGTATGACCAGTTCTTCTTTTCCAAGTTTAACAAGCATTTCAGTAACTGTGGGAGCTGAAACATTAAGCGCTTTGGCAAGATCAGAGGGCCTGACAAAGCCCTTTTTTTCAAATATCTCATATATTATCCTAAGATAATTTTCTGCAGTCCTTGAAAGCATGGTATAAGGAAGGTAGAGATAAATTTTAAATATTGTAAGGCAAAACCAAAGAGAATTTAAAGGTGTGCTAATAATGAGGAGAACATGGTGAAAGGTAGTTACAGTGTCAGGCCACAGGATGAAGTAGTTGTTGTACCAGCATCACAGTCTGAGGCCGTTAGAATTGCAAAGTTTGTATTTAATGGCGAGGGAAACCTGCATGGCATCCACCCCAAGTTAATCTGGGATATACTTGGAGAGATAGAAAAGAGGACAAATGTGCCTGGAGACTATTTTATTGGTTTTGAAACGCAAAACCCTGTCGTAAGGGCAAACAGATTACAGACACGGTTCGCTTCAGTAAAAAAACTCAGGCAAGCAAAAGAGGCTAGAAACCTTGAGGCAATGATCTCCATAGTCATGGATTCCCGGCATGATCTTGATATACGCAATGATGCCGCCTGGGAAGTTGTTGAGCTTGCAAGAACGCCAAAAGAGCTCGAGGCGTTTCTCAGGGAGATTGTACCTGTAGAGAGTTACTTTGGTGGAACTCTGGCAAGGGCAGGGCAAAAACTACTGCAATTAAAGTATGAAGAAAGAGAGCTTGGAAACAAAAGTTCCTTTGGTCCACGAGAGGCCTCATCAAAGCCACTTGGAAGAATTCTGCGGAAATGAACTGTCCGGGTAAAGGCTTATTTTAAAGGAAAACAACTTCTTTTTCGGTGATAAAATGGAAGATATTTTCGAAGAAGAGGAGTTCAGGCTTTTGGATGCGATAAAGAAAACAAGGCAAAGGGAAATCATTGAAGAGCTAGGAGATTTCTTTTAGTGTATTTTTCCAGCAGAGCATAATCAGAAGGCAACAGAACCTGGATTGCCATCCCCCAATGCACAGATACAAGGTCTCCGGGCTTAATGGAATCAATGAACCGGATGCCATCAATATCAAGAGAGATTTCTTCGGTTTTTTGCTTGAGAACGGGGCCTTCTGCAATGTAATTGCGGTTTATTTTTGCTTTTTCTGAAACAGAAAGAACTTCGCCAAATGTAACGCAACATGAATCATAGTTTTCTATTGTTTTTGGCACAGCATCGGAAATGAAATTAATGTACAGGGAATTAAAGCTGTGGTGCGGAACAAGGCCTTCGGGGAGATTTTCTGCGAGGGAGGTTGCTCTTGGACTTTCCGGAAATAGCTCATTTGCTACAAAATCCCTGAGAGCTTCGTAGGGAATATTTTCCAGAAGCTCATTGCCAATCCAGAATGCTTTCACAACATCAAGATCAAATGGATCCTTGTTGTTTTCTTTTGCGATTAACTGAAGATAGGCATAATGCGCGCGGAATTTTTTCAATTCCTTTTTTATTTTTTCCAGATCGCCGGATTTGTATGCTAAAACAAAAGAGGAAGTGCCACAGTAGCCCAGGTTATTGGGCTGAAAGGAATACTTTGCAGCAAGCTTTACTCCGTCCATTTGACCATCTTGACGGAAAATAGTTTCATAATATTTGTAAATGCCACCATCAGTACGGCACCGAGCAGGATAAAAACCAGGCCGGATGCTTCTGCAAGAGTGACTGCTTTTCCAAGGAAAACCAGGTTCAGCAATGCAGTCACTATACCTCCGGTAGCAAGAATCGTTGTTGCCTGGAGAACGGGCAGGCGTTTCAAAGCCATATACCAGCAAACAACAAATCCGGTGAGGATTAATGAGGTTAAAGCAAGCCACAGGAGGATGGATGTATCAATTGCAACTTCGGTTAAAGCTCCGGTGGCACCAAGATACCCAAGAAGCACCAAAGAACCGAACAGCATCCTTGAAACCATCACTGTCCTTGGATGAAGGCCCTTCATAACTTTTCTTGAAACAGTGTATTCAAGGGCCCAGAGCACTGTTGCACCAAAGACAAGGAGATGTCCTGTTTCAAATGCAAGCTCTCCTGGAATCAGAAGGAGATTGCCCAAAAGAATAAGCAATCCGGCAAAAAGATACTCTTTCCTGATGTTTTCTTTAAGGATAAGATATCCGAAAACTCCTGCAAATATGAACAGGGACCTGAAAATGAATGAACTTGCTGCTGCTCCGCTCATACTAAGTCCTGTAAAGAACATTGCAAATGGAATGCTGCCGCCTATGATGCCAATCAGTACAAGGTAGCTCCATTGCTTCCATGAGAGCCCCCTGAATTTATTCCATTCGTTGAAAAGTAATACAATTGCAACAAGAAATACCAAGGCCCCTGAGTTCTTCATCAGTGTATAGATTATTGGATCGGACAATTTCACGGCAATCCCGTTGATGAAAACGGATATTCCACTTATTATTGCAGCCAAAACAGCAAATACAGCTCCTTTATTCATAATATCACTGGCGTTTCAGTTTTTCTTTATCCTTTGACACTTTCTCATATTCATTTGTGAAATGGATACATTTCACAGGGCAGACTTCTGCACAAAGGCTGCAGAAGATGCAGCGCCCGATATCAACATATGCCTTCTTGTCTTTTGGGTCGACAACTATTGCTCCGGTAGGGCAATGAATCTGGCAAAGATAACAGCCAATGCATTTCTCACGATCGACAACTATCCTTCCCCTGTAATTTTTTGAAATGTCGCTTTTTTTCTTTGGATATTTGATTGTTGCAGGCTTTTTCAGCATGTTTTTGATAACTGTGATTGTCATTCCCATTGTTACACCAGCAAAAACAGGTCAATAAATGCTAATATTGCCACAATTATAAAGACTTTCACTGCCTTGAACGTGCAGTATCTTGGAGAAGTTGCCTCCATCAGGGTATAGAATATCACAAATCCGAATGCAGCAGGCAAAGCCCATATTTTTCCAAAGAGCAGCAGTCCGGCTACAAGCCCGAATGAAAGGTCTTTGATAAATTCTGTAATTTTCAGCAATGCAAGATGATCGCCATAGTATTCGGCAAATAAACCTGCAGATATTTCAGTTTCTGCATTTACAACATCAAATGGAGTCACTTTCATGACTGCAAATCCAACAAGAACAAGCAGTATTGAGGCGAATGGAACCTGAAGGAATCCGAATTCTATCGAATATGTTCCGAGGCTGACAACTCCGGTCTTTGCAAAAAACAGTGACATAACCATAAGGAAAGTGGTTTTATAGCCGAGCATAAGCAATAATTCGCGGACGCCTGAATGTATCGCAAATGGGCTTCTGCTTGCAACTGCCCCAAATATGTAGAATGTATCAAGAAGAATGAAAAGGTATCCGAGTACAATGAAATTGTAGTCAAAATCAAATGATTCCCCCACCAAAGCAGATGAAACAATGAACAATATCGCAAAAGAAGCGATTATTGATACGTATGGAACCGCATTGAAGATTGGATTCTCGTAGTTCTCTTTCTTCTTTGAGAACAGCTTCAGGGTATCATAAAAAGGCTGTATGACTGGCGGCCCTGTACGGTTGTGCAGTCTTGCAAGCAGCTTTCTGTGGAACCCTGCAAAGAGCAATGCAACAAATACCAGCAAAAACGTCACTATAAACTCAATCATGTTTTTTTCCTCTGAACAGCTCATGGCTGCTCCATACTTCTGTTTTTCCTTTTTTTATTACTGCAACCCTTTCCATGCAGGAAATGCACGGGTCCATGCTCATGACAATAACGGGAGCATCGGTAATGTCTGCACCCTGCAAAACCTTGGGGTACATCACGAGATTTGCAACTGTTGGGGTTCTTATTTTTACACGTTTGGTTTTTGCCATGTCAATTTTAACAAAATGGAAGTTTTCGCCTCTTGGAGCTTCCACCCTTCCAGCGCCCTGTCCATGGAAAATCCTTTTTACAGGGTATTTTGGAACCTTGCTTTTCGGTATTTTGGAACATGCTTCTTCAACAATGCGCATTGATTCGAATGTTTCATCAAGCCTCACCAGGGTCCTGGCATGCACATCACCTTCTGTCCTTACAACAGGATTGACTTTCACAAACTGGTAGCCCAGATATGGGGCATTGACACGAACGTCATAGCTGATTCCCGATGCACGTGCAACCGGACCTACAAGGCCGTATTTGACTGCATCTGCCCTTGTGATTTTCCCTTTTCCAATACACCTGTCTCTTATCACATCATGGCCTTCTACAGATCTCCGGTAATCTTCCAGTTTGTCTTTCATCGAATCAAATGTTTTGGATATCATTTCAATATCTTCTTCACTGAAATTCATTTTCATGGTGCCTATAAGATCAGCAGAATGATGGACGCGGTTGCCGGTCAGTTCATCAAAAACATCAAGGATCTTTTCCCTTTCACGCATGTAATACATAAACAGCGTTTCAAGGCCCATTTCATGCATCATAACGCCGCTCCAGAGCATGTGGGAATGGATTCTTTCAAGCTCTGCAATGACCATCCTTTGCAATGCAACTCTTTTTGGTATCCTTATCTGCCCCATGGGCTCAACTGCATTGAGGAATGCAAGTGAATGGCATTGGGAGCAGATGCCGCACGTTCTCTGCACTGCATGTAGCGTGGTATCGATTTCTTTGTTCTCCATTTTTTCCTCAACCCCACGATGGGCATATCCAAGGTCAAATTCTGCTTTTTCAATCACTGTTCCTTCAACATAGAGCTTCAGAAAGATCGGCTCCTTCAGGGAAGGGTGCTGTGGCCCTATTGGAAACATTGTCCGGTGCATTTTTTCTCCTCCCGAAATAATCTTTTGCCGCTTGAAGGGTTTCCTTCAAAAGTTATTCCAAACATCTCTGCTGTTTCTGCTTCAAGAATTTCCGCATTTGCATAAAGAGAAATAAGCGATTCAACAGACTCTCCTTTGGGAACTTCTATTTTCAGCTCTTTCATTTTCAGCTGGTTGTTTTTCGAAAAATGATAGTAAAGAAGGAATGGTTCTTCTTTTATGCCAGTAACTGAAACTAGCCGGTCAGCACTAATCCTTTTTGCCTTGCTTAGTATTTTTATCATCTAACGCCTCCAGTATCGCTTTTATTATTGTTTCGGGCCTTGGCGGACAGCCAGGCACATAGACTGTTACGGGAATAACATTGTCCAAAGGTCCGGCATGGGCCTGTGACCCCCTGTAGATTCCTCCGGTAATAGCGCATGCACCAACTGCAACAACACGTTTCGGCTCTGCCATCTGCTCATAGATATTGATGATCCTTTTCCTATTATGCTTGTTTACAATTCCTGTTACAACAAGGACGTCTGCATGTTTTGCGCTTGCTTTTACTTCAATTCCAAACCTGGTAATATCAAATTTCGGATTGGTGCATGCAAGGAATTCAAGTGTGCAGCCATTGCATCCTCCTGCATTGTAAAAGCTCACCCACGGAGATTTTTTTATGGTCATTTTCTCCTCCAGATATCATTCAGCAGTGCCTTAAGGAACTCGTTGAAATCCTTTGGTGCAAGCTTGTTAACATCAATGTCTTCCCCGCCAAGATAGAGTTTCATGTAACCATCTCAAGTATTGTAAAAAGTATTTGCGGGATCACACCCAAACCGACAATTATTATTCCAAGGGCCGTTCCCAGGAATTTTAACGGGAGAGGCACTGGAATTGTGATTTCACTTGTCCTTACCAATAACGTATAGCAAATTCTGAAATAGAAAAGGAATACGATAAGCCCTGCGAAGATTGCCAGCATTGCCAGGGCAGGATGAATTGCAAACAACGCTGAATAAAGCAGGAATTCGCCCACGAATATGTTGAAACCTATCCTGCCTCCCAATGACAAACAGCTTATTGAAATAAGAAAAACAAGGAATTTGTTTTTCTCATAAAGACCTGCATAATCAGTAAGATCATTTTTCCTGACAGAAGAATAGAGAAATACAAATACAAGCATGAAAAGGCCTCCTGCAATTGCAAAATTGAGAACTTGTATAATAGTAAACCAGAGAGGCTTGCCGGTCATTATTGCAGATCCGGCATCCAGCACAAAATAGGCCGTCTGGATTATCGTCGAGAAAATAACATAGGAAATAATGGATTTCTGGAACAGTCCGGACCAGCTGAACAGGAGGATGGCAAATATGCCTATGAGAACAAGCGGAAGGCCGCAGGAAGCATCAATTTCGGGCTGAAGCTGCAGAAAGTAAATCATGCCTGCCAGTGCAAGCAGAAAAACGATTATTGCTATTGCTCCCTTCATAAAGTGGCATACCCAATCAAGGATTAAAAAGCTATACCAGTGAATTCAGGTGTTTGACTATATAATCTCCCGACGATTTCACTTTTTCGGTCATTTTTTCAAAACTCTCCGGCTGAATGCCCAGGATATAGATTTTTGATTCAGGAAGCATCCTGCACAGTAACGAGAGGGGAAGGGAATGGGTTGTAAGTGTCAGTCCTTCCGCCCTTTCAGCTTCTGTCAGAATAGTTTCACCTGGTTTTCCTCCAAAATCAACTGCATCTATAATGAGTATTCTCTTAGGACCGGCCCTTCTGATCTTTCCGGTGAAATTTTCCGGAACAGAACCGCATTGGAGCTTGTATTTTGTATTAAGTTTTTCTAGTATGTAAATGCCAATGCCATCGTCCCCTCTCCCGGAATTTCCGACTCCGAGTATAAGGAATGAATCCCTGAAAATTTCTTCCAGCTCCATGAATTCTTCTGAAAATACAATTTTAAATATTAATATGGATAAACTGCCATGCACACTCCAGATGGATTTCTTACTGATGGCATATGCCTCCTCATGATTTTTATTTCTGCAGTTCCATTGGCGCTTGCAATAAAAAATGTGCGGAAAAACAGGCCGGCAATTGCCCCCATAGCAACGGTTGCCGCAATAATCTTCCTTGCCCAGATGTTCAACTTCCCAATAGAAAGCGGCACGAGCGGACATCTGATTGGAGCAACTTTTGCGCTTTTGATACTGGGAATTGACGGAGCAATAATAGCAATGGCTTCTGTGCTTCTTGTCCAGACCCTGGTTTTTGGAGACGGAGGGCTCTTTGCAGTTGGAGCAAACATATTCAACATGGGGGTAGTTGGAATTTATTCTTCTCATTTTATCATGCAGTGGACAACTGTAAAAAGACACGTAAGAATATTTATTGCATCAGTGCTGTCTGTTCTGGCTGCGGCATCAGCAGTCTCTATTCAGCTTGCACTGAGCGGAACGGTTGTATTTTCGATGGTTGTTCCTGCAATGCTTTTCACTCATTCAATGATAGGAATCGGTGAAGGCTTTTTGACGATACTGCTGGTAAGCATTTTTTCAAACCGTCTCAGAATTCCAGGAATAAGAACGGCCCTGGGGCTTTCAGGAATGGCTTTTCTGGCACTTGCCGCGATCATTCCTTTTGCTTCAGATAATCCGGATGGGCTTGAAAAGATCGCAATAGATTATGGCTTCTTCGAATCGCAGACCCTTTTTTATTCTGCCCCGATTCCTGAATATTCTGTTCCGCTGATTGCTTCGGCATGGATTGCCACTGTTTCAGCCGCAGCAATAGGAGCTATATTAAGTTTTATGCTGCCATATAGTACATTGGCTATCAGGGGATAATATGGTCTTGTGTATAGTTGCATTTTTCGTATTTGCAGTGATGTCAATTTTTTCGGCAAAGTACAGGCCTCTTGCCGGAGATGCATTCCAGTGTATATTCAAGACGCTTACTTTGAAACCCTGCGATACCGGCCTGGATGACAGGATAAAATCTGACATTGTTTCATCAGTACTGAGAATCTCGCCAACGGCCGCAAAACTTACAAACACGCACTTTGCCCTGTTTTCATGGATATTTGTCATTCTGACAGTTGCAAGCTTCGGATATTCTGCAGTCGGAATTTACAACTTCTATTTCTATGGTAATTGCGACGGCCCGCAAAGCATACAGGCGTGCATACTGAATGACCTTACAGGCGATTATGGAAGGTTCAGGGAACCGGTAACTCTTATAGTAACAAACGATACGCAGGGCATAGCATTGGGCAATCCGGATGCATCCAATACCATAATAGAATTTGGATGTTTCACCTGCCCATATACGAAAAAAGCCCAGGGCACAATGGAGCAGTTGGTTGCAAAGCATGATGTTTATTATGTTTTCAAACCATTTCCGTTGCCAAACCATGACTTCAGCTATGAAGCTGCAAAGGCAGTTCTTTGTGCCAACAGGCAGAACAAATCGCTGAAAATGAGGGATAGTATATTTGCACAGCAGGAAGCATGCGGCGAGAGCGGCGAACTGGCATTGAAAGCACTTGCAAGGCAGTCCGGTTTGGATATGGACGAATTCAGCAACTGCTATGACAACAATGATACGGTGAATGAGCTTGAACTTTATATAAGGCAGGGGGAAGAAGCCCTTATATATGCAACACCAACATTCTTCGTCAATGGCAAGGCAGTGGTCGGTCCAAAATCGCTGGAAGAATTCGAGGCGCTGTTAAATGAAGAGTGATTTCCCGGTTTTTGCAAAATATCCAAACCTGGTTTACCTGGACAGTGCATGCACATCCCTGAAGCCGCAGCAGGTCATTGATGCTGAGTGTTCATATTATAGGGAATACGGAGCATGCACCGGAAGAAGCTCCCATGTTCTTGGAAGAAAAACAAATGAAATGCTTGGCATGTGCAGGGAAAAAATTGTAAAATTCGTTAATGGAAAAAATCTTGTATTCACCAAAAATGCAACAGAAGCCATAAACATCGTTATCAATGGTTTTGATTTTTCAAAAAGAAAAAAAGTAGTTACAACCATAATGGAGCACCACGCAGTCCTTCTTCCCTTGATGAGGTTAAGGGATAAAAGGGTAATTGATCTTGAAATTCTTCCATGCAACGAATATGGGGAAGTTGAATGGAAAATTGACAGGAAAACTGCTTTGGTTGTCACCAACAATATCAACAACACAACAGGATACGCCCAAAATGTCAAGGAGATTGCAAAAATGGCCCATGACAACGGAGCAAGGATATGTGTTGATGCTGCGCAGGGCACCCCACACAAAAAAGTTGATGTAAAAAAAGAGGATCTTGATTTTCTTTGTTTCTCAGGGCATAAAATGCTTGGCCCTACGGGAATTGGTGCGCTTACAATGAAGAATCTTGAAGAGCTTGACCAGTTTATTCTGGGCGGAGGAACAGTCAAAACAGTCCGGCTTGACAAGGTAGAACCGTTGGGCGATCATACAAAATTTGAAGCCGGAGTCCAGGATTATGGTGGGATATTCGGATTTGCCGCAGCCTGCGACTACCTGAATAAAATAGGAATGGAAAAAATAGAGGAACATGAAAAGAAAATGGCCGGACTTCTTGGAAAAGCGCTTGAAGGAGTCAGAACATATGGAAGACGGCATGACACTGCATTATATTCATTTAATCTTGGAAACAGACCGCATGATGTTGCTTTGATGCTTGACAAGGACATGATAGCTGTAAGGAGCGGATTCTTCTGTGCACAGCCCGGAATGGAAGCGATGGGCGCAAAGAACGGTGCCGTAAGGGCAAGCTGCTATATATACAACGATGAAGAAGACATCAAAAAATTCTCTGAATCAATTGAAAGGATAAAAGTACTTTACTGATTATTCCATTGCATAAATCAGTTCAATGACTTTGGCATTACTGTGTTACAGTGCAGGCTCAGGCAGCAGCAGACGGCAACTATTAGGTCATGGATAACCGTCATTTACCACCCTTATTTATAAATGTTTCTGCCGCCACAATTTTGATACCAACATTTATAAACATTAGAATACACAAGAGTTATAGGTAGTGTTTATGAGTGGCAGAAACAATAATAGAGCTTTGGAAGAAAGTGCAAGATACATGTCCTCGGTGAGGCCTCCTCCAATGAAAATGAAAAAACCTGAGCCTGAAAGGATAATATCAAACCACCAGACAGTATCATTCCCAAATTGTTCCATGGCATATCCAAAAAAAGAGGAAGTTGCACTGCTCGTCGTGATTGAGCATTTTGCGGATATCAGAAGAGCGCAGATGAACGGCACTGTTGCAGAAATTTACAGCGCTGACGATGTCTTAAGTGCAATCAGAAAACTTACTGTTCCTGAAAAAAAGCAGATACGCAATTATCTGGAAAAGCTTGCCAGCATGAGCCCCTATCAGGAAGTAAGAAAAGAGCTGGAGGCTGTTACGTATTAGGGTTATCATAAAAAAGTGATAAAAATGACCAGCCAGGCGATAAAATACCGGGACCGCCCTTCAGGGGAATACAAAGTCGATGACAGGATGCAGAAAATCGCCAGGTTCAAAGAAGCGGCAGAAAACATCAGAAGCTTGGTAGCAGATGACAAAATGAGAGAACATCCCGGAGTAAATAAAAAACTTGCTGACGCTGTAATGGCAATCAGTGAGTATGCACTTTATCAGGGTCTTGGAAAAGATGAATCAGGCGCTGACGGCTATAGAGGGCCTGGATTTGCCCGTGAAACAACAAGGATCAGAACCAATATTGAGATTGAAGGTGGAAAGCACATAAGCATTTGTACAAACAATTTTGTCAAAAAACAATGCAAAAGCAATGTTTCTGCAGTTTCAATCATAATCTACGAGCCCGTAATTATAGATAACACAACCAGGGCAGTACTGGAGCATGCAGTTTCAATAAGAAATCCCGGCTATGGAAATGTGGCAGACCTGAGGCCGGAAATGGCACTGGAAAAGCTTATCGGTGTTGTAGAGCAGCTGGCAAAAAAATTATAAAGGTCAGACCGTTTTCAATTCAAACGTCAACTTCACAGAGTACGATCGTTCCTTTAAGAACCGGATCGACAATTTCATGATTTGAAGTGAATTTGGCCCTGACCTGAATTCGTGATCCCGGAGCAACGCCTTTTGCACGAAGATCTCTGGCTAAAGTATCGTAAAATGTTAGGATTATCGTATTATCAGCTATTGCCCTGACAAGTTTTAGAGGTGCTTTGGTATTGATTTTCAAAGGTTTGAGCATGCGGGTTTCCTTTTTTTCAATAATCTGATAAAAAAGCAAATCAACCTGTTCAGTGGCAGCTAGTCTTTCAATTGTTCTTCTGGATACCATATAACTGAATTAAACAGGAAAGATTTATAAAAACAAAAAGAATCACGACTTGGCCCGGAATAAGAAATTACAGGGCCACGACCGGGCCGCGGGTTCCGTCCGAAAACTCGATGCGGAACTCGAAGAGGCGGTCCTCGCCCTTCATAAGGCCCTTGCGGACGCCTCCGGAGGCCTGGACCAGCAAATCGGCCAGGTTTGGCAGGTTGAAGCCCCCCTGCGTCTCGTAGCCTTTGGACAGGAGCGAGCTCGTGGCGTAGCGGATATAGCCGTAAACGGGCGCGTAAACCGGAATTTTGCCTATGGCGTGTAGGTCGACCAGCACGCCATCCTCCAGTGCGTCCTTGAGCGTGTAGGCGTACACGACCTCAACGCCCTCGGATGGTTCGTCAGAACTGGTTTCACTCATCGCAACCACACTCGGATTCGGCGATTTCAAGCGCCAGCTCCCGGGCACCCCGAAGCTGCTCTTCCTCGACGCTTTGCCTGCGGCATTGTTTGCACATGGAAGCCACCTCAAAGGGAGGGTGACGAGAAGCCCGCCCCTTGCCATGCCGCTTCTGCGGTACTATTGTCCGCTGCCTGGGCTGTAATCTTATTTTTCAGACCTGGATTCTATTCTTCTAATTGCTATACATGCTTGAGAATACAGCACTTGGTCATCATGTATTTGTTTGCTTTTTTCCCTTTCCAATGCAGGTATGGCAGAAGCATCCCCGATATTTCCAAGCGCTTCAATGGCGTAGGTATTGCCATTTTCCATTGCTTCGATCAATACAGGAACAACAGACTTGTCTCCGATCTTTCCAAGCGAATGCGCAGCCATCAGCCGCACGTTCACGTCTTCATGCTTGAGAGCCTCAACAAGCAAAGGGACAGACCGATTGTCCTTTATCTCTCCGAGTGTCAATGCAATTATCTTCTGGAGATCCACATTGTTTTCCCTGTAAGCTGCCATCAATGCCGGCACTGCCATTCTATCACCGATAAGCCCAAGTGACAACGCTGCATTAGCCCTTATTTTGCTTTTTTTATTTTTTACAATATTGATCAGTGCGGGCAACGCCCTGGCATCCTTGATACGCCCAAGAGCTTCAGCAGCATACCCGTTTATCCTTTCATCATTCAAGGCTTTGATCAGTTCCGGCACTGCCGGCTTCCCGATTTTACTAAGAGTAAAAGTTATCCGATTCCTTGCATTATCATTTTCAGTATTCCTTAATGCTTCAAGCAAAGGCCGGGTTGTCTTGGGATCTGCAATTGTTCCAAGTCCAAATGCAGCTTCAATAACCATAGTCGCATCAGGACTTTTCAATGCATCAGTAAAAACAGGGGTCGCTCTTTTATCCCCCATTCTTCCAAGTGCATTTACAATCTCCAAGCGCGCGTTTCCAGATTTATACTCTTCAATTAATACAGGAACAACCTGCGGGTCGCCGATTTTTCCAAGAGCTTCAATAACTGCTTTCTGTACTTCAGACGGATTTCCATGAATTTCCTGCATAAGCTGCGGCACGGCTCTTTTGTCGCCGATTTCTCCAAGCGCTTCTGCAGTATGCTTTCGAATATCTGCATCCTTCAAAGCCTCAATCAATTCGGGTACTGCTATCTTTCCGATTTTTACAATTGCTTCTGTTATGCTTTTTTGAACCGGTATCTTGCTGGTTTTCCATGCCTGGATTAATTGGGGGACAGCCGGAGCCCCTATTCTTTCAAGATCTCTGATGGCATTGACTTTGGCCTCTGCATTATTGTCATTCAAGGCTTCAATCAAAAATATTACAGAGCCACTCTCTTTTTTTCCATCCTGTTTTGCAGTCTGAGTGTCGACAATAGGCTCCTTTTTAGAAGAATTGCAGCCAGGGACCAATGTCGTAGACAATAGGGCGACTACCCCTATTCTTTTATAGTTCAGTTTCATCCCACCACCCTGTTTTAATTGATTGGAGATTGTGAAATACATATTATAAAACATTGTTATGGCGCATGCATCAATCGATTAGCTCTTTCCGGGCGAAAAAGGGATAGAGAGCAAGAAGCAGACGGCAGGACGAACAAATAGGCATAACAGAATACTTAAGACACGAGGATTTTAATGATTGGGAGGATTATGCGAAATACCCAAATGCACTGACGGAACGGTTTATGTTTCCGCGTTTGCCCGGGAATCGAACTGTAAGTATAGGACCATGAACGAGAAATGAATATTTCTCGGGAGTGCCTTGTTCAGAAAAAACAAGGGCCACGACTGGGAATCGAACCCAGGCCGAGAGGACCACAACCTCCCACGCTACCATTGCGCAGTTTCCGGCTCTCTGCATCCGGCATCCGGAAACCGGAGACGGGATACATCAGGCTGAAAACACCTACGCTATCGTGGCCAACCCGCCTTTTAGGAGAAGGCGGCCCAAAACTGACTGTTTAAAAAGATGGAATTAGAAATGTTATCAACTATTTAAAAGAACTCCTTTTGCTTTTGACAGAACTCTTGAGCCGTTGCCGCAGAAGAATTCCACTTCCTTTGCTTCGCTTTGCTTTATGTAATGGACAAGATCATTGAAATCTGCATGGTCGGAAAGGGGAAATGCGGCATCGGCATTGAATCTGTAATGCAAAGCCCATCCGGTTGCAACAGCGCAGAGGGTTTTCCTTTCAAATGCATGCTCCAGCCTTGCGGCAAAATACCTCTTTGCCTTGCCCATTGGAACTATGGCAACAAAACGCCTCTTCATTTCCTCTTCCGCCTCGTCGCTACCGACAACCAGCCTGTCAAGCCTGATTCCGTATTTTTCATATAGAAAGCATATAGCTTCAGCTTTTTCAGTTATTACCGGGGTAATGGAGCATTCGTTGAGAATTCTGATCATTTCCTGCGCTTTTCCAAAATTATATGCTCCGATTATGATATTGCTTGAATCGTTGTTTTTTACGAAACGGCAGATCTCCTCCTGAACTTCTGTGTGATCAGGAAAAACATATGATGGATCACCGTAGGTTGCTTCTATTATCAGCCTGTCACATTCAGGTATTTCTGCCTTAAATCCAAAGACACCTGGCTTCAGGGAAATGTCGCCTGTATAGACTGTTGTTTTGCCATCTTCTTCGACCAGAAGTTGTCTTGCTCCAAGAACGTGACCTGCCTGGAGAAGAGTAGTATGTTCTATGGAAATTTTCTCCGCATTCAGACCGGCAAGATCTATTGTTTCCTGGCTTGCAATGAGATGTTTCTTTTTTTTCAGCCCGGTAGTATGGTCAGAATGGGCATGAGAAAGGAACTGGATGTCCCCTGCCGAAGAATCAAGCCCGATATTAATGCCATTGCATGGGATCATCATGCAGGATATTTGCAAATAAAAAATATAAATGCTAGTTGATTTCCTTTGCAAGAACGTAATAGCCAACCAGAATTTCCTTCATCACCACTCCCTTGACCATCACCCTGGTGCCTTCTTTAGGAAGTTCCTGTGATGAGACACGAATGGAATAGTTGTCATCCTTCAGAGTGAATCCTGAAAGGCTGCCTATCTTTACTGCATTATGCACCGTTCCTTCAACATAAATTTCCTCTCCAAGATAATCCTCCGGGTTCTCCTGGATTTTCTTTATCGGAGTGCTGATGCATCCCAGCATCAGAATTCCCAAAAAAATGGCAAACAATATTTTCATATTTACACCTCAGTTCCCGTCTTCTTCTTCTTTGTAGGAATAAGCAAAAACACTTTTTATGATTTTGGCGCGCTTCTTCCCCATGCCTTCAACTTCAAGCAGATCATGTTCGCTGGCTTTGACAACAGCTTCTATTGATCCAAAATGATTCAGCAGTGATTTGGCAAGCTTTGGGCCGATCATTGGAAGGGATTCTATGACTGCCTTTGAGGTTTGGGAAGGAGTGAAAGTTTTCTTCTTCGCATATATCCTCAGCGGCTGTTTTTTTGCCGTCTGTTCATGTTTGGCAAAGTGAAAAACAAGTTCGGCGGTTGCTTGCTTGTCCCGGGTAAAAATAATAGAACATCCGTAATCTGCAATTACCGTTGCATAGGTTCCAAGAAGGGAGCTGCGGCTTAATCTTTCTTCGTCTCTTATTCCTTCCACGATAATAACCGTGCGTTCATAATTGGAAATAAGATTTGAAAGCTGGGAAAACAATCTCCCATCAATTACGGACTGTTCAAAATCAGCTCTGGATTTCCTTTCGATGGCCAGTCTGGCTGAACAGAGAAAATCGCCTACATGAAGCACCCTTCTATCTACGTGTGCACCGTGGTTCTGAAAAATTTCATCAAAAAAAGTATCCTCACGATGATCAATAACAACAGTTATTTTGTCTGGCGGAAAAGAATCAAGGAACTGCTGCAACTATTGCACCTCATTAAGGTATTCCTTGATTTCCCTGAAACCAACTGAACAACCGGCATATTTTATCTTGTAGAGCACTGCTTCCAGAATGGCAGGCTGGAGGGACTGAAAATCAAGGAAGTATCCATTTTCATAGGACAGCATGACAAGTTCGCTTGTTCGCAAAGCGCGCAGTGCCGATATTTCTGCAGTAAGATACTGGAAATTTTTCTTATTGACTATGACATTAACCTTGAATTCATCGGCAAGATGGTCCTTCAGTTTCAATGGAGCTTCTATAAGCATTCTTGTGGTTCTTTCATCAATCAGGATATATTCCACTCCAAGCTCTTTTGCAAGTATAAGCATTTCTGATTCTCCCGGATCAATAAGATGAAGAGGCTTTCCCTTGATATAAAACAGGTTATTTGCAGCCTTCATCAGCTTTGCAGTCTTTTCCTTTACTTCGGCATCGACGACGACAATAATGCCATCATCAATTGCAGCCTGAATTCTGAGGGCAGAAAAAAGATATCTTTTAATCTTGCTTTGAAGAGGCCTTCCAACAACCTCTTGTTCCACTGAAGGCGGAATGATAAATCTGACTTTATGTTTTTCTGCAAAAAAATACAGCATATTATCAAGGCACGATGAAGTCAGGGAAATCAATACTCCCGCATCAACAAGAACATCTTTTTTCATTGTAACCCTTTCTGCTTTTATTTTTTAAATTATCCCGAAATGAGCTGCCTTGCAACCTTCATTCGCTCCTTGATAGTTTTTTCCTCCTTCAGGCGGTCAAACATCATAGTCTGGCCGGCATAGTCAAGTATTTCCTGCTTCTGCATTCCTGTCATCTCGGAAGCAACACCAAGGCTCATGCCCTGTGCATAGAATGTGGCCGCCATCTTCAGCTTTCCTTTTGTAATAAGATCGATTGCAAATCTGGGATCCTTGCTATCAAAGCATGAAATTGCCTTTTCAATTTCCTTGAAACATGCAAGAACCTGCGTTTCGTTGTTTTTCCCGGAGCATTTGATGAGATTCTCAAGGGCAACGCCAACTTCCATATGACAGGAGTCGAAATCTCTCCTGAGAAATCTTGGTTTTGAAACGATTTTGCTTAATGCATATGAAACGATGGCAAGCTGGAAATTGATTTTATTGCATTCGAGAGCAGTATCATTGAGCACATGATCATTGAGTTTTCTGAGTCTGCGCTGGTTTCTTTTACGAAAAGCAGACAAAATAGCGGGGGTATAGTCGATTAGAGCTCTCAAAAGGCCACCTTTTAACACGAATTTTAGCTTGGAAGCACGATACCTTTATAAATGTATCATGATTATATCATGACAGTTGCGTGATTTTATCGCAACATGATGGTGATCATGTCCATGAAGGATAACGAAGAAAAGGAATTTAAAGCTACCGACAGCACCTTCCGACGAGAAATAGCAAGTGACCTCGAAGAGAACATAGAAAAATTCAGGGATCCTGTCGTCCTCGGAGAGATGATATACAGGCTCCTCGAAGAACGGGAAAACACAAACAGGCTTCTGAAAACAATATTGCAGAGACTTGACACGCTGGAAGCAAAAGGAATGCCGCTGGAGCAGGTAGTTGATGAGGTTCCTCTTCTCGCAGAGATCGACCAGGAAATCCTTGATTTTGTCAGGGGATCCGGGAAGGTAACTGCAGAGAATGTACGGGAACAGTTCAACTATCGCGGAAAGAATGCGGCATCATCGAGGCTTAACCGCCTTTGTAGCAAAAACCTGCTTTTCAAAAAGCAGGTCGGAAAGAAGGTTTTCTTCTTCCCGAAATAACGTTGATGGCAAGGTAGAGAACGGATCGTACCTCCCACCTCTCTCAACCCTCATTGATCTGTTCTCAACTTGTTGTCCTCCCATAAAAAGTGCACACCCCCCTCGACCAGGGGTTGCACATTTATGCTGATAGAATGGAATGGACGTACCTCCCACCCTCTCTCAAAACGTCCATTCTATCTGTCCTCCCTCCCGCCTGGAAACCATTATGGTTTCCAAGGCATTCTATTTTTCCTTAAATTAAGCCAGGTTTAGAATTAAATTACATTTAAAAACATTACTAGACACATATTATTCTGCAGATCTCTTCATATCAGGCATATAAGCCAGGAAAAAATCGGGATCGGTTATATAAAGAAGTAAGGTGGCATTATAGTTATGGTAAAAAATTTCGATACGACTAAAGAGGTTGAAATTCCCGGCGGTCCGTTTGAGCGCATCATAGGCCAGGAGGAAGCAGTCGAAATCGCAAAAATGGTTCCATACCAGAGGAGGCATCTGTTATTGGTAGGGCCTCCCGGAACAGGGAAAAGCCTGATTGCCCAGGCAATTGCCAGCAACCTGCCAAAGCCAAAATATGAAGTATCAGTTCTGGAAAGTCCTGAAAATCCCGACAGGCCGATTATTGAAATAAGAAATGAAAAACAAATAAACAAGGACAAAAACGAAGAAAGAAAGATCGGTGTTGAAGTTTCCCCCCTTGATGTTCCTACTTTTGTCGCTGAAAGGCTGGGATACCGTTGCAGAAGATGCGGATCATTAGGCTCATTCACAGAAGCTATGTGCCCGCAGTGCGGAGCAAACAAGAACCAGAAGGGCGGATTGTTTGACAGATATGGAATTGCACCTGCAGGATCAGGAGGGCTGCATGAAGGAGACAAAGTAAGAATTGCAACAACAAGGAGAGCGCTTTCAGGAAAAGAAGAAGTTATTATTTATGAAAGGACTCTTGATGGCAAGATAGTGATGCTCAGGCAGGAAGAGATGAAAAAGCTTGAGGAAATGAACAAAAAATCAAAAAGAAAAATAATAACTCCATTGAAAAGATCAAATTTCATCCAGGCAAGCGGCGGAACAGAAACCGAGCTGCTTGGAGACATCAGGCATGACCCCTATGGCGGCCATCATACTCTGGGAACATCTCCTTACCAGAGAGTGGTTCCGGGAGCGATCCATGAATCACATGAAGGAGTGCTTTTCATAGATGAATTGTCAACACTTGGGGATATACAAAGATACATACTCACGGCAATGCAGGACAAACAATTTCCTATTGTAGGCAGAAACCCTATGAGCAGCGGCGCGGCAGTTCGCGTGGAAGGGGTTCCCTGTGATTTCATATTCGTAGGAGCCTGCAACATAAACGATCTTAAGCAGATCCTTCCCGCAATGAGATCAAGAATAAGAGGGGACGGATATGAGGTGCTTATGAATGGCTATATGGAGAATACAGCTGCAAATCAGGAAAAGATGGTGCAGTTTGTTGCCCAGGAAATCATAAAAGACGGCAAGATACCCCATGCTGAATATGCCGCCGTTTCCCTGTTAATTGAGGAGGCAGGGGCAATTGCAAGAAAAGTTGACAATGCAAAGGGACTGACGCTGAGACTGAGAAACCTGGCAGGCATCATCAAAATGGCAGGGGACATTGCAACTGTAGAAAAGAAAGAACTAATTGAAAGAAAAGATGTTGTAAAGGCGATAAGGGAATCAAGACCCATAGAAGAGAAGATCAGGGAAAAGTATGGGAACTGGTGGAGTGCCGGATCTGCTGATTATGGAGTGCAGAATGAAAAGGCAGGCCCCGAAACAGCATGATTTTTCCCTTATTGATTGTTTTGAAGGCTGGAACGGATCAGTTTTTCTTGCCAGTATTTTTTGCCATATCCAAAGCTGCTTCTGCACCTTGCAGCAAAGCAGAGCTTACAGGATCATTGCTGATCTGAGGCTTTGCAATATAAAGATAGGTGCAGTTTCCTTTCAGCACGCCTTTTTGTTTGTCTTCTTCTGATTCGAACCCCAGGTTTGCCTTGGATATTATAACCATGTATGGTCTTTTTTTGCATTTTTCTTCGATGATTTTTGCACACTCATTTATTGCTTCTTCAAGGTCTGGATCATTTGTCATGGAAAGTATTTTCAGGGAAAGTTTTGTATTTGTTACTGTTTTTTAAATGTTAGGTGTACCTAAGATCACATGAAAAAAATTCAAAGTCCCGAGATTGAGGAATATCTTGAGACTTTGTGCCGTTATGCTGAGGAAGGCAGACAAGCCAGGGTAAAGGACCTGGCTGGAGATCTTGGAATTTCTGCTGCCAGCGTCAGCCAGATGCTGAAGAAATTGTCGGAAAAAAACCTGATAAAATACGAAAAATATGGAAAAATACGGCTTACAAAAAAAGGAGAGGAAATTGGCAGATCGATACTCAGGAAACACCGGCTGGTTGAAAAATTTCTTGGATTCATTGGGGTAAAAAGAAACGTGCATGAGGAAGCATGTTTGCTGGAGCACGCAATATCAGACCAGGTTGAAGAAGCAATAATAAAAACCATGAAAAAATCCATGAAAAAGATCAGGGTACTTGCCGAAATGAAGAATGGTGAAAGCGGCATTGTTCTCTTTATAGAGGGCGGAAGCACTGCATGCAAAAGGCTCACGGCAATGGGACTTACTCCGGGAACAAAAATTGAAGTTGAGCGTGAATCCACCCTGATAGGCCCTGTAGAGATTTCCATAAGATCATCCAGGCTGGCTGTCGGGAGAGGACTTGCAAAAAAGATTTACCTGGCGGTGGACAAATGAGGATAGCTCTTGCCGGAAATGCAAATGTCGGAAAATCAGTATTGTTCAACAATCTTACCGGATTGAGCCGCCACGTCGGAAACTGGCCTGGGAAAACAATAGAAAAGGCTGAAGGAAAGCTGAACTTCAAAGGAATGGGAATAAGCGTGGTAGACCTTCCGGGAATTTATTCCCTTTCAACTTTTTCCATTGAAGAGCAGATATCAAGGGACTACATAGCAAAGGAAAAGCCGGATGTTGTGATAAATGTTGTTGATGCCTCTGTACTTGAAAGAAATCTTTTCTTCACTCTGCAGATAATGGAACTTGGAAGGCCGATGGTCATTGCCCTGAACATGATGGACCTGGCAGGGGAAAAGGGAATGGACATAGATGTAAAAAAGCTTTCTTTAAGGCTTGGAGTCCCTGTAATTCCCATAATAGCAACAAAGGGAAAGGGAATTGCTGAACTGATAGAAACTGCAATCAGGACAAAGAAAAAGCCTCCTGATATTAAGTTCAGGAAAAATATTGAACAGGAAATCAAAAAACTGGCAGAAGCAATAAAAAGCACCGATTACCCCCCGCGATGGGTAGCAATCAAGCTGCTTGAAGAAGATGATATTGCAGTTGCTTCTGATATAAAAAAGAAGGCTTCCTTAAGCCTGAAAAAAATTGAAAAATGCGGACAGCGGGGCCATATTGCCATTTCATCCGAAAGATATGCCGCTGCAGAAAGAATTTCAAGGGAATGCATATCATTGCATAAAACCGGAATACCTTTTACACAACGGCTGGATGCGATACTTCTTCACAGGTTTTTTGGATATTTCTTTCTTCTTTTTATTGCTGGAATTTCGTTCCTTTCAATATTTGCATTTGGAGACATTGCATCTTCATACATGATCAGCTATTTAGAATACCTCAACCAATCAGCAGGTGTACTGATAGAGAACAATATGATATCGGCAATATTTATTGGAGGAATTCTTGAAGGTATTGTAGCGGGAGTTTCTATAGCCCTCCCTTACCTCATCCCATTCTACATAATACTTGCAATACTGGAAGATTCAGGCTATCTGGCAAGAATGGCATTTTTAATGGATTCGGTCATGCAAAAAATAGGAATGCACGGAAAGGCATTTATTCCAATGCTGCTGGCATACGGGTGCAATGTGCCTGCCTGCCTTTCCTGCAGGATACTGGAAACCCAGAGAGACAGGCTATTGGCAACATTTGCAGTAACGCTTGTGCCATGCGCTGCCGTAACAGTAGTTGTGATGGGACTTGTTGCAAGATATGCCGGCCTGGAATGGGCACTTTCTCTATATGCACTCAACCTGCTGGTAATTCTTGTGCTCGGAAAGCTGGCATTCAAAGCATTTCCAGGGGAATATATCGGACTTGTGATGGAGATGCCATCCTACAAGGTTCCTGCATTAGGTAATATTGTCTTTGGATCATGGAAAAAAATCCGGTCTTTCGTAATGGTTGCTTTCCCGGTCATAATCGCATCAACAATACTGATAAAGGCAGTTGAGCTTCTTGGATTGCTTGAAGATATAGCAGAGATACTAAGCCCGGTCACAGTTGGATGGCTCGGCCTTCCGGCAATTGTCGGGTTGACGCTGGTGTTTGGAGTGTTGAGGAAGGAACTGACAATAATCATGCTTGCGGCACTGCTTGGAACTGCTGAATTCGACACTGTTTTGACTAATGTGCAGATGATAACCATTGCAGTCGTAACAATGTTTTATGTCCCATGCATGCCAACCATTGCAGTTTTGAAAAAAGAGCAGGGATGGAAGGTTGCACTTGCGATATCCCTGTTTGAGATAGTTTTTGCAATAATACTTGCAGGTTTGATAGCAAGGATTCTTACTTATCCTGGAATCAGTCTGCCACTATAGGAAACATAGGAAATAGTTCGCCGTTTTGATTTTCTCCGGCAAGATTGACAACCCATCCGCCCAGCCCGGAATCATATCTTATCGGCGATGAAATTTCAGCGATATTGTGAAGATCAGGATAGAGCATCCAAAGCTCTTTTGGGGTAACTGCCATCATCCTTTCTGAGAATCTGCTTCCTTTTGGCCCTTCAAATGAGATATTATAGAATTTCTTAACCTCTGCTTCGCCCTTTTTTCCCGTGGAAATTACAACAAACAATTCTTCTCCTATGATCTTCACCACGGCATCAGCAACAACGGAAGACCATCTGTTTTTCTCTGACAGCAGGGACAATTCCTTGGTTGCACGATCAGGAGTATTGTTTGCAATGTCCGGAAGCGAATAACGTATTGCCTGAAACATGCCGGTATTCGTAATAGTTGCAATTGTGATGTTTTCCCATTCAGTGCCGGGATTATCCCAGATATCCCCGCTTAAAATACTGACTCCGGGAACATTGTATTCGTCCGGTCTTGTATGCTTGTCTTTGAACAGTTCCTCAGCTTCAACAGCAGTTCCTTTTATGGAAAGCTTCTTGACGTGGAGATGGTTGTTTGTCAGCCAGAAAAGATGGCCTGAATAGGTGCAAAAATAATCAAGAGGATCTTCTTCCACAATCTTCATCGGATACTCCATATCTCCAAGGCTGACTCTCAGGGTTTGATCCTTATAGTCATAACACCTGAATTTATCTGGTTCCTTTTTTGAACAGCCAGCTGCCAGTAATCCCACAGCTGCAAATTTCAGAATCCTCCCTCTCATAAGGGTGTATTTGGGCAATAAGGATTAAAAATATTGTTATAAAAGAGGAAATTATTTGGAATTGTCTTTTTGCTTTTTTTCTTTAGGATCGGCAGGGGAAACTTCTGTTTCTCCGGATGGAACCCGCTGTGCCGGAATATGATTGTGTCCTGCTCCGGAACGGCTTCGTTCTGTTTCTCC